>CASEQE010000071.1 GCA_949289995.1 uncultured Peptococcaceae bacterium
CAGGGCGGTTGCCCGGAAGGTACTGGTATGGGCGGTCCCGGTTATTGCATCAAAGGCGAATTTGCCGCCAACGGCGTCAACAATACGCTGCGTCATTCTCGTGGGGTGATTTCTATGGCGCGAGCCAATGATCCAAACAGCGCCGGCAGTCAATTTTTTATTATGCATAAAAACGGTTTCTTCCTGGACGGTCAATATGCGGCTTTTGGCCGTGTGGTTAGCGGTATGGATGTGGTGGACGAAATTGCCGAAAGCCGCGTTGGCGCTAATGATAGACCCAAATTGCCACCAATTATTAAAAGTATTACTCTGGTAGATGAAGGAGAAATTGAGGAACCGGAAAAATGCTGAGGTGATAAAATGGAAAGATGCTTGCTCCATATAACAGGTATGCATTGCGCCGCTTGTTCTGCTCGGGTAGAAAAAGTGGTAGGCCGTTTGTCGGGAGTAAACCAGGTTAACGTAAATTTGCTGGCTGGGAAGGCATTTATAATTTATGATCCTCAAATAATTTCTATTGAGAATATTTCGGAGGCGATTGTCAAAGCCGGTTTTGGCGTGGCGGATGAAAAAGAAGCAACCCAGCCAACTGTCAAACCAATATATTCTGCAAAAACTTTGTTGGGTTGTGTGATTTTTAGCCTGATTTTGGCTTATCTTTCTATGGGCGGTCATATGTTGGGTTTGCCACTTCCGCTTTTCATTGATTTCCGTATCCATCCGGCAGGCTTTGCTTTATGTCAACTTGTTTTGACTCTGCCGGTATTATGGTTAGGCCGTCGTTTTTATCTGGCCGGTTATCCTGCATTGTTTCGCCGGGCGCCAAATATGGATAGTTTAGTAGCGTTGGGGACGTCCGCTGCCGTTTTATACAGCCTCTATGCAACCGTAATGATTATCAGCGGCAAAACGGATTTTGTGCATCAATTGTATTTTGAAACCGCAACCATGATTATTACTTTGGTTACCGTGGGTAAGTTCTTGGAAGAGCGGGCAAAAAAACAGGCGAATTCGGCTTTAAGTAAGTTGTTGGCTTTGGCGCCGGAGCAAGCTATCATTGAAACAGAGCAAGGGGAACGCCTAATCGACAGCAAACTATTGCAGCCAGGGGATGTCGTGATTGTTAAACCAGGCGCTCGTCTACCAGTGGACGGCAAAGTGATTGAAGGGGAAAGCAGCGTGGATGAAAGTTTTCTCACTGGGGAAAGTCTGCCGCGGGATATTGGAGTAGGTAGTTTGGTAAAAGGCGGCACGGTTAACGGCGCCGGTTATTTTAAGTTTCAGGCGGAACAAGTAGGGGGCGATACTGTATTGGCGCAAATTGCCCGTTTGTTGGAAGAAGCGGAAAGCCAAAAAGCGCCGATTTCCCGTTTGGCAGATAAAGTGGCAGGGGTATTTGTGCCTATTGTGTTGTTGGTGGCTTTGATTTCTGCCACTTTATGGCTGTTAACCGGGCAAAGCATTGATTTTTGTTTAAGTGTGTTTATTTCCATTCTGGTAATTGCTTGTCCATGCGCGTTGGGTTTGGCTACCCCTACAGCCATTACGGTTGGAATGGGTAAAGGTGCGGAATTAGGGGTTTTGATTAAAAGCGGCGCCGCCCTGGAGGGAACGGCGCATGTTGATACGGTGATGCTGGATAAAACCGGCACCATCACCCAAGGAAAACCAGCTCTTGCGGCCACTATAGTCAATGAACAGGCTGGCGTCAGCCGGGATCAGGTTTTGTCCTGGGCTGCTTCCATGGAAACCGTTAGCGAACATCCCTTGGCTTTGGCGATTCAGTCTGCTGCTGCAGCGGAACAGCTGCCGGTTTTGTCCTTAAGCCAGCGGCAGGTATTGCCGGGACGGGGCTTGCAGGCGGAAATTCAGGGGCATTTGCTTTTTTTGGGCAATCACCGTTTGTTGGCCGAGCAAAACGTGGACGTTTCCTGCTTGTCAGATGCTGTAACATTATGGCAAAAAAAGGGGGCTACAGTTACTTATTTGGCAGAAGCCGGCCAGGTTTTGGCCGCCTTTGCCATAGCGGATTCCCTGATTCCTGGTAATGCGGAACAAATAGCCGCTTTGCGGCGGCAGGGATATCGGGTGTGGATGCTCACCGGCGACAACCGCCAAACCGCTAATGCAATTGCGCAGGCCGTCGGGGTGGATGATGTGGCGTCGGAATTGTTGCCCCAAGATAAACTGAAACAGATTGAAAACCGCAAAGACGAAGGCAATGTAGTTGCTATGGTGGGAGACGGTATTAATGATGCTCCGGCGCTAAAAAAAGCCGATATCGGCGTAGCCATTGGCGCTGGTGCAGATATTGCTATGGAAGCAGCGGATATTATCCTGTTAAGGCAAGATTTATCCGGATTAAACGCTTTACTACAGTTGGCTGCTTATACTATGCGCATTATCAAGCAGAATCTGGTATGGGCGTTTTGTTATAATATTGCCGGTATTCCTATAGCCGCCGGTTTGTTATATATTTGGGGTGGTCCTTTGCTCAATCCGATGATTGGGGCGGCAGCCATGAGTCTGAGTTCCGTGACAGTGGTAAGCAATGCTTTGCGGATCAAGCGTTTTCGGGAAAAAACAGCGGCGGAAATTTTAGCGGCAAAAAAAGAATGCTAGGAGGAAAAAATTATGTTGCAAGGCAATGCAATTGTTGCACAAAGCGGCGGACCCACCGCAGTGATTAATAGCAGTGTGGCCGGAGTGGTGGAGACCTGGTTAGCAAATCCGGACGCGCCAGGCAATATTTATGGCGGTATTAGTGGTATAAAAGGCATTCTGGAAGGTAGAATTATTGATCTGGCGGAGCAAAAACGCAGTGTTATAGAAGGCTTGCGTTACACGCCAGGCGCCGGTATTTTTTCCTGCCGCCACAAAGTGACCGCCGCCGAACAGGAACGTTTGGTGGAAACTTTCCGCAAACTAAATATTCGCTATTTTTTCTATAACGGCGGCAACGATAGTATGGATACCGCCAATAAAACTTGGCAGGCGGCTTTGGCCGCCGATTGGGAAATGCGGGTAATCGGTATTCCCAAAACGGTGGATAACGATTTGGCTTTTACCGATCATTGTCCCGGTTTTGGATCGGCTGCCAAATATATTGCCACCACCGTTCGGGAAACCGGTATTGATTTAGAAAGCGTTTCCACCAAAAACAAAGTGACGATTTTGGAGGCCATGGGCCGCAATGCCGGTTGGTTAACCGCCGCTGCTGCTTTGTCCAAACGCTATGAAGACGAAGCCCCCCATCTGATTTATTTGCCGGAAACGCCTTTCGTGAAAGAAAAGTTTTTGGCGGATGTAGAACGGGTATATCGCAAGCTAGGCTATTGTTATGTTGTGGTATCCGAGGGAATAACGGATGAAAACGGCGAATATTGCTTCGCCACCGGCGGTAAGGATGCTTTTGGCCATGCGCAGCTTTCCGGAGTAGGCGTCGCGCTCAAAGATTTGGTGGAGTCGGAATTATCCATTAAAGCCCGTTGCAATACCCCGGGAACCGCCCAGCGCTCCGCCGCCCATTGGGCATCCAAAACCGATGCCGACGAGGCCTACTTGGCCGGCCGAACCGCAGTAGAGTATGCCTTGGCCGGTAAAAGCGGCTTAATGGTGACTTTTGAACGAATCGCGGATGAGCCGTATCAGATTCGCATGGGGCAGACGCCTTTGTCCAAAGTTGCCAATGTTGAGAAAAAAATCCCGCTAACATGGATCAACGAAGAACATAATTATGTTACCGAAGATTTTATTCGTTATGCACGTCCGTTGATTACCGGTGAAGTCCATATGCCGATGAAAGGCGGTTTGCCGGAATATGTACGTATCGATTTAAACCGCGGTCGTTTATAATGCCTGCCCATAGGTAGATGACGGTAAAAACTTACCGTTGCCTAATCGACAATCCGCCTTGTTTTTTTGAACAACACCGCCGCCATGCAGGCTGTTAAGCATATGAATGGGGCGGGAAACAAACGACTTTAACAAACAAAAGGACGCGACCCCGGTACCGTACCGGGATTGCGTCCTTATTTATCATGGGCTTTGCTTTATAGGTACTACGCTTGCCTTCTGATTTTTCGCTGGCTTAAAGCAGAAAGACGCGCCATAAATGTTGCCAAAAGGCGCTCCAAACGCCGCCGAAGGTATACTTGTCCATATCAATCGCCGGATATAAATTGGCTACCACCACATTGCCTTCACCGTCATCATAGGAAATACTACCAATTACCTGATCAGTGGTAAAAGGGGTAACGATACTGTCTGGCAAATCGACTTCGCCTTCCGGGGAATAGTTAGAGTCGTTTGCCATTACCACATACACATCATCGCCTAAAATTACGTCTACCGCGCTTTGCATACCTTGGCTTACCTTAATGGAAGCGACAATTTTTCCTTTGTTTGCGACCTTGGTCAAGGAAAAATTTTCAAAGCCATAATCCAGCAATTGCGCGGACTCGCCATAATGATCGGTGCTGTTTAGTACCACGCCGATTAAACGCATACCATCGCGTGTGGCGGAGGTGATCAGACAGTTGCCCGCTTGCGATGTATAGCCGGTCTTTACGCCATCGGCTCCTTCATACGAGGATAAAAATTGATTATGATTATAAACTACCCGGTCGTATTCATTGCCTTCCCAAGGTATCGTCCAGGAATAGGTGCTGATTACCGTGTTGAATATATCGTTTTGCAAAGCCTTTTGGGTAATTACCGCCAAATCGTGTGCAGATGAATAATGTCCCTCCGCATCCAAGCCATGAGGATTGGCCCAATGGCTATTTTCCAAACCCATTTCTTCGCTGCGTTGATTCATTAATTCTACAAATGCTTCTTCGCTGCCGGCTACGCCGATGGCCAGAGCTTGTGCTGCATCATTAGCCGAACGCAATAGCATAGCATACAGCAAATCTTCATAGGTTTGTGTTTCTCCCGGTTCCAAATAAATGCCGGATTCTCCTACATTGACAAAATCATCCGGCAATGTTATCGTATCCTGCAAATCGGTTATGTGTTCCAGGACAATTAAAGCGGTCAGCACTTTGGTGGTGCTGGCCACCGGTAATGGTTCATCAGCGTTTTGACTATATAGAATTTTGCCGTTTGTGGCATCCATTAAAACAGCAGATTTGGCCGTTAGTTCCAGAGCCAAAGCGTGTCCTGTGCCACAGGCAAAAAGCAGTAAGACTATAGTTAGACAAAGTAAAGCTTTTTTCACGTGTTTTCTCCTTATTTCTGCGAATTTAATCTTAATTATTTCCGTATGAAATAAGGGGAATCCTGCATAAATGTTTGAAATTTCTCTATGTATTTTTTGGATGTTTTTTTATAATTAGGCGGGGAACAGCCAATGGCATATCCATACGGCACTGATAAAGGTTACCAGATCGGAAGCTAGGCCCACGGTCAAGGCATAGCGGTATTTTTTGATACCTACAGAACCAAAATAAACCGCCAGAATATAGAAGGTGGTGTCGGTGCTACCTTGCATAACGGAAGCCAAACGGCCAATAAATGAATCCGGCCCATAATCCGCCAACAATTCCGTGGTCAGCGCCAAAGCGCCGCCGCCAGATAGAGGCCGCAGCAAGGCCACCGGCAATACCTCCGCCGGCAAGCCGATGGCTTCACATATTGGGTTCAGCCATTGGGCTAAAGCAAGAAAAGCGCCGGATTCCCGCAACACCCCGATGGCTACTAACATCGCTAATAAATAGGGAAGAATTTGTCCCGCCATAGCGATGCCTTCCGATGCGCCCTGGCAAAACAATTCATAGACGGGTTTTTTTTTGATTAGACCATATAAGGGTATCCCCACCAACAATAACGGTATTGCCGCCTGCGAAAGCCAAATCATGTTTACGACCTCCCATATTTGCTTTTGCGCAAAATATAATCGAAGACCAGGGCAAAAACCGTACCGCAGCCTGTGGCGAGAATGGTGGCGCCGATAATTTCCGTAGGCGCGGCAGAACCGGCAGCCGCCCGCAAGCTAATCACCAAGGTGGGAATCAGGGTAATGCTGGAGGTATTAATGGCCAAAAAGGTAATCATTGGACGGCTCGCTCGCTCCGGATGGGGGTTAATGCTTTGTAATTGCTCCATGGCTTTCAGACCAAAAGGAGTGGCGGCATTGCCCAAACCCAAAAAATTGGCGGCCATATTCATTAGCATGGAAGCAAAAGCGGGGTGTTTTGCCGGGACATCGGGGAAGAGAAAGGTGACAAAAGGGCTCATTATCTGAGCAATTTTTTGCATTAATCCGGAAGCTTCGGCGATTTTTAACATGCCCAGCCATAAACAAAGCAAACCGGTTATTTCAATGATCAATACCACGCTGTCCGCCGCTGCTTCCAGCGCTGCCGCGGATACTGCAGAAAAATTGCCGGTTATGCCTCCATAACCTACCCCCAGAGCCAACAGGCCAAACCATAACCAATTGAGCACAGATATTGCCTCCTTCGACCGTTTCTTCCGCTGGCGCCAGTTCACAGGATGAAAACGTTTTACTTTGTCCTATATGTATGCGAAGCAAGTCAAGATCATGTCCATGGAGGATAGGAAAATTGTTTAACATTAGGCGTAGAATATACGAAAACCGCTGAAATCGTTTCAGCGGTTTTGCAGTGGCCGTGAAAGCCAAATATTATCGTCTAAAATTTGCCAATGGGCGGAGCCGTCGCTGAGATCCGTCAGTTGACGCCGCCGTTCTATCAATTCGCTATGAGGAATCAGACAAAAAAAACAAATATCCTGGGTGAAGCTTTTGTCCCGCACTGGCAAAGCATTGGCGTTCAGCCAGCTTTCTATTCGGCCCAGATAAGGATAATCAAAGCGCAAAGCGCATAAGCTGCCGGGGATTTTTTCCACGGCCGGCGCAGCGGACAAAGCCAAATGAGCGCTGCGGCTGTAAGCGCGGGTTAAACCGCCCGCCCCTAAAAGAATGCCGCCAAAATAACGGCTGATTACTACCATAACGTTTTTTAGTCCTTTTTGTTTGATCGCTTCCAGCGCCGGCCGGCCGCCGGTGCCCGCCGGTTCGCCATCGTCGCTAGAACGTTGAAAACGATCGTCTTGGCCGATCATCCAGGCGTAAACATGATGTTTCGCTTCCTTGTGGAGGGTGCGGCGTTGATTTAAATATGCCTGCGCCTGTTTTTCATCCTCTACCGGGGCTGCCCAGCCAATAAAACGGGATTTTTTTTCTTCAAAAGCGGCTTCCGCTGGCGCATCAAGTGTAAAATAAGAGTGCCACATGATTTTTACTCATCCCATTGCAGTTTTATATTAAATTGGGAAAATTCTGTTGCCGTAAGGCTTCGTAAAGAATAATCGCCACCGAATTCGCTAAATTCAGCGAGCGAATATCCTTCCCCATGGGAATACGTATGCAAAATTCTTGGTTGGCTTCCAGCAAAGGTTTAGGTAGGCCGGCGGTTTCTTTGCCAAAAACCAAAAAATCGTCGGGTCCGAACTGGACGCTGGTATAGTGCTTTTTAGCCTTGGTGGTGGCAAACCAAAATTGCCCTTGGGGATAGGTTTGCCTCACTTGTTCAAAGCTGTCATAATAATGCAAATCTAAATATTGCCAATAATCCAAACCGGCCCTTTTTAGGTGTTTGTCATCGGTAGAAAATCCTAACGGTCTAACCAAATGCAAACTGGAGCCGGTTACCGCACAAGTTCGGGAAATGTTGCCCGTATTATTAGGAATTTCCGGTTCCACCAGTACGATATGCATAAGTTTTGCTCCTTTTCTTTGCTATCAGTCATAAGAGGACTTATGGCTGATCTGCCTTGATCTTCATCTGGGATATAAAAAAATAAACCCAGCAAAACCGCTGGGTTTTGGTCGGGGTGAGAGGATTTGAACCTCCGGCCTCTGCGTCCCGAACGCAGCGCTCTACCAAGCTGAGCCACACCCCGGAAACCTCTATATTTTATCCCACACGGACTAATTTTGTCAACACTTTTTTATTGCTTTTTCCCCTGCAGGGAAGGATATTGTTTTTTTCTTTAGGGTATAGTACAATGAAACCGATGGCAATTTATGCTGTCGGCTGCCCGGGGCAGTCGAAGGAGGTAAAATTTTAGTGTACCAATTTGTCTATTGGGCGGCAGCGGCACTGCACACCCATGGACGGGTGGTTGCGATATATGCGGCGATCGTCAATTTTATGGCTTTTATGCTTTATGCATGGGATAAGCGGCAAGCTATTCACGGCGCAAGGCGGGTGCGAGAGTCGACTCTATTGTGGATCGCCGCCCTAGGCGGCGCCGTGGGAGCATTTGCGGCGATGCATATTTTTCGCCACAAAACCCGGCATAAAAAGTTTGTTTGGGGCGTTCCATTGTTGCTTTTGCTCCATGCGTTACTTGTGGTGCTGTTCGTATATGCTTGGTTGATCATGTTTGTATACATATAAAATTTAATGATTTATATTTTTGACAACAAGGAGTGGATCGTATGGCGGAAAATAAATTTTTACTGATTCCCGGACCGACGCAAATTCCCAATCGGGTGTTGACTGCTGGGGCGCAACCGATGGTTAGCCACCGTAGCGGCGAATTCGTCGCCATTTTTAACGAATTGCGGGAGAACTGCAAAAGTATTTTTAAAACCAAAGAAGAAGTTTTGATCATGACTTGTTCCGGTTCAGGTTCTATGGAAGCCGCGTTGATTAACTTTCTGCGCCGGGGAGATAAAGTTTTGGCAGTATCCGTAGGCAATTTTGGGGATCGTTGGCGTGATATTGCAGAAGCTTATGGCTTCCAGGTAGATTATCTGTCGTTTCCTTGGGGACAAGCTGCGGATCCGCAGGCCATCGCCGACAAACTGGCGGCGGACGTTAATAAAGAGATTAAAGCGATTTTGGTGCAGCATCATGAAACTTCTACCGGCGTTTATAATCCTTTGCCGGAAATTTCTCGGGTCAGAGGCGATCATCCGGCTTTGTTGATGGTGGATGCCATCAGCGGTTTGGCGGCCTGCCCCCTGGAAATGGATGCCTGGGGGTTAGACGTGGTGGTGGCGTCTTCGCAAAAAGCTTTGATGACGCCTCCTGGTTTGTCTTTAATCGGCGTCAGCCAAAAGGCTTGGGCAGCGGCGGAAAATAGCGATATTCCCAAATTTTATTTGGATTTAAAGAAAGCCAAAAAATATGCGGCGGATGGCCAAACACCGTTTACGCCTGCTGTTTCTCTGGTATATGCAATGAACGAAGCGGTGAAAATGATTGTAGAAGAAGGAGTGGACCAAACTATCGCCCGGCATTATCGGCGTCGGGATGTGGTTCGCGCCGCTTTGCAGGCGATGGGCTTGCGCTTGTTGGCTGACGAATCCTGCGCCGGCGGCGTATTGACCGCTTTCTATACCCCGGAAAACATTCCGCCGAAAGCATTGACCACTGCTATGAATCAGTCGTATCAAGTGGCTATGGCTGGCGGTATGGGTAAATTAAAACCCACTACTTTGCGGTTTGCCCATTTAGGCTATATGCGTGATTTGGAATTGGCCGCTGGTATCGTTGCTTTGGAAATGGCCTTGCTGGCCAATGGTTATTCGTTGCAACCTGGGGCAGCCATCGCTGCTGCTGAAGGCGTTTGGGGACGCCAATAATGTCGCCAACTTTGTTATTGTTGCCCAGGGGATACGAGTGGTTGGAAGCCGCCGCATTTTGGGACGTTTTCGGTTGGAATATGCTGTTGGGCGACAAAACCAACCGTTTGGTTGTCGCCGCCGCCCATGGGGAAACTGCTCCTTCCTTTGCGGCAGCAGCCGGTATACGAATAACCGGCGTCCTGGATTGGCAACATATTCATGAGTCCGACTTTGCCGCCTTGGCTTTGCCTGGCGGCTTTGGTCGTTTCGGCTATTTTAAATCCGCGCTTTGCCCGGTTTGCGCCGCTTTGATTCGAGATTTTGCCGCTGCAGGTAAGCCGATTGCCGCGGTTTGTACCGGTGTTGTGGCGTTGGCTAAGTTAGGTCTGTTACAGGGTAAACGGGCTACGGTGTATCCTATTGAGCAAGGTTATTTCCAACGGCAATTGATTGATGCCGGTGCATGTTATGTGAATGAACCGCTGGTTGAGGATGGAAATATAATTACCGGACGTGATCCTGCTGCCGCCATATTGGTGGCTCTATCGCTTTTAACCAGATTGTCCACGTCCAAAAATGCCGGTTTTATTGCCGAATGTATGGGTTATCGTGGAAATACTATAGCGGATAACGCCGTTTTTCCTGAAAAAATACGTGGATAATTTTTGAGGCTATATCTCTATATATATAAAATGGAAAAGAAGGGAAAACAAATGCCAACTGGTAAATTGGCAACTGTGGGAGTGAATCGGAATCATGTGTTAATCGCCATGGCGGCGGTAGCGCTTTGCTTGGGCTCCTCTTATTCTTTTGGCATTTTTGTCAAACCTTTGGCCGATTATTATGGTTGGTCCATTTCCCAGACCACTTTGGCTTTTACGCTAAACGGCGTGTTGTCGCCATTGCCGATGATAATCGGCGGACGGGTAGTCGATCAGGGGCATTCCCGCCGGGCTGTGATTTATGGCGGGCTATTGTTTGCCCTTTGCTTTATTTTTACCGGCAGTATTAGCAAGCCCTGGCTATTATATGTGGTATATAGCGGTTTGGGTAGTTTGGGTTTACGCGCCGCTTATGCCGGCCTGATGGGCAACGGCCTAAAACTGTTTTATGATCGCAAAGGTTTTGCCAGCGGCATAATTGCTGCTGCCTATGCTTCGGCTACTATTTTTATCGCGCCAATAGCCAATTTTTTAATTGAACGCTACGATGTGGTGACGGCTTTTCGCTGTTTGGGTTTGGCATATATGATCATCGTGCTTGTTGCCGCTTTGTTTATTAAGGAAGCGCCGCAACCAGAACCGCCCCGGCGCTTAGGCGCTCTGCCCAAAGCCAAAGGTTTAAACCTAAACTGGCGGCAAATGATCAAAACCCGTCGTTTTTATTGGTTGGTAGCGGTGTTTATTTGCGGTAGTATGGCAGGATTGATGTTGATCGCCGAAGCTTCGGTTTTGGGACAGCACTTTTTTGCCCTAAGCGCGGCCACGGCGGCTATTTATGTCAGTGCCTACTCTTTGGCCAATTGCTTGGGCAGGTTTATTTTTGGCCCGCTATCCGACCGTTTGGGACGATATCCGACGATGATTATTATCGGCGTTAGCGTTTCTTTGGTTTTGATTTTAGCGGCGCTTTATCCGATACGTGCAACCTTTTTCCTGTCTTTGATTGGCGTGGGCTTAGGATTTGGCGGTATGATGAGTATTATGCCTGCTTTAGTATCGGAAGATTTCGGCCCTTTGCATTATGGCATTAATTATGGCGTTTGTTATATTGGCTATTCTTTAGGATCCTTGTTGGGGCCGCAAATCGCCGCTTATTTTGGCGAAGGCCAGGGAAGTGTTTCCGTACTATATGGAATTGCGTTGCTTTTTTCTTTAAGCGGTTTGTTGCTGACATGGCTTCGCTGGCGTAAAAAATAACCGGTTGCTTCCGGCTTTTGGCGGTTTTTGTTAGGCATAGTTTTGGCTTGACGGGATAAGCTATTGGCGGAGGCGATGGATATGACGCAGGATTTTTCAGAATTAAAGCGCTCTCGTAAAAGCAAAATGAAGAAACGGGACGAAGAATGGGATATGCTAAAAATGGAGATCGCCAAGGACTTGGGATTGTGGGATAAGCTAACCAGCCAGGGTTGGAGCGGCCTTTCTGCGGAAGAAAGCGGTAGATTGGGAGGAATATTGGCCCGCCGCCGCCGTACAATGGCGAAACGAGACGAAACCGCGGTATCCCATGAAGAAAAGTAAAAAGAATGTTCAGGAGCCATTGCGACGTATTTCTCAATGGCTCTTGTTTTATAATGAGCTTGTTGCACATATACATAAGACAAGAGCAGCGATAAGACAAGGGGGCCGGTTCCATGGGCTATGTGGTATATGGCGATGTGTTGTTGGCCTTGAATTTTTTCTTTGATTTCTTTTTGCTGTGGTTTGCGGGAAAATTTATGCGCCGCCGTATTCGTTGGCTGCGCTTATTGTCTGCGGCCATATTGGGAGCGGTATATGGCGCCGGTTTGGTAGTGTATCCAGAATCTTTTATGTACGGTTGGCCGGCTGCGGTAGGAGTATCTTTAATTTTGTTGCGCATAGCTTACCCTTGGCAAGGAGTGAGGCATTTTTGTCGCTTGATAGCTATATTTTATCTTTTGGCTTTCGCCATGGCCGGCGCCGGGTTGGCTGCCGCCGCTTTCTTGGCGCAACGGGGGATGATGTTTGGCGCCGGCGAGGCGGTACAAGGAGCGGCGCTGTTGTTTGCCTTGATTCCTGGGTTTAGTTTGGGAAAAAGAGGATGGCGTTTGTTGCGCCGCACATGGCAAAAGGAGGATTTTTTAACCGTTTTGGAAATTGTCGCCGCCGGCCGACGCTTAACTTTGCCGACGCTTATCGATACCGGTAACAATTTATGCGAACCAGTTAGCGGTTTGCCAGTGGCGGTGGCCGATTATGCTTCGTTGCAAGAGTTGTTTCCCCAGCGTATTCGTTTGCTATTTGAGCGATATGGCGATACAGATCCAGCGCAAGTGATTCAAGGTCTGGCCAGAGAAGGGGATATCGACGGTTGGTGGAAAAGATTGCGATTAATTCCTTTTGCCAGCATTGGTAAAAGCCATGGCTTGTTGTTAGGTTTTCGTCCGGATAAGCTAACGGTGAAAAGCAGCGAAGGGACGTTTACGGTTCAGGGAATTGTGGCATTGTCTCCTGGCCAACTGAAGGATAGGGAATATGGGGCGGTCATGAATCCTCAGCTGTTGCAGGGCGGGGAAAAAATAAAGGAGGTTGGCGCGTGAATATTTGCTTGCGAAACATTAGCCTATGGTATCGATTGTTGCTATGCCGTCTTGCCGGCTGGGAACGGGTAGATTATATTGGCGGCAGCGATATTTTGCCGCCGCCTCTCTCCATGGAGGAAGAATCTAGATTGTTGGCTGCTTGGTCCCAGGGGGATACCGCCGCTCGACAGGTGTTGGTGGAACATAATTTGCGTTTGGTTGTTTATATCGCTCGCAAATTTGAGAATACCGGGGTTGGCGTAGAAGATTTGGTTTCTATCGGCGCCATCGGTTTGATCAAAGCGGTAAATACTTTTGATCCAAATAAAAAAATTAAGCTGGCTACTTACGCATCCCGCTGTATTGAAAATGAAATTCTTATGTATTTACGGCGCAATAATAAAACCAAAGCAGAAGTTAGCTTTGACGAGCCACTAAATATCGATTGGGACGGTAATGAATTGTTGCTTTCCGATATTTTGGGTACGGAGGACGATATCGTTTATAAATCCATTGAGGAAGACGTGGAACGAAAACTATTGTTTGCCGCTATGGCCAAATTATCTACCCGGGAAAAAATTATTATGGAAACTCGCTTCGGTCTATTTGGCAAAGAGGAAAAAACCCAAAAAGAAGTGGCCGAAATGCTGGGTATTTCCCAATCCTATATTTCCCGGCTAGAAAAACGCATTATACATAAACTGCAAAAGGATATTTTGAAGGCGGAATGATTTTGCTTTGGATTGCCTTATGTGTTATAGTAAACGCATATGATTTGTCTGGCGTAATCAAGCGGAGGCGAAGCCTATGGGTTTGCTGATTTTGGATTGGATTCGAGAAAATATATTTTGCGCATGGTTAACGCCGCTGATGCGCCTTTTTTCTTTGATGGGTGACGGGGGGCTGATTTGGTTATTGATTTGCGGTTTGCTATTGATCAGGAAAGATAGCCGCCGCTATGCCGTAGCTGCCATTATTGCCTTATTGCTTTCCGTATTGGTTTGCAATTTGACTTTGAAACCGTTGGCGGCCCGGCCTAGGCCCTTTTTATGGCGAGAAGACGTATTCCTGCCTTTTGCGGCCCCAACCGATTATTCCTTTCCTTCCGGACATGCCTCCGCTTCTTTTGCCGCGGCTACGGCTTTGTCCGGCTGGCGCCGTTGGAGCAAAATTCTTTTTTTGAGCTTGGCTGTTTTGATCGCTTTTTCACGCTTATATTTCTATGTGCATTATCCGGGGGACGTTTTGGCCGGCGGTTTACTTGGGGCCGCTTTGTCTTGGCCGGCTATGCGAATTACCCGCCATTTGGAGCAAAAGTGGCCTTGTTTCTTTGGCTTAAGCTGATACTTGTTTTCCCATTGCGGCTATGCTAGAATAACCCTGCAAACCGAAGGCATAGACGGTATGATTTAGCTGCAAATAGGCTGGAAACGCCGCCTGTTTTGCCTAGCGGTTAACAGAAAAGAAAACGGCCGCTTGGAGCTTTGGCTCCGCTGCGAAGTCGCAAGGAGGATTTATAGATATGACGAACAAGTTGTCGCGGGTAGCGGCGGTACATGATGTTTCCGGCTATGGCAAATGCGCGCTAACCGTAGCTATGCCCATATTATCCGCTGCCGGCGTGGAAGTGTGTCCATTGCCTACCGCTTTGTTGTCCACCAATACTTTGTTTGATAACTTTACTTTTTTAGATTTTACGCCGTATATGGATGCCTATGTGGATCATTGGCAAAGTTTGAATTTGAAATTTGATTGCGTATATAGCGGTTTTTTAGGTTCTGTAAAACAAATATCCGTGGTAACGCGACTAATTCAGGATTTTGAGAGCGGAATTGCCGTTATCGATCCCGTTATGGGGGATAATGGTATTGTAATCAAAACGTATACGCCGGAAATGTGCCGGGAAATGGCAAAACTGGTAGGTATTTCCCATTTAACTACTCCCAACGTTACCGAGGCCTGTATCCTGACCGGCAGAACTTATCAGGGTGAAGAATTGTCTAAAGAAGACTCCCGAAAAATTTGCGGCGATATTCAAGCTCTGGGGGCGAAAAGCGTCGTGCTTACCGGCGTGCAACGAAATGGGCTTTTATACAATTGCGGCTTATCGGAACAAACCGGTTATTTTGAAAAAGAAATCGAATTGTTGCCCTATCATATGCATGGCACGGGAGACGTATTTACCAGCGTTTTGGTAGGCGGTTTGGTGCGGGGCTATGATTTGCCGCAAAGCGTTGAAAGCGCCGCCGCATTTGTTTATGACGCCATGGTGGCCAGCCGGGATTTACCAGATGTGTTTGATCGGGGCGTCGGTTTTGAATTGATCGCCTATAAGCTGGGCGCCGGAATTTACAGGCCCTAAGACAGGATAGCGTTTGCGATTGGTGAATATGGATAACGGTTTCCGTTGATTTGCGGAAACCGTTTTTTTATAGCATGGCCGTTTTGAATCATCCAAGGGCAGTTTTTTGTTATTGGGGAATTTGTTGGTCTAAAAATAAAGCTTTTGGATATACTAAACGAAAATAAGTGGGGACGGAAATATGAATATGAACAAAGCCCGTTTGGCGGCCATGTTTCCCACAGGTTCCCCGTTGATTACGGTACGCAACCTTAGTAAAAGGTACGCGACCAGCCAGGCGCCGGCTTTGCGGCAAGTTACGTTTGGCATCGGTCGAGGAGAATTTGTGGCGCTAATTGGCCGCTCCGGTAGCGGCAAGTCTACATTATTGCATGTGTTAGCGGGGTTGGAACCGCCGGATACGGGGGAAATTATCATCGGCAATCTCCATGTGGAAAAAATGAGTCAAGGCCGACTTAGCAAATTGCGGCGGGAATATTTCGGTTTTGTTTTTCAATCCTTTGCTCTATTGCCCCATTATACCGCTGGTGAAAACGTGGCTTTGCCTTTAGCCTTTGCCGGCGTAGAAAAAAAACGCCGTTTAAACATGGCAGCTTTTGCTTTGGAACAAGTGGGGTTGGGAGATTTGTTTCAGCGGCGTCCGGATCAAATGTCCGGGGGGCAACAACAACGCACGGCCATTGCCCGCGCTTTGGTGGGCGGCCCGCAAATTCTCTTAGCCGACGAGCCCACCGGTAATTTGGATAGCCAGACCGGTGGTGAAATTATTGGCTTGTTAAAGCATTTGCAGAAAAAACGGCGTTTGACTTTGATTTTGGCAACCCACGATTTGCAAATTGCTTCTTTGGCCCAGAGGACGTTAGAGATTAGCGACGGCATCATTCGTCAATCCCCGGGAAAGGAGAATAAGAACAGTGAAAACGACTTATAAAATGATCATCTTCCCGGTGGTTCTTTTTTGGCTTTTGTTTCCAACCTGGGCGCAGGCGGCTCAAATCAGCGCCGGCTCGCCTCGTTTGGTTTTAACTTCCTATGCCACGGAACCGGAACAGGTGTATGCGGGGGAGAGTTTTGATTTGCGTTTGCGTTTGCAGAATAATGGCGACGGTAGCTTGTGCAATGTAACACTGTCCGTGGGCAACGCCGAAAACAATTATTTTATCGCCGCCGAAAATTTAACCGTTTTGATAACGGAGCTGCCTGCAGGCGAGGAAAAGGAAGCCGTATTTCATTTGGAAGTACAGCCGGAGGCGCCAGCCCAACCTTTGAGCTTGTCGCTGGAAATTGCCGGCGAAAATACCTCTGGGCAAAGTTGGCAAACGGAGGAAAGCGTAACCATACCGGTACGCCAACGTTTGCGCTTGCAAGCCGGCGATCCCGTATGGGATCCGGAATCGCTCCGTGTGGGAGATCGAGGATATGGCCAGGTGGAATTGATTAATAAAGGAAAAAGCGCCGTTTATAATATTGAATTATCCTTGGAATCCAATTGTTTGCGTCTATTGGAAAGCGGCTATGTGGGATCTTTGGCCGCCGGTTATGTATATACGGCCGTTTTGCCGGTAGAGGCTATAGCTGCCGGCGTGGACGAAGGGACCATTGTAGTCGCTTATGAAGATGCTTACGGCGAAACCTATAGCCAAAATTTGGCCGTCCAAATGTCCGTCGCACCCGCTGGCGGCGAGACTGCGGATGCCGCAAGCGCCAGCGCCGCTGGTTTGTGGATTACCACGGCAATTTTGGCAGTAGTTTTATCTGGAACGTTATGGCTGATTCGTCGTGGCCGTCATGAAAAATAAACGAGATCGGGAACGAATATGCAAATAAGGGATATTTTGGAATTGGCTTGGTGCAATATATGCCGCCGGCCTTTGCGTAGCGCTTTAAGCATTCTAGGTATGTCCATTGGTACGGCGGCTTTGCTGGTAATGTTTAGTTTGGGCGCTGGCGTGGAACAAAGCATCAGCCGCAATATTGGCGCCGGCTCTGCTTTAACCTTGTTGCGAATTTCCACCCAAGCGACGGAAGACGGGAATGACGATGCTACCGCTGGCGGGCGAGGAGGCGCCGCTTCGGTTTTGGATCAGTCGGATATATATCGCTTGGCCGCTTTGCCGCAGATTACTGCCGTTACCCCGGCTTCTTCTTGGCCGATTGTAGTCAAAAAAGGAAATGTGGTGGCTCACTTAACCCTGGTGGGTATCGATATGAAACAGGCCGGCGCTTTGGGCTTGGCTGTGGAAAATGGACAATCTTTGCTACCGGCGGATACGGTTTCTGGCCTATTGCAAATTTGGTTAACCGATGATTGCAGCAATATTTTTGCAGAAACGACATTTCAACCGCAACAGGAAGCGGCTTTAACTACGCTTTCCGGGGAGTATTTGCAATTTAGTTTTGACGTACGGCGCTGGAGTGGCGAAGATGCGGCTTGGGATATGAGTGCTGAACCTCCTGGGCAAATATTAACCTTATATGTAGCAGATGTATTGGCCGACGGTTTTGCTTTGGGTTATACGCAGACGGCATTTGCCGATTGGTTGTCGTTGCGGCGATGGCTGTTGCAAAATCGCCGCTATACCGGCTATAATGGAGGACCAGAAAGCTATGATTGCCTACTGTTGCAGGTGCAAGACGCAACGCAAGCAATAGATACCGCCGCCGAGTTGCGAAAAGAAGGCTATCAAGTGTATAGCGCCGCCGAATATATCGCTACTTTTCGCAAGCAAACGCGGTTGGTGCAAGCCGCTTTGGCGATCGTTGGCGGGATTTCGCTGGCGGTTGCCCTGATCGGCGTGGTTAATACGATGATTACCGCTTTTTATGAGCGCATCGCCGAAATTGGTATTTTTAAAACTTTGGGTTGTTCTACCGGCGACGTGGGCCGGATTTTTCTTTGCGAAGCCGCCTTGTTGGGGGCGGGCGGCGGCGTATGGGGAACGTTATGCGGTTGGATTTTGGCTAAAACCGTTTCGGCGTTGTTGCCGGCGGATGTGCCTCTGGCTTTTAGCGTGCCTTGGTGGTTGGCTATGGCCGCCGTGGTTTTCTCCACAGGCGCCGCCATGCTTGCCGGCGGCTATCCGGCCTTGCAAGGTATGCGTTTAAGCCCATTGGCGGCCATGCGAGGTGGCAGCGTTAGCCGGCGGCGGAAAAGCATGGCCAGGAAGCGCAACCACGCGTTTTGGAAAATAGGTTATCATGCGTTTAAGCGTCAATCTTAGCCGACTGATGCCGGCTGAAAGGACGGCGTAGCGTGAAAATGGGTATGAAAGTTAAAAAAACGGCCTTTGGCGTAGAGACGGCCGGCAAACGACGTTTGTATTCTTATGCCGTTTATGTTATAGTGAAAGAAAAGCGTTAAGTGGGGCTAGCGGGGGAAATGGAGCGTAAAATGGAGCGTAAATCGGAACAGGAGAATTCAATCCGTTTACAAAAATTTTTGGCCGAACGTGGCGTCGCTTCCCGTAGGGGAGCGGAACAGATGATTGCCCAAGGAAGGGTACAGGTTAACGGCAAAATCGTTACCGATATGGGCGTCAAAATCGTTCCCACAGAAGATCGGATTTTGATCGATGGCGCGCCGCCGCCATCTTTACCCCGTTTACGCTATATTTTATTGCATAAACCGGTAGGCTATATTTGTTCCGTACGGGATGAAAAGGGGCGCCGTACCGTGATGGATTTGGTTCCTACGGCGCAGCGGCTATATCCGGTAGGGCGTTTGGATTATGATACCTCCGGTTTGCTTCTGCTAACCAACGACGGGTCTTTAACCAACGCTCTGTTACACCCATCTGGCCAGGTGGAAAAAACCTATTGGGCGGAGGTTAGCCCAGCGCCGGATGCATCTCGTTTGCAGCGTTTACGCCAAGGGGTGTATCTTAGCGATGGCATGACCGCTCCGGCCCGGGCGAGAATTATCAAACGGATGTCTGATGGCGCCGTGGTGGAATTAATGATCCATGAAGGAAGAAACCGCCAGGTACGGCGTATGATGGAAGCGATAAATTGTCCGGTGCGGCGTTTGAAGCGTGTGGCTATGGCATGCTTGACCTTGGAAGATTTGCCTTTGGGACAATGGCGGGAGCTGAGTCGCCAAGAAGTAGAACGGTTGTTGCTATATGTTGGGCAAGCGGCAACAAAACGACGTTAGCATGCGGTTCCTTAGCCGGTACCGCTGTTGCCTCTGGCAATAGACATACATATGTCCGAAGCGGAACGGCGGCAAGGATTGCCTAACGCCGCTGCGTTTTGTCCGCGTAACGCTTTATGAAAGCTGCCGGTGAAAAAGCCGAGCTTGACGGGATTTATCTGAGCCTATGCGGTGGCTACACTAGGGGGGAAAACGAGGAATGGACGTGATTGTGATCGGCGGCGGGCCTGCCGGTATGATGGCTGCCTGGGCCGCCGCCATGGAAGGAGCCGCGGTAAGTTTATGGGAACGCAATTCTCGGCTTGGCCGAAAACTGGCGATTACCGGCAAGGGACGTTGTAATATTACCAACCAGAGCGATATTGGGGAATTGATCAAACATATTCCCGGCAACGGTTCTTTTCTGTATGGCGCGTTTTCCCGCTTCTCCCCCCAGGACGTGATTGATTTTTTCCAACAGGCCGGCTTAGCGGTTAAGGTGGAACGTGGACGGCGGGTTTTTCCCCAATCCGACAAAGCCGCCGATGTTGTGGATGTTTTGACGAAACTTTTGCGCCAAGCCGGCGTGGCCGTGGCCTTTGAGCGCCGTGCGAAAGCGTTGCGTATCCGGCAAGGGACGGTGCAAGGCGTCGTGGATTGGCAAGGCCGCTTTTTCCCCGCTTCTCGGGTAATCGTCGCCAGCGGCGGCGCTTCCTATCCAGCCACCGGATCCACCGGCGACGGCTATCTTTTGGCGCAAGCCGCCGGACACGACGTGGTTCCGCCCCAACCCTCCTTGGCCCCATTGGTCACAGTGGAACGTTGGCCGGCGCAGGTGATGGGGCTGAGCCTGAAAAACGTTCGTTTGCGGGCGGAAAAAGCGGGAAAAATTTTGGCGGAAGAATTTGGCGAAATGCTATTTACCCATTTTGGCATTTCCGGACCGATTGTACTTACTTTGTCCCGTGCCATTATTGAAGCCGGCGCATCGGGAGTCCAATTGTATTTGGATTTAAAGCCGGCTTTAGATGTGGAACAATTGCGACGGCGTTTGGATCGAGATTTGCAGAAGTTTGCGCGCCGGCAATTGCAAAATGGTTTGGACGAGTTGTTGCCATCCTCTTTGATTCCGGTTTTCCTTCATTTGAGCGGCATCGACATATATAAAACCTGCAATCAATTAACGAAAAACCAGCGGCAAACTTTGGTTTCATTGATGAAGGCGTTGCCTTTAACTGTGCAAGGGCATCGTCCTTTGGCCGAGGCCATCGTTACCAAAGGCGGCGTGCGGGTTGATCAGGTCTCGCCGAAAACCATGGAGTCTAAATTGGCGCGGGGTTTGTATTTTGCCGGCGAAGTATTGGATGTGGACGGTTACACCGGCGGTTATAATTTGCAAATTGCTTGGAGTAGCGGCTATGTGGCCGGACAGGCTGCCGGAAGAGGGATAGATTAGTGTAAACGGCCTTGTCGCCGCGGGGTGAGACGGCGTATCCAGGGAGGCGAAGCATGGAGCGGATGAAACATATCGTGGTAGGCGTGGCTGGTCATGTGGATCATGGTAAGACAATGCTTACCGCTGCTTTAACCGGGGTGGATACCGATCGTCTGCCGGAAGAAAAACGGCGGGGTATGACCATTGTGCCAGGGTTCGCCCCTCTGCCTTTGACGGAGAATTTACATTTGGCGTTAATCGATGTGCCGGGACATGAACGTTTCATTAAGAACATGCTGGCTGGCGTAGGCGGCGTGGATATGGCCTTGTTGGTGGTGGCGGCGGATGAAGGTGTGATGCCGCAAACCCTGGAACATCTTCACATTCTGCAATTATTGGATATTCGCCAAGCCGTGGCGGTAGTCAGCAAAATGGATTTGGTGGATCGGGAATGGTTGGCGATGATTATGGAACAGGTGCGGCAAACCCTGGCCGGCGCCGGGTTGCAGAATGCGCCGGTGGTGGCGGCATCGGCCTATACCGGCGAAAATATTGATCAGGTGAAGCAGGCTTTGGCCGCCGTTGCGCTGCAAACTATGGAGAAAACCGCCGCTGGATTTTGCCGCTTGCCCATCGATCGCGTTTTTAGCAAAACCGGTTTTGGCACGGTGGTTACCGGCACGCTGTGGATGGGACGTATTCGCTGCGGACAGATGTTACAGTTGATGCCGGGCAAACGCTTGGTGCGGGTACGCGGATTGCAAGCCTATGGTCGACCTGTGGCGGAAGGGGTAGCCGGCGAACGGGTAGCGGTAAATTTGGCCGGTCTAGAAGTGCAGGATATTCCTAGCGGCAGTTGGCTGTCGGAGGAAAATTTACTTAGCGCCGTTTATCGTTTGGATGCTGCTTTGACCCTTTTGGCGGATGTGGCTCCGCTGAAGGATCAGGAACGCCTGGGGATTCATCATGGCGCTTCGCAGGTGATGGGCCGTGTGCGTTGGTTGGATCGCCGGCAATTGCAGCCGGGGGAACAGGGGTTGGGGCAAATTCAGTTGGAAGCGCCTTTGTGTCCGCTGATTGGAGACCGGTTAATTTTACGCCGCTGTTCACCGCCGGATACCATTGGCGGCGGTGTGGTATTGGAAATTGCCCCGCCACGCCACAAACGCTTTGATGCATTGGTAATTGAAGGATTATCGGCAAAACGCAACTGGAACGCCCCCAAGATGATTGATGATTTGTTACGGCAAAACGCCAAACCTTTGACGCTGGAGGCAATCATTCGTCGTTGCGGCTTAGACGGACAAGAAACCGTTTCCGTGTTGGAACATTTGATGAAAACCGGCCGGGTATTGAAACTGCATACCGATCAGCAGACGTATTATCTTGACGCTACAATAGAAGAACGACAGAAATATCAGGTCGTTCAGGTTTTGGAGGATTATCATCGACTGCATCCTTTGCGCGCCGGTATGCCGGCGGCCGAATTGCGGCAAAGATTATTTGCCCATTATCCGCCTAAAACGGCAGATGTTTTGTTGCAAAAATGGCAGGATCAAGCTTTGCTGCAAATCGATGGACCTACGGCGATAGCGGCCGGTTTTCAAAGCAGCCCTACCTTAAAGCAGTCGGAGATCTTGGAACGATTAACCTCCCTGTATGATCAGGCCGGTTTGGCGCCGGAGGAATGGGGACGAATCATGCAAAAAGCCTCCCTTGCGCCAGGGGTTGCCGGCGAATATTTACAATGGTTGGTGGATCATCATCGTTTGCTTCGTTGCGGGGATTTTTATTTTAGCGTTTCGGCGTTGCGTAGAGGAGAAGCTTTGTTGCGCAAGCATTTTCCCAAGCAACCTTTTACCCTGGCTCAGGCAAGAGACGTTTTACAGGTTAGCCGTAAATATACGCTTTTGGTTTTGGAATCATTGGATCAACGCAAAATTACCGTACGCCAAGGAGATGCCCGCCGTTTTCGGGAGTAACAAAAATAGCAAGCGGCTGAACAAGCAGACAAGAAACAAAAGACGCCGTTGTATCTTCGTTTTGTTGTTATCGCGTAGGTTGTGAGATAGGAAAAGCAATATATAAAAAGCAATATATAAAAAGCGAGGTGTGCAGTATGTTTTGTTTTCAATGTGAACAAACGGCCGGCGATGCGGGTTGCACCGGTAAAGCTGGCCTATGCGGTAAAACGGCGGAAGTTGCCGGTTTGCAGGATGCGCTTACAGGCGCGGTGATTGGTTTGGCCCAGGTGATGGATAGGCATGTTCCCCGGGAGGATGGAGCTTGGCGTATGCTTAGCGAAGGATTATTCGCCACTTTGACCAATGTCAACTTTGATGCAGAGGACATACGCCGCCGTATTGACGAGATACATGCCGCCCAAAAACGTTTGGCTCGGGATAAAGAAGCGGCGGATTATGATATGCAAAACATATGGACGGCGGATGAGGATACCCGTAGCTGGAAAACCCTAATTTTGCTGGGATTACGGGGAATGGCTGCTTATGCTTACCATGCCGACGTGTTGGGTTGTACCAACGCCAAGTTGGATCGGTTCTTCTTAAAAGCTCTTACGGCTCTTGGGCAAACGGGCTCTATGGAACAGTGGATTTCTCTGGCGAAGGAATTGGGAAAAATCAATATGTTGAGTTTGGAGGCGTTAGATCGGGGGAATACGCAGGCGTTTGGCATACCTGAACCGGTTCAGGTGTCGCTGAGAGTGGAAAAAGGCCCGTTTATTGTCGTTACCGGCCATGATTTGCGGGATATGGACTTGCTTTTGCGGCAAACCGAAGGCACCGGCGTGTCCGTATATACGCATGGGGAAATGTTGCCCGCCCATGCTTATCCAAAATTGCGCGCATATTCTCATTTGAAAGGGCATTACGGTACTGCTTGGCAGAATCAGCAACGGGAATTTGCCGGTTTGCCGGCGCCAATTCTTTATACCGCCAACTGTTTGATGCCGGTGCAAGAGAGTTATGGCGATCGAACGTTTACTACGGGGCCGGTATCTTTTCCCGGAACCGTGCATATCGGCGAGGACAAAGATTTTTCTCCGCTGATCGACAAGGCGTTGGCGCTAGGAGGATATGGAGAGGAGCGGCGATTTACCGGTATGAACGGCGGCGATACTGTGATGACAGGTTTTGCTCATGGGCCGTTGCTGGAAAAATTGGATAAGATTATCCAACTGATAGAAAACGGAGCCGTTCGCCATGTGTTCCTGGTGGGCGGTTGCGACGGCGCACGGGAAGATCGCAAATATTATACGGAATTCGTCAAACAGACGCCGCCGGATACGCTGGTGTTAACGTTAGGTTGTGGAAAATTTCGCTTTCATGACCTGCAGCTAGGCGAGATACAAGGCATACCGCGTCTGATGGATTTGGGCCAATGCAACGATGCTTATAGCGCCTTGCTGCTAGCCGCCGCCTTGGGTAATTTCTTTCATTGTCCTGTGAGCAAACTGCCCCTTTCCTTTATTCTTTCTTGGTATGAGCAAAAAGCGATTTGCATTTTGTTGACTTTGCTTTATTTAGATGTGCAGAATATCCGACTGGGGCCCACGTTGCCGGCGTTTTTATCGCCAAACGTACTGCAATATCTGACGGAAACATATCAAATACGGCCGGTTACTACGGCGGGGCAGGATTTACAGGCAATTCTTGGTTAAGACTATTTTTCGTATCTAAAACGGAACGATAGGGCGCCCGCATACGCATATTGATGCCCTATCGTTCCGCTAGGCAAATGAAGATTAGCTATGACATCATATTTGTTGCGCGGGACGCCAAGAGTAGCGTAAAACGAGCTATAGGCATGAAAGCCTTTAGAGACAGCGATTTTTGCCATCTTTGCGCCCTTGGTCCGCCCGGCAAAGGTATGTGGCGGCGGGCGACTCGGCTGGCAATTTATAGACAAAAAATACAAAAAGGTATTGACGAATTAATTAACATAGGCTATAATATAAAAGCTGCCGCGAAATGACGATAAAATTATTTTGTGATTTGCCTCCGGCAAAAAGGCAAAATAAAGGAAAAAAAGGTT
>CASEQE010000072.1 GCA_949289995.1 uncultured Peptococcaceae bacterium
CAATCATAAAAATGATAGGAATTATGAACACTGGAACACGGCATTGGCGGACTTCAATCGGATCATTTCGGCATCGCTGTAAAAATAATCATGGATGGAGAAACTGTTTGCTGACGGCTTGATAAAAAGCATTTATTAACCTTACCGTAAACCTAAAACAAAACCTTTTAAGCGTGTCATGCTTATTTTGCTCAAAATTTTGGGGGTGATATTAGCAGTTTCCGTTTTATACGGGATGAATCAAGTCGAATGAAAAGGTTCAGATCATGGCATAGACAAGTTATACCACCTATTATCATAAAAGCGCGCTGACCGTATGGTAGCACGCTTTTATTTTTTTAACGGTCACTTTGTTGCACGATTCGACAATCCTTCTTGATTTCAGACAAATTGTATGATATAGTATAAATTGTATTATTGTACCTATAATGGAATAACTACAAAAATATGGTATATGTTATAAAGATTAGAATGTTAGGCTCTTACCATAAGATAAAAGAAAAAGCAGACGAGTGAGCTATAGGCAGAAAAGAAGGAGAAACAACAATGGCAGATAAAAATAACACAGCCGCAATTGGCTTTGAAAAACAGATATGGGATGCGGCCTGCGTATTGCGCGGCAATATTGACGCATCGGAATATAAATCGGTGGTGCTCGGACTGATTTTTCTAAAATATATTTCGGATCGCTTTGACGAAAAGCATAAGCAGCTTGTGGATGAGGGCGACGGCTTTGAAGAAGACATTGACGAGTACACATCCGAGGGGATTTTCTTTGTGCCGGAAAACGCTCGCTGGAGCAGGATTGCCTCAAAGGCACATACGCCGGAAATCGGAACCGTCATTGATGAGGCGATGCGGTCAATTGAAAAAGAAAACAAACGACTGAAAGATATTCTCCCGAAGAATTTTGCACGACCAGAACTGGATAAGCGCCGGCTTGGCGATGTGGTTGACCTGTTTACCAATATTAAGATGGTAGAGGCAGGTTCCAGCCGGGATATTCTTGGCAGAACCTATGAATATTGTCTCTCCAAATTTGCTGAACAAGAGGGCAAGTTGGCAGGCGAATTTTATACGCCGTCCTGCGTGGTTCGTACACTGGTTGAGGTGTTGCAGCCGTATAATGGGAGGGTATATGACCCATGCTGCGGTTCAGGCGGTATGTTTGTACAGTCGGCAAAGTTTATAGAGAATCACAGCGGAAATATCAATAATATTTCGGTATTTGGTCAGGATTCCAACCCTACTACATGGAAAATGGCGCAAATGAACCTTGCCATCCGTGGTATTGAAGCCAATCTTGGACAATACAATGCCGATACATTTTTTAATGACTGTCACCCCACCTTGCGGGCAGATTATATCATGGCAAACCCGCCGTTCAATCTTTCAGATTGGGGGGCGGACAAGCTCGCGGACGACGTGCGTTGGAAATATGGGATTCCCCCTGCGGGAAACGCGAACTTTGCGTGGCTTCAGCATATGATATACCATTTGGCGCCAAACGGCAAAATTGGTATGGTGCTTGCAAACGGTTCTTTGTCCTCCCAAAGCGGCGGAGAGGGGGAAATCCGTAAAAATATCATCAATGACGATTTGGTGGAATGCATTGTGGCTATGCCGTCACAGCTCTTCTATACCACGCAGATTCCGGTGTCGCTCTGGTTTTTGGCAAAAAACAAGAAGCAGAAGGGCAAAACGCTTTTTCTCGATGCGCGCAAAATGGGAACGATGGTTACGCGCAAGCTGCGGGAACTGACCGATGAAGATATTCGGAAAATAGCGGATACTTACAATGCGTATACGGAAGGCACGCTTGAAAATGTCAAGGGCTTTTGTGCGGTTGTCACAACTGAGGAAATC
Organism: uncultured Peptococcaceae bacterium; assembly: GCA_949289995.1. Classification (GTDB taxonomy): domain Bacteria; phylum Bacillota; class Dehalobacteriia; order UBA4068; family UBA4068; genus JAILCQ01. The sequence continues at coordinate 1,867 of CASEQE010000072.1, forward strand.
GCAAAGCAGGATTATATTTTAACGCCGGGGCGCTATGTGGGGATTGAGGAGCAGGAGGACGACGGCGAGCCGTTTGAGGAGAAGATGGCACGGCTGACCGGGGAGCTGTCCGAGCTGTTCCAAAAGTCCCACGAGCTGGAGGACGAAATTCGGAAGAATCTGGGGGCGATTGGGTATGAGGTGTAATATTTCTACGCACTATTCTTTTTACAAAGAAATGCTAAAAGAAGATACAATGCTGTATCACTATACCTCTCCTGATGCAATGAAAAATATAATTGAGAGCAAACGTATACATTTGACAAATATTAATTTTTTGGCAGATAAATTTGAAATGCAATATCCCTACAAAGTTTTACAGGAAGCTTTGGAAAGTAGCGATTGCCAAGATATATTAAGAAAAAACATAGAAAAGGTAATACAAAATAAAACAAATTATATTTCAATAATTTCATACGCAAAGTCTTTATATGTTGCATCATTCACTAAAGCATCTGATGACCTTTTTATGTGGAATTCATATACCAATACATTAAATAAACATGGATATTCTATTGGTTTTCATGCCAACGAAT
>CASEQE010000073.1 GCA_949289995.1 uncultured Peptococcaceae bacterium
CAACGGCACAAGGAGAAAAACGCTTTTTTGATACGCGGCGCAAGGACAACCGGAAAAAGGCAAAACATAAATAAGCAGGGTTTAAACCCATCCCAATAAACGCATCACATAGATAAAACCGAACAAGGTAAACAAAGACAAAGCATTGGAAAAAACGATAGCCAAAGAAGCCAAACGATGATTGGCCTTCATCTGATAGGCCATAGGAAAGCTGGCAATCGCCGTGGGACAGGCGAAAAGAATCATCAGCACCACAATATCCAGACGACTCAAATTCAGCAAAAAAAACAAGGGCAACATCAACAACGGATTGATCACGGTTTTGAACACGGCCGCCGCCGCCGCCAAATGAATCTCCCCTGTGCCTTTGGCCAGAGAAATGGTGCCGCCCAAAGCCAACAAAGCCAGCGGCATAGACATGGACGCCAAAGCGTCCACCGGTTGATACAAGGCCTCCGGCAACTGCAAACCGATTAAGGAGGCAACAACCCCCAACAAAGAACCGATAATCAGCGGATTGGTAATAATCTTACGCCATAACACGGCGCCCTTGGCCCCTTCCTGCGCTTTGGCCAAAATCAGCACTGCCAGTATATTATACAAAGGAGCGATAACGCACAGCGCCAACGCCACCTTGGCCACGCCCATAGAACCGGCCACATTGCCGACAATGGGCACGCCGATCACAATAAAATTGCTGCGAAAGCTGGCCTGGACGAACGCGGCATAAGTCGGCCGGTCTTTAATCCACAGCGGCGTCAGCAAACACAACAAAATATAAACAAACACCGTGCCGCCTACCGCCGCCAGCAGCAGCTTGATATCAAAAGTTTGACCGATATCGTTATCGCAAATATCCCGAAACAACATACAGGGAATACACACGGTAAAAACGATTTTGGTGGCGGTATCGATAAACCCCTCGCCAAAAACGCCGATATGGCGCAAGAAATATCCCAAACCCATCAAAATAAAGATCGGCGCTATGGAATTGATACTGAACAATACGTTTTCCAAAAAATTCGCCTCCGTCTCCCCAATTTGTTTCCGGAAATTCCGTTTCTTATTGTATCACTTGCCTTCCACCAGAGCAACGGCAAACTTTTCGCCCCGGCCTGTCGCAGGAAAACCCTTGCCCATAGGGAAATATAGTATACGGACGGGAGGAATGATTATGGAAAGCAAACCATTGGCCGATTGGCTGCAAAAACGCCTGCCGCAACTGAAACAAACCGCTTTGGCCGCCCGGGAAAACGCTTATGCCCCCTATTCCCGCTTTTTGGTGGGCACGGCATTGCTGGCGGCCTCCGGCCGGATTTACCCCGGCTGCAATTTGGAAAACGGCGCCTTTTCCCCCAGTTTGTGCGGGGAAAGAACCGCCCTGGCCGCAGCATGGTCCGCCGGGGAAAGACAATTCGCCATGTTGGCCGTGGTCGGCGGCCCCCAGGATCAACCGCCGGAAACCTGGGATTTTTGCTATCCCTGCGGCGTTTGCCGCCAAACCTATGCCGAATTTTGCCCGCCAGACTTTCCTCTGTTGATTATGGCAGGCAACCGCGAAGCAAAACTGCTGCGCCTAGGCGAATTGCTGCCTTGGAGCTTTGCTTTTCCACAGGGAAAATAAGCCTGTGCCCTTGCCCTAAAATAAGCCGGGGCTTATAATCTTATAATAACGATAAAATTGGCAAACCGTTCATAAGGAAGGAGAAACGATTATGGCGCAAACGCTCACCTTGGATTTGGCAAAACAAATCGTTGCCAAGCACATCGACGATCCCCATTTGCTCGGCCATTGCCTGGCGGTAAGCGCCGCCATGGCCGGTATGGCCGCCCATTTCGGCGAAAATATGGAACATTGGCAGGCGGTGGGGTATCTGCACGACGTAGATTATCAAAAATATCCCCAGGAACATTTGCAGCATACCGAAGCTTTGTTGGCTCCCTACGATTTGCCGGCGGAAGATGTGCGGGCGGTGCTTTCCCATGGTTACGGTATCTGCACCCAGGTAGAGCCCCAAACCCTGATGGAAAAAAGCCTGTTTACCGTGGACGAGCTTAGCGGTATCGTCCAGGCGGCAGCCCGGCTGCGTCCCGGCGGCCTGGCGGATATGGAAACCAAAAGCGTGCTGAAAAAATTTAAGGACAAACGCTTCGCCGCCGGTTGCGATCGGCAAATCATTTTGCAGGGTTGCCAAATGTTGCAAATGGAACTAAACGACGTTTTACAATGCGTGCTGGACGGCATGAAACCTTTTGCCCAGGAATTGGGCTTATAATCCATCTAAATTAGCCGCTAGCCGCAGCAAACGAAAACATAGGAAAAAGGACGGCTCATTTATGGAAAAAACAGAAAAAACCAACGCCATGCGCCTGTTGGAAGACGCCGGATTGGCCTATACCGCCCATGGATACGATGCCAGCGACGGCAGAATCGACGGCATATCCGTGGCGGAAAAAATCGCCATGCCCCAAGAACAGGTGTATAAAACCTTGGTCACCCAAGGCAATACCGGCGACTATTTTGTGTTCGTTTTGCCGGTAGCCGCGGAATTGGATATGAAAAAGGCGGCGAAAGCCGCCAAACAAAAACATATTGAAATGATACCGGTAAAGGATATTCTCCGGGTAACCGGCTATATCCGCGGCGGTTGCTCCCCTATCGGCATGAAAAAAAATTATCCCACCTTTGTGGAAGAAGAAGCCATGCTATACGATACCATTGTCTTCTCCGGCGGCAAAATCGGCGCCCAAATCGAAATGAACCCTGACGCTTTGTTGGAATGGATTGGCGGCGCATACGCGGATTTGTGCAAATGATATCTCCGATTATTGTTTATCGCCGGCCGCTGTCCAAAAATTTTCCGGCGGAACGACAACAGTTGTTGCAACATTGGGCGGCGGATTATGGACGGGAAAGCGGCAGGGATTTTACCAATTGCCGTCTGGCAGACTCAGCACCGGGCCAGAAACCCCATTTTTGTCAAAAAACACCCTGTTTTTCCCTAAGCCATAGCGGCGATCTGTTGCTATGCGCTTTTTCCTTGTCGCCACTGGGCTTGGATATGGAAAAGCTGCGGCCCATACCCCGAGCGCAAGCTCTGGCCCGGCGTTTTTTCCACCCCCAGGAACAACAGTGGCTGGCGGACAAAGGAGAAACGGATTTTTTTCTTATCTGGACGGCTAAAGAAGCGGCGGTTAAATGGAGCGGTCAGGGAATCAATCAAAATTTTCATCGTTTTTCCGTGATTCCTGCACTAGAACAGCGGCAAACCGTGGCGCTGGCGGGACATAATCTATATTTGCGCTGGCTATCTCCACAAGAGGGCTATCTTGCCTGCCTGGCGACAACCATAAAGGCGCCGCTACTGTGGAAAAACCATTACGGCGGCGCCAATGATCCGCCGGCAATCGAAGAAAAAATTTTTCGCTAAGTCAAGCTTTCCGTTAAAAAAAAGCTTGCAAAATCTTTTCCTATCGTGTATAATTATTTTCGCTGTGACGGTATGCTTTTCCCCCCGGCAGCAAAGCTCCGTCCAAGACGCTGATATAGCTCAGTAGGTAGAGCGCATCCTTGGTAAGGATGAGGTCCCCAGTTCGAATCTGGGTATCAGCTCCAAAAGCCTTGAAAATACGGTCTTCTTAACTTGTATTAGTTTTGAAGACCGTATTTTTCTTTTTTGCGCATATTTATTGCGATAAATAGTTTTATAACAAAAATGTATGATTATTCAACATCGAAACTGTATGCATCCGCATTTGCTAATATACTTACTAATGAAAAAACATCTGCATCCATCTGCAGTCTATGTTACAGCACGCAATAAGTGCAAAAATTGCTGTGAAAGCGTCGGGGCATTTTGAAATTTCTCCATGAGCGCCTGTAGCTCTTCCGCCTCATTGGTACTGGTCTTGCTACTTGCCTGCTGGTTTCAACAAAAAGGGCCGGCGTTCTCTTTTCAAAATCCAACGCTTCATTATAGTTGCTTGTCAAAACTTCCGGTGATAGGCCACGGTTTTGGGCAACGAGCCGGTAATGATTTTAGTCAACCACACCTTATGCATCTGTTCCGACTTCCTTAAGCCCTAAAACTCAATCGGATCTTTGATCTGCATTGCCGCCTGATGTTCTTTGAACGCTTTATCAAGAAATTTCCGGTCGAGCGGCGTTCCATCCGGATTGCAAAGCAACAACCCGTAGTCCTGGTACTCTTCCCTGAAAAGCGCTTTATAACTCTTGATGGCGGCTAACCGGTTTTTGATCTCAATGGAAAGTGGCATGGTTAAAGATTAATTCGCACGCTTGCCTCGATTTTTGATCCTTTTAAGATAACGCTGCTCTTGGAAATAGCTAATTATTTTGGCAACACTTTGATGATTTCTTCTTTCGGCAACTCCTGCAGGGCTTTGTCGGAAACACGCTGAACGATTTGTGTGATCCACAAACTTCTATGGCGGAAATCAATAGACGCACAGCTGATGCCTGCAACTTCACCGACTCGAAGAGAACAGACGAAAGCGATATGTACGGCAAAATGAAGGATAGGGTCTTCGATTTCACCCAAGACTTGCTGGACTTTAGGGAACAAAGGACAATGATATGTCTTGCTGGAAATCATATAAAGTTTATGATATAATATTAGTTCAATCAGAAGAAATTGGTGATGGGATACCCCATCATCATGCCTGCCTAGGCAGGCATGATGATCCTTCGCTACAGGAGATGGAATTATGACGGAACCGCGGGACAACAATACCATATGGAATCTTACCCGAGGACAGTGGTTTCAGGCCGTCTGCTTTGCCCTGTGTTTCCTGGCCTTCATGCTGGCTGAGGCGGCGGTCAATACCAGCGCAGCGGTTCTCTTTGGTTCGGAGCGTGTCAATATCGTCTACGCCCTGGGTCTAGTTTGCACCGGCCTGGGCTTTCTATCCTTCTCGCTGCCGCGCAAGCTGGTCCGTGGAGAACGGAGCCGGAAATACGCTGCATTCCTCGCAGGGGCGCTTTGCGTGATTTCCGCTATATTGTTTCTAACTACCAATCAGGCTGCGCTTTTTTGCCTGTCCGCCGCGCTGTGTCTGCTCTCCTGCGGCCACATCGGAGGTTATGTCTACTACAACCATGCCATGACCTTTCAGGGAAGCCGCTACGCCGGAAAGGCCACTGGTACGGGAATGGCTCTGGCCGTGCTGCTCCAGTTCCTGATTCAAAGCGTCATTCCTCTGGAAGCCCTCTTCCTCACCAGCATGATCGTCAGCATTCTTCTGGTGGTGTTTCTGGCGTCCAGGGCGCCCCGGAACTGGGTGCCAGCCGATCCTCTGCCCTATTCCGCAGAGAATGAAACGCCGCGACACTCCGCCCTCATCCTCCTCTCCTCCGTGGCGCTCATGAGTTTGGTGTCCGGCCTCATCGATGGGGTGATCACCACCTTTCACAGCACCGGAACTTATAACATCTACCAAAGCGTGCGGCTGTTCTACGCCCTAAGTCTTGTTCTGGCGGGCTGGGTAGCAGATCTGCGTCAGCGAAAGCTACTGCCATTGGCCACAACCTGCTTTATCCTTCTATCCTCGATTTCTACGGCACTGCTGTCCACGCCAGCGGGATACTTTGCTAGCGTGGCATTGATATATGGATACAGCGGCTTCTATATAATCTTTCTGACAATCCTGTTCTGCGACTTCGCCCCTAGAACTTCCCGGCCAGAGCTGTGGGCGGGGCTAGGCCGAGCGACCCGGTGCTTTACCGTGGCGATTGTGGTACCTTTTATGCCTTGGCTCTATGAAAACTGGCGCAGCACTATGCTGACAGTGACAAGCTGCCTGCTCTCCGTGGCGGTGCTGCTGGTGCTTCTGCCTTGGATCAGCAGGAATATGACGAAGGAGCCGTCCGAGCAGCGATCTCCGGAAGAATTGATACGCCTGTTCTGTACCGAGTGTGAACTGACACCGCGAGAACGGGATGTTTTGCAAATGATTTTGAACCTGGAAATCGGCACGCTGGAAATTGCCAAGCGCCTGGGCATCTCCCAGCGCATGGTACAGCGATACATTGCTTCCATCTGCGAAAAATCCGGTGCGCGAGACAGGTATGATGTAGTAGCCAAAGTCTTTTCCGGCCAGCTCTGACCAAGAAAAGACAGTCCGTAACAAACCACCGGATGGAACGATCCGATTGGTTCATAGTTCATGGTACTCTGAGGAGGAGCGTCTAAGACGTCCCTCCTTTTTTGTGTAAAAACATAAAAACCGGTGACAAAAAGGCTGTTTCACAGGGGGGTTCGCTTCGCGAACCCCCCTTAAAATCCACAGGCGAACCAAATACGAACCTATACAGACCGGAAATTCTCCTTTATGATGAAGTTAGTGAATCAGCGAGATTTTACCACACAAAAAAGATAAGCGGGTGCAAGATCGTGCCTATTGCGACTGGGATCCGCATAAATCCATTTGCCGTAAAAATTCTGCAGATCGCTGTGAAGCGTATGTTGGAACGAACCGGGGACTGGGCATAAACCGTATATACCGAGGACGTCCATGTCACGGATGAGAGCCACGAGAGCCGGTTTCTGTTCCGGTTCAAAACCCCCTTTTTCAAGGGGAAGCTCA
>CASEQE010000074.1 GCA_949289995.1 uncultured Peptococcaceae bacterium
TCAGCGATATCGTCATGCGCCGGGACCGGCAAGGTTGCTGTAGCTGCCTTAACCAACAAGGAAAATTCTGCTCCATACATCCTCAACGTCCTTTTGTATGCCGCAGCCATTTTTGTCTACCCAAAACCAGGCGCGTAGAATGGTTAAGACAGGAAATCGTCAATTTGGGCGAAAATCAACTCACCCATATGCTATTAAAAGAAGAAGAGGCGGGAGCGCCGCCTTTGGCATTGGGGCCGTTAAACCGGCTGCTGGAAGCAGCGGATTACCCGCCTACGGCTTTACATGGTCTACAACAAGGACATCAGGCCATGATTCGCTCGCTGGTTAGCGAAGAATTATGGAAGGAACTGCAACGGTGAACCGTCTATGGCAACCATCCGGCAGACGATTTGCCCGCTATGATAAGCAAAAAACCGCCAATTCTTAACTAAAAACGCCCCTGGCGCCATACGAAGCGTTCCACGGCCAAGGGGGCGTTTTTTACCGCCAACTCGTCCATTTCTAGCCACATCAACCAGCGGTATCGTTCTTTTCCGCCAGTTCCTGTTGCAACAATCTTTCCATGGCGGCGTTTTCCGCTTGTACATTGCGGGAAAATTTGCCCATAACTTCATATATATCGCTAATGCAAACAAAAGCGTCGGCATCCACTTCCCGGATAATTTCTTTCAAAGGTGATAATTCATAGCGACCCACCACACAGAGCAATACATCTTTAGAACGATGGGTATAAGCGCCTTCACCCCGCATAATCGTGGCGCCCCGGCCGATTTCTTTCATTAAGCGATGGGCTATTTCCTCCCCATGGCTACTGATAATCATTACATTGCGTTTGCGCCCTAAACCTTCCAATACCCGGTTAAACGTCATAGTATAGACAAACATTTCCACTACCGTATACATGGCCAGTTCATAACCATAAACGAAAGCGCCAACGCTGACCACCGCCACGTTTACCGCAAAAGCAATGGAGCCAATGCTAAAATCATATTTTTCTTTCAGTATAATACCAATAATATCCGCGCCGCCGGTAGATCCATGCCAGCGTACCACCAAACCGCCGCCTAAACCGGTAAACGCCCCGCCAAACAGACAAGCCAATAAAATATTATCTATATAAACCGGAATATATGGTTCCAAAACAGATAATAAAATACTTTGCAATATAAGCGCGTAAATTGTATAGATAGCAAAACGCAGCTTTAATTTTTTCCATCCCCAAATCAATAAAGGTATATTCAGGATAATCAAGAATACCCCTATCGGCACATTGGGGAAAAAATAATTGATTAAGCCTGCCACACCCCAAACGCCGCTAGCCAGCAATTGATTGGGGGCTATAAACATATTATAGGCAACGCAAGAGATCAACGAGGCAAAAGTGAGCCAGAAAAGATTACGCACATGTTTTTTTAAGGGATAACCGCTGGCATCCAGCCATTCTTTCTTTTCTTTTTTCTGTTTCATTTCTTTTGTCATTTGTTATTCTCCATAGAAATTCTATTGGCAAAACCACCGCATATGATATATAATCAAAACAAAAACAAAACGCTATCTACAGCAAGTACAGAGGTTGATTATGTTTCCTATCGTTCACTACTATGCCAATCGTTTCATTTTTCCCCAAGTTAGCTCGTTAATGGCCTTGGGCGGACTATTTCCCGATTTGGCCGCGGGTATGGGCATACAGCGTGACGATGCCCATCAAATGGGGGATGCCTTATATCAGTTTTGCATAAACCAACAGCCGCAAGCCGTGGATTTTGCCCGGGGGGTTCTCTCCCACGGCGTAAATCCTCAAGGCGTGGATTACTATGCCGATGAAAGCTGGCCGGGTTGCGACAAAGGTTGGTGCTTTGAAGAAGGGAAACGCTGGATGGCGGCTTTAGCAAAAGTCTCTCATCTACCCGATAATTTATTATGGTGGAAATCCCATAATTTTATTGAAATCGGCTTCGAACTTCTCATTGATGAAGCGCAGCCGGAGATCAAACGACAAATTATCGCCGCTTTGGCCAACCGTCCGGCAATGGAGCAAGCCTGCAACTTAATCGCCAGCTTCTGCGGCATATCCCCCGAAGCGGCAGAAAAAGTTTTTTTGCAAACGCCGAATATATTCGCTCTGCAGCAAGTAACTCCTTTCACTTTGGCAGAAAAACAAGCCGCCGCTTTTGCCCTGCGGCATAACGTGGGGAATGCCGACGTATCCGGTATGGCTCAATTGCTACAACAGATTCGAGACGATTTACGTCCCCGCGGCCACGACTATTTGCAGCAAGTATTCGCTTTAGTAAAACATAATCTGCAACGCTATGCCTGATACATGCCGGATATATAGGCGATTTTCGTTTACGTCTACTTCTTATCGCCAGGCAATTCCGACAGGATACGCAATCGATGGCTATAAGCTGTATACACGGTATAGTTTTCTCCCTCTTTGCTATATTCTACCCAATAGGTAACCAAACCCCGACGCAAATGGGCAAAATAATGATCGTCTCGCGGACGCAGCAATTTGCCGCCGCCGTTTTCCGCCGCTTCGATCACAGCAGCCACATCTTCCAGCAAAATCAAGCGTTCCGCCAATTTGGCGGCTACGCCGGGCTGCAAACGATAGCGCCGCCAATCCGCTTGCTCGGGCAACCCATCTTCTTCCTGCCAAAATTCTTGCAATAACCGTTGTTTTAGCCGCCTACGGGCGGTCCTTTTTTCGCTAATATCCAAAATAGGCGCCGGCTTACCCTGGCCAAACAACAAATCCAACATATGATAGACCTGAACGTCCATACCGTTTTTGGTTGCCGCCGCCGCTAGATAATCCCGGCACATCCAGCAATAGGTAAGCATATCCCCTTGCGCCTCTTGCAAACGTTCCATTTGCAATTCCCAAGTTAATTGCGGATTGCCAAAAATAGCCAAACCGCCGTAGCCGCAGCACATAGCGCGGTCGCGGCTATGGGCCATTTCCCGAATCGCGCCTGACAAAGCGCCGACCATATGGCGCACGCTATCTTGGCAAGCCGTCATATGCCGAGCGGTGCAAGGGTCATGCAGCGCAAAGCTTTTTCCCGCCAGGGGAACGGCCAACGGCGGCAACCCCCATGCATCCAAAGCTTGCCATAGAGGAAGCAATTTGTCCTCAGGCAAAAAGGTAGCCAATTCCTGATAACAGGCGGTACAACCGGTAATGATCGTCGGACAGCCTAGACGCAGCCATTGGGTAGATATATGTCGCTGGATTTCTTCCGTGGTCTGTCTTTGACCCGCCCAATGCGCCGGGGCGCCGCAACAGCTCAAAGCCAAGCCTACGCCGGCAGGGGCAACGTCGCGCAAATGCCGGTACAAAGGCTCGATATATTGAGGAGCGCCCGCCGCCAATTGGCAGCCGGGAAAAAACAAGTAATCGCCGCCGCCGGCCGGATCCTCCCGCCACATATCAAATTGATCGCTGAGCGAAAACTGCATATCGCGCAGGGGATAATCATGTACGCGCGGCGGCATAATATTTTTCTCCACCATATTTTGGCGCGCTGCCAAAAAGATTTCCCCCATATCTAGACCATTGACGCATACCTCGCCGCATAAACCGCATAACGTACAGGAATGAATCATCCCGTTGGCTTTGCGTATACCCCGCGTGATAATTAGATTATTTGCCACTTCCCGAATATATTGACGGGGCGCTTTACCATATTTGCGCAAAACATGACAGTGCAATACGCATTCCCGGCAATGGCAATCCAAACAACGTCCCGCTTCTTCTTGGGCCGAAAAAAACCGACCAACGGCAGGCGCGCCGTCCGCCTTCTCAGAAAGCGTAAAAGGCAAATCGCTTACATAACTGCCGGCCCGCCAGCGGGAAGCGGTCAAGGACACGCGCTTGATGAAACGGTCGGCAGATATGCCCCCTTGCTTACCTCGGGCCAGGCGGCCGGCCAAACTTAACCAAGGGTGATCCGCCGGCAAATCCGCATCCCGCACCAACCAAAACAGCCAAGGATAGGCGGCGGTTTGCAAAGTAACCGGGTCGTAGGTTAAAATTTCGCCGCAAATTTCCCGAGCCTGGCGATAGCCCACTGCCAGCAATACCGCATCAAATTCGCGCTGCAAATCCGCCAAAGCGATATCCCGTCCTACCTGACAGCCTAATCGTAGCTGGCAGCTGCGTGCAAAAAAAGCCATTTCCCCTTGCAGCAAAGCATCGTTTATCTGCAGGCGGCGTTGCAGGCAAGCGCCTAGAATCATATCCTGATCGATGATGGTAATCTCGAAACCTTTTTCATACAGAAAAATCGCCGCCGCCAATCCAGCGGCGCCGCCCCCTACCACCGCAACTTTTTGCGGCAAGCGCATATATGGCTGTACCGTAAAAGGAGGGCACGGAGCGACAGCCATCTGTTGCGACAGCCACGCTTCGATCTGCGGCATGTTCACCGGCGGACGGCCAGTTTTTTCCCGGCAAAAATCGCGGCACGGACCGGAACAAGCCGCCGCCAATATCCGGGGTAGCAGCGCATCTTTGGCAAAAGTCTGCCAGGCAGCGGCCATCTCCCCTTGCCGGATCAAAGAATTAACGGCGCGGCAATCAATATGCAAAGGGCAACCGGCCTGACAGGCCGGGGCATGTTGTTCAATACATTCCTGTTCCCGGCTTAATATATCCCGTGGCTTCATTCCGCTCTCCTTTTTTAACAATTCGGCAACTGCCGCCGATAAAAGCTAGGAGCGTATAGGATACGCCCCTAGCTTGTTTTGATTACGTCTATTGTTGATTCTGTTCCCGCTCTTTATCCTTTAATGCTTGCAACACCTTCTCGGGATAGGCGGGCAAGCGGCGAATCCGTGCGCCGCAAGCATCGTCGATGGCATTAATAATAGAAACGTGGGGCGCGGTGGTAACCGCTTCCCCTACCCCTGCACAGCCGAATTTGCTATGTTTTCGCGGGGTTTCTTGGAAAATCAAGGTAATATCGTCGGGGACGTCTTCAATATATGGCAAACCGCTTTTGACCAATGTGGTATGAGCTTTTAAGTCTTCAAAATCCTCGCTCAAAGCCATACCGATACCTTGGGCCAAGCCGCCGTAAGCCTGTCCTTCCACCACTAACCGGTTGGCGATCCTTCCCACGTCGTAGGCGGCGGTAATCTTTTTCACCTTGGTTGTACCGGTTTCCGTATCCACCTCCACTTCCGAAACAAAGGCGGCGTACATATAAGCCACGAAAGGATTGCCCTGGGTCCCCTGTTCGTCGGTGGCGCTAACGTAAGGCGAGGTATTGTATACGCCTAAATAGTACAAAGGCAAATCCTCCGCCATCATTTCCTCATAGGTGCGGAAAGAGCCGTCTTCCTTGCGCATGGCCCGTATCAGATTTTCCGCTGCATCCCAAATGGCATTGCCAACCATCAATTGACTGCGGCTGCCTGCGGCATAACCGCTATTGGGGCAACGTCCGGTATCATTATTAATAATAATAAAATCCTCCGCCGCTTTCGGATAACCCAATTGACGAAAAGCTTCATGCACGCTGACCAAAGCGCCCATATCGCCGCCCTGGCCATGATCTTCCCAAGTCAAATATACGGCGATTTTGCCGTCGGGCTGCAATTCCACAGCCGCTTCTGAGTTGTCATAGCCATCATCGCCACAGCTATAAATCCCCAAGGACACCCCTACACCTCGTTTGATTTTGCCTGCTGGAAAAGCGGCTTTTACCGCTTGCGCTTGCTGATAGGCCGGACGCAATTTATCCAACAGGCCGCGAATCACCACCACGTCCGGGGAACAACCGGTGGGCGTAGTAGAGTCTTCATTATAGACGTTTTGATAACGAAATTCAAAAGGATCCATGCCATAAGCACGGGCCAATTCGTCTATAATGCTTTCTCCGGCAAAGAATGCCTGCGGGGAGCCATAAGCCCGCATAGCGGCGCCATAGGCGTGATTGGTAAAGGTAATGGCATTTTTACCCCGCATACTATTCAAATGATAACCGGCGCAAGTAAATTCGATATTTTTCACCAGCAATAAATCGCCGAATTCCGAATAAGCGCCATGATCTGCCAACACTTCGTTTTCCATTGCCGTCAACTTGCCGTCCCGATCGCAACCTAAACGAATTTTACTAAAGAAAGGGGAACGCTTGCCGGTATACGTTAATTGTTGATGCATGGTAAATTCCAAATAGCAGGGACGACCGGTATGCATCACCGCCACGCCGATTAGCGCCTCCAAGGTGGGAGAAAGTTTATAGCCGAAGGTACCGCCAGCATTATTTTGAATCATTCGCACTTCCTCCGGTTTGAGGCCCAGCCCTTCGGCGATCATATCCGCATGGCAGTACACGCCAACGCTTTTACTATGTATGGTCAACCGGCCCGTGTCATCATAATAGCCGTACCCCACATCCGGTTCCATCACCAAATGGGGTTGGCGTTGGGTATAATATTCCCGTTCCAAAACCAAATAGGAATTTTCCAACAGCGCCTTGCTGTCCTCGCCTTTGGCCAGATTTTGTTCAAAAAATTTATTGGGCGTGCCGGGATGGATTTCCACTGCATCTTCCGCCACCGCTTCCCGGGCGTTCATATAAGCCGGCAACTCTTCCACTTCCACTTTTACCATTGCCGCAGCGGCGTCGGCATGGGCCTGGGTATCGGCGCAAACGATAGCGAGAGCGTCGCCATATTGAAAGATTTTTTCATCATTTAAAATCGGACGATCGAAGCCGTCTCCTTTATTCCAAGGATATAATACGAAGCCGTTGATACGATTGTTGCCTTTAACGTCCTTATGGGTGATCACAGCCGCCACGCCGGGCATTTTTTCCGCTTCGCTGGTATCGATACGCAGAATATTGGCATGAGAGACCTTGGCCTGTACCAAAGCCAAGCGTAAAGTTTCCCGCGGTAAAAACAGCCCGGTATCGGCGCCATATTCATAGGTGCCCGTCACCTTGGCCACAGCAGACGGCCTGGGATAAGCGGTGCCAAAAATGCGGCCGTCTTCGCCTAAAGAAAAATACAAACTTTCTTCCGGTTGTTCCCCGCGTAAAACGGCGGCGGCCGCCATCACCGCATCTACCAATACCTTATATCCGGTACAACGACAGGCGTTGCGGTTTTTTTGGAACCAAGCCCGCACTTGCTCCCGGGTGGGAGCAGGATTTTCTTGCAACAAGGCATAAGCGGAAACAATAAAGCCCGGCGTACAAAATCCGCATTGCGCGCCCCCGTATTTTACCCAAGCAGCCTGCAGGGGATGCAGATGTTCCGGCGTACCGATACCTTCGATGGTTAAAAGCTTCGCCCCGTCTTCCACTTTCGCCATTTTCACCATACAGGAACGCACCAATTTATCATTCAGGATCACGGAACAAATGCCGCATTGATTCAAGCGGCAACCTACCTTTGTTCCCCATAGTCCCAATTGCTGGCGAATCACGTCGGCTAACGAATCTTGATCCGAAACCAAAACCGTTCTTTGGCTGCCGTTAACGTTTAAGGTTTTTTTATGCAATCGCAATATTTCAACCATCCTGGCGCACCTTCCTTTCCTATCTTGCCATCCATAAACATTTGTTAACGTCTATTATACTATGTTCCAGGACTTTTTCCAATAGTTTCGCGTCAATCATCTTCCCATCTTGCCGCAAACGCGGCCGGCGATCTAAGTTTCAAGCTGCAGACCGGGCTTGCCAGCTAACACCGGTACCATAACGGCCGCCTGGTAAAACATGGAATATTTCTGCCTAGCGAAAGCGGAAATTGCCAGAGCTTTCTAGATTTTTTCCTAGCGAAACGGTTGATCCCTTTGTCGATATTTTGCTGAAAATCGAAAAAAGGGCAGGAAAAACGCATTTAGTGCCGAACTTTTTTAAGTTGATGGAATAGAATTGTTTGACTACGGTTTATTAATCATGCTTGCTATTGAATATATGATGAACTATGTCATAATCTTGAACATATCGAGGTTTCTATGATGCCGTTTTCTACCCAAGGACAACAAAACAAAATAAATTTGCAACAATTTCGTCCTTCGCAAAACCGTTCCATCCCCAATTTGCTTTCCGTAATCCGTTTGCTATTGATTCCGCTGATGATCTATTTGTATCTGAGCAATCGGTATACTTGGGCGGCTGGGGTACTAATTTTTTCTTTTGCCACCGATGTTGCCGACGGCTATATAGCCCGCCGGTTTAATCAAGTAACGCCCTTGGGTAAAATTTTGGATCCGTTGGCCGATAAATTAACCCAGCTAATCTTCACCGTGGCCCTCTGTTTCAACTACCGACAAACCATACCTTTAGTGGTGGTTTTGGTTATTAAAGAGCTGGTTATGCTACTACTGGGTGTGTTTATGTTAAAAAGAGGAGCGGAACCGATATCCGCCAAATGGTGGGGAAAATTGTCTACAGGCGCTTTTTATACGGCGGTGGCGGCGATTCTTTTGACCAGCGATCATTTGCCGGATGTGGCAATTTGGCTACTAAGCGCCGCGGTATGCGTTTTAATGTTGTTTTCCTTAACGCGATATATCATTTTGTTTCAAAAACAGACATAAGCTATCGGTAGGCGGAAACCGTCGGGAGGATCCTTTATGCAAGATACATACCCTCAAGGAAATATGCGGGCACATTGGCAAGGCTCTTTGCTATGGTATACGTTTCCCAGCCTGGATTGCTGGCAGGAGCGATTGCTGCACGGCTTTTCCAGCCGTTTGGGCGGCGTTAGCCAAGGAGAAGCCGCCAGTCTGAATCTAGATTTGCGCCGTGGGGACAACGTCGATCATGTGCGGGAGAATTATCGCCGTTTTGGAGCGGCGTTGGGTTTCGATCCGCAGCGGCTGGCGTTTACGCAACAAACCCATACTGCCAATATTCGAATCGCAACCGAAGAAGACGCCGGCAAAGGCATCGTCAGAGAACGGGACTACCGGGATATAGACGGCCTAATTACCGGCGAACGCAATTTGCCCATTATCACCCATCATGCAGATTGTTCTTCGTTATTTTTTTATGACCCGCAAGCATCGCTCATTGGTTTGGCCCATGCCGGTTGGCGGGGTACCGCATTAGGCATTGCTGCCGCTATGGTGCGCCGTTTGACAAGTTTGGGCGCCCGGCCCGAGCGTATCATCGCCGGCATTGGGCCGGCTAGCGGCCCTTGCTGTTATCAGGTAGGCGAAGATGTGATCGCCAGCTTCACCGGTTGGCAGGATGAGCAAGGCCTGGTATATCGTCCAGTGGCACAAACGCCGGGCAAATACTGGCTGGATATTCCCCGGGCCAATCGCACGCTTTTGCTCCAAGAAGGGCTACAGCCTAAAAACATTACTCTAAGCGGCCTATGCACCATGTGCTGCAACGATATTTTTTATTCCCATCGACTGCAAGGTTTGAGCCGGGGCGCCATGGGCGCCGTGATGATGCTCAAATAACCGGCAGGGAGGAGGCGCATCCATATGCAATCACAAACCGTTCATAATATTATTGCCGCCGGTCGCCGTTTATATCAACGAGGCTTAGTAGCCGGTACCGACGGCAATATCAGCGTGCGTTGCGGTGAAACGATCTTTATCACCGCCAGCGGCGTTTCCAAAGGCTGGCTAACGGAGGCGGATATCGTACCAATTTCTTTAGACGGCCAGCCGGCAGCCAGCGGCGCCAAACCATCCTCTGAGGCGGCGCTACATGTTAGCGTCTACCGCAATCGCCCCGACGTGCAGGCCGTCGTACATGCACATCCACCTTTTGCCACCGCCTATGCCCTGGCCGGCATGACTCTGCCTCAGGATTTAGTGGAAGCCAGACTCATGCTCGGAGAAATACCGCTGCTATCTTTTGCCGAAGCCGGTAGTCTACAACTGGCGGAACAAACCGGTGCCGCCGCCCGCTCCTATCGCGGCGCTTTACTGGCGAATCATGGCGCCGTAGCCTGGGACTGGCAGCTAGATATGGCAATATGCTTAATGGAAGCCATAGAGCAAGTGGCCAAAACCAATTGGTATGCGCAAATGCTGTTACATAGCAAACACCAAAACGGTTAATATAGTATCGGTAAACCTTGGCCAGCCGTCGCATTTTCGGCTTGGCGCTCAGGGAAACCTTAGAAGGATGCGGGAACTTTTACCCTGGACTAAGATTCCTTTAAGTGACGGAAAAGCAAAGCTTCCGCCAATCAGGATATGACGAAGCGAGGTGGATTCGATATGAAAAAAACGACGATCATCGCGGCGTTAGCCGCATGCATTCTCTTCATATCCTGTTTTACCGCATGCCAGGATTTTTCTTTTGATGATGTCTCGAATATGATGCAAGCCGCAACCATGCAAGACGCTGAAAACGCCGCCCAATCGGGCGGCAATACGGAAGAGGAACAGAGGCAACCGACGAAAGATGATGCCGGCGCTGCAAACGCCAATGATACGGCAGAAGAACAATCTGACGAAAATACCGGCATATCCGGCAGTGAAACCATTGGGCAAGAAGAAACCACGGATTGTCCCGGCGTAATGGCTTTAACCTTTGATGACGGACCCAGCAAAGAATACACCCCTATCTTATTGGATGGATTAAAGGAACGGGATATTCGCGCGACGTTTTTCGTTTTGGGCGTGCGAGCACAAGCAAATCCCATCATTATCGAAAGAGCCAACGCCGACGGTCATGTTATTTGCAGCCACGGCTATGACCACAAAGAACAATTTACCAAACTTTCCGCCGATGGTTTAGCCAAACAATTGGATACCACGGCGGAAATCATTTATCAGATTACAGAAAGCTACCCGCTATATGTGCGTCCGCCGTATGGTTCAATGAACGCCGCTACTGCCGCATTAATCAAACAACCGATGATGTTGTGGACCATCGATCCCAGAGATTGGGACGTACAAGATGCGAATATCGTATGCCAAAATATTGTTAGCGCCGCTCACGACGGGGCGGTTATTCTTCTACACGATATTTATTCCACCTCAGTAGAGGGGGCATTTCTAGCTATTGATCAACTCGCGGCAGAGGGATGGAAATTTGTTACCTTGCCGGAACTGTACAAATATTTGGAAATCACCCCGGAAGCCGGCAAAGTCTATCGCGGCGCCAACCTGGCAACGCTTAAATAAACGACGTTTGTTATATTTTGTAGAAATTGATGAAATAAACCACTTCCAACAGTTCTTTGGTCATAAGCAACGTATATTTGTCGCTTTTTTTAGCTATTTTTAGCAAAAAGGCAGCGTAGGGTAGATTTTGCCTTTATCGCTAGAAGAAAAGGCTTTTTTCACTAAATACAGAATATATATGTAATCGCACGAGTGGATAAGCTTGCCGCCAACAGCAGCTTATACAAAGGCGGTTAGCGCTTAGCCGGAGCGCTTGATGCGACGGAAACAAACCGGCGTTTGCTCTCTGCAAACTCTAAAAACCAAGCCGGGCAAGCGGCGTATTTTCGCCTTTTCCATCCTGTGGCAACGATAAAAAAGGGGGTATTACGATGTCTTTTCATTTTTCTTCTGTCGTCGTTTTAAACGGGACGCCTCCCCGAGGCTTTGCGGCGGCGGTTTTGTGGTCCCTATCCCAACAAAAACCGCGCCCCCAAATGATCGCTGCCGACGGCGGCGGCGCCGCATTATTAGCGCAGAATATCTGGCCAGACGTACTCATTGGCGATGGGGATTCTCTGGATGCGGAAAAGAAAGCATTGCTGCTAGAAAAAGGCGTACAAAGAATCGATTTTCCCAAGGCTAAAAATTTTAGCGACGGAGAAGCGGCGATCAAATTGGCCATGGAGAATAGTTCCGGGCCCATCGCCGTGTTTGGCGCTTTTGGCGGCAGGCTGGATTTCACCATTCTGAACCTGGCTGCACCATTGTTGTTTGGGCCGGAACAAGCGCGCAACTTCTATTTTTTTGGACATGATTCCCTGGTGCGCTATATTTGCCCCGGTGAAGATTTGATTCAGGGCAGAATTGGCGACACCGTCAGTCTGATAGCGATGACCCCTCAAGTGACCGGCATTACCCTAAGCGGATTTACCTATCCGCTAACCGACTATACCTTACAAGCCGGTTCCAGTCGTGGCGTTAGCAATACCATTGCGGAAAATCCTGCCCGGATTTCCTATAAGGAGGGACAATTGCTAATGGTCCACTATAGGAAGGAGGATGATGCATGAATAATATTTTGGCGGGGAAAAAAGGCAATTTGCAGGAGCTCTTTCCTCGTTTAACCGCCAATCTTGCTCGAGAAAAAACCTATTCCATACGAAATACGCAGGAATTGCTAACCTTACACCAATTCGGCTACTCCTCCACCGACGATTTAGCTATGACCAAAGCTACCATTGATTTAACGATTTCCTGTATTTGGCCTCTAGTAAGCGATTTTTTTGCTTCAGATATTTTTAGCAATCGATTTAGCGCCGCCATACAAATTTTGCAAACTGCCCCATTTGCAGCGGAAGAAACGCCGCAAGTGGAAGTCCTAAGCGATGAATTGGCACAATTGTTGCTAAAATGGGAAGAATTAAGTTTGGAAAACGATTATCTTTTGGCCAATACGGCAGCGGAGGATCCTTGTTGATGAAAGTATTAGCAATTGCGTTAAACAGTCAATATATTCATACCAACCCGGCTTTGTTTGCCTTGGCGAAAGAAACTCCGGCTAAGCGCAATCTTGACATCGTTTATAAACAATGGTCGATTAATATGTCCGAGTTGTGGATTTTTGAACAGATACTTGCCGAAAAGCCAGATATTCTGGCTTTTTCACTATATATATGGAACGTGGATTTTGCAGCGGGATTATTACAGGATTTGCAACTGTTATTACCGAATTGTTTGTTTGTAGCCGGCGGACCAGAAGTATCCGGACATCCACAGGAAATTTTTCAGCGTATACCGCAATTGGAACTGTTATTTTTGGGAGAAGGAGAAGACAGTTGGCCGGCATTTCTTACCTTGGCAGCACAATATCATGCAACATATAATCCAAACTGGCAACAACAACTGGTACAAGCTTGCGCTGCCAGCTCAGAAACAAGCGCCACAGCTTGTATAGCCACCAAAAACTCTATTCCTACCCATATTCACCCTATTGATTTTCGCCGCCGGCCTTTTTTATACACCTCTACGGATTTAGAAACTTTGTCGCAGGAAAAACGGGTCATTTATTATGAAAGCAGCCGGGGCTGCCCTTATGGTTGCACATTTTGCGCCTCGGCCCGGGAACCTTTGCGGGAACGGGATTTGGATTTGGTTTTGGCGGAGCTACCCCGCCTGGCAGCGGCCGGCGGACAAATTAAGTTCATTGACCGCACGTTTAACGCCAACCCCAAACGGGCGCTGGCTATATGCCAAACCATATCTTCCCTGTATCGCCCAGGGCTAAGCTGGCATTTTGAACTAGCCCCCGCTTCTTGCCCGGAAGAATTATGCCAAATATTTGCCGCCGCACCTGCCGGTTATTTTCATTTGGAGGCCGGCGTGCAAAGCTTGAACCCTGCGTCCTTGCGTGCGGTTGGCCGCGCCGCCGACTGGCAAAAAGCCAAACCTACGCTGCAAATGTTGGCCGCCTCACCCTGCGACTTGCATGTGGATCTAATCGCCGGATTGCCGTACGAAACCCCGGAATCCTTTGCCCAGGCTTTTCAGGAACTACACCAATTAAACCCTGGATATTTGCAATTGGGCTTCTTAAAAATCCTGCCCGGCTCCTGCTTGGCAGAAC
Source organism: uncultured Peptococcaceae bacterium (assembly GCA_949289995.1). Lineage (GTDB taxonomy): Bacteria > Bacillota > Dehalobacteriia > UBA4068 > UBA4068 > JAILCQ01. The sequence continues at coordinate 13,731 of CASEQE010000074.1, forward strand.
AGGCCGAGGAGTTCGGTTTGAAATACAGTCCCAGACCGCCATACCAAATTTTATACACACCGGATATGAGTGCGGAATATCTCCTGCAACTACATCGGGGAGAACGAGCCTTGAACGCCTTTTATAACAAAAGGCGTTATCGGGAACTATTGTTGGAAAAAGGTCGGATATGGCCTGGCGGCGCTTTACAAATGTATTTTCATTTGGCGGAAGCCATGCGCGCCTATCCCAGCGGCCTAAGCGAAAAAGCCGCTCAGGCGATTATCGCGACGTTGGATCAAATCTAAACCAAAACGGCTTGCGCCTATCAGCGTTGATTCGCTATAGCTACGCCAATTTGCGCACAGCAAAGCTTCCAAGCCGAAACCTATACCGGCGTCCTTTTGCCCGGCGAACAACAGCCGTCACAGAAGGACGCCTTTTTTCATCATGCTCGACATAACGAAAAAGGCGGGGAATGCATTCCCCGCCTTTTTATGGCATTGCTTCAAATCCTTCGTTTACCCCGTTTAGGCTAATTGGCAAACGTTTTGTTGGTATTCAAGGTTACCGTAAAGGTGTTGGCATTGTATTGAATATCGCAATCCAACAGCAGAGCCAAATCCCGCATCAGGAAGTAGTTGTAACCGTCGATATTATAGGCCATAGGATAAACGTTGCTGCCGTTTAAGCGAATGGTTTGCGGCGAAACTTTCGCCGATTTGTAAGCAGAGGGGATTTCCAGCTCGCCGCCGACGCTTACATAAGCAGAACCGGTGGTCATGGTAACCAAACGGGTAACATCGTCATAACCCACGTTAAACTGTTTGCTGGTACCGGAGATCAATTTGGCCACGTCGCGCAGTTTCAAATAATTGTAACCGTCGATATTGTAGGCGGCCAAAGCCTGGGAAGTACCGCCGTTGACCGACAAACGTTGGCTGGTAACTTTGATAACCGGGTTTTGTGCCTGGCGCAGTACGTTCACATAATAGTGCTTCACGGTGCCGTTGCTGGAGGTAACGGCAATATCAAAAGTGTTTTGGCCCACGCTAACGTTGAAGGCGGCGCTTTTGGTACCGCTGCTAACGGTTACGCCGTTGATTTTAACGGTGCTGCCGCTGGCGTTCACGGTAGGCGTGAAATAGATGACGCTTTCGTTATAGGAAACGTTGGTGCAGTAGTAATCGGTATTGTTGTTGAAAGCAGGGCTATACTTCAACGTACCGGAAGCGCTGCTAATGGTTAGGCTGCGCAGCAAAGCGTCGGCCACGCCTTTGGTGACAACGATTTCATAGCGTTCTTGCGTATCGCAATCTTCCGCCATATTGATAATGGTGATGGTGGTGGAGCCGGTTTTTTTCAGTTCAATTTTGGTGGTTTTGGCGCTGGTGGTTTGCTCGCTGACCAGTTTGCCATCAACCAAAACATAAGAACTGTTATGTTGCGCTTTGGTATTGAGCCAGACATAGGTTTGGCTAGTGGGCACCACGGCGGAATATTTCTTGGTGGAACCGGAAGTAGAGGTAGAAGTCAAAGAAACTTCATTGGCACTGGTTATACTGGAAGCGGTATATAGCTTCATCGTCGACAATCCCAAATCATCATCGGCGTTTCTATCGGCGCGGAATACTTTTACCGTATATTCACTGTCGCCGGCTTCGATCGTAATTTCTTCGCTGTCGCCGAAATCCACGCCAACGCTGACTTCCAATTCATCGGTGCTGGTAGAAGTTTTTTCCGTATTATTGATCTTCAGATAATCTTTCTTATCTTGGGCGGTGGCCAGAACGGTTACATATTCGTCATCATTCCGGTCATAGGGAATGAATACGCAATATTCCGTGATGCTGGGGTCGAAGCTGGGATATAAATCCAGTTCATATTTGCTGGAAGTGGTGTTTTTGCCATTGTAGATGGCCAAATCATCCAATTCCCCATCTTCAGAACCATCCAGATGCAGGGTGTATTCCGTATCCTGATATCCGGCGGCGGAAATAATGATGGTGATATCTTCACCGGTGGTTTCTACCCGCCAGATATAATCGTCTACGTCTCTGACCCGGTCTTCGCTATCCACGTCCAC
>CASEQE010000075.1 GCA_949289995.1 uncultured Peptococcaceae bacterium
ATTCAGCAGGCCGCGTATGATATTTTATGTCAATGCCTACCTCAAGGAGGCGCTTTTAAAGTAGAAACTCGCCGTGCAGATAAAACGTTTCCTATGACTTCTCCGGAAATTAGCCGGGCGGTAGCAAACGATTTATTTCGCCGCCTGGATCAACGATATTGGGCGGATATGCACAATCCCCCGTTTACTTTACAAATAGAAATTCGCGGCGAGGGTAACTTCGTCTATGGTGAAACCATTCCCGGTGCAGGGGGGTTACCGGTAGGGTGTGGCGGTAAAGCCGCTCTGATGCTCTCCGGGGGAATCGATAGTCCCGTAGCCGGTTGGATGGCGTTAAAAAGAGGCGTTTCAGTTCAAGGCATACATTTTTACAGTTTTCCTTTTACCGGTGAGCAAAGCAAGCAAAAAGTTTTGGAATTGGCCCATATATTGGCCGCTTGGCAAGGCGCGCCTTTTACATTGCATGTTGTATATTTTACGGAGATTCAAAAAGCCATACATCAGTATTGTCGTGAAGATTATGGCATTACTTTAATGAGACGCATGATGTTTCGTTTGGCCGAACGGATTGCGAAGCAAAATCGCTGTTTGGCCATATATACCGGTGAAAGTGTGGGGCAAGTGGCCAGCCAAACATTGGAAAGTATGTCTGTGATTAATGAAGTTACCAATATGCCTATTTTACGACCGCTCATTGGCATGGACAAAGAAGAAATTATGGCTATTGCTAAAAAGATCGGTACTTTTGATACTTCGATTTTGCCTTATGAGGATTGTTGCACAATTTTTTTGCCCAAATACCCAAAAATTCGTCCTCGTTTGGATGAAGCAAAACAGATGGAAGATGCGTTGGATATCGAAGCTTTGTTAGCGGAGGCTTTGGATAAAACAGAAACGTTGATCATAGAATAATATAGGATAGATATAGGATAGATTTTTATCTTTTGGCAAGATTTGACGTAAGTTGGCTGTATATATTAAGAGGCGCTTGTGATATAATAAACGGAGAGGTCGTTTTGGCGGAAAGGGGTTGCCACATGGCGGGAAGTAAAAATGGTATCAAGATGATTTGTGAAAACCGCAAGGCCCGTCATGAATATCAATTTTTGGAACTTTTTGAGGCGGGGATTTCTCTACAAGGTACAGAAGTAAAATCATTGCGTTTAGGACGGGCCAATTTGCAAGACGCTTTTGCCAAAGTGGAAAATGGTGAAATGCTGTTATATAATATGCATATTAGTCCCTATGAAATGGGCAATCGTTTCAATCACCAGCCAAAACGCACCCGCAGATTGCTATTGCACAAGTCTGAAATCCGGCATATTTATGCAAAGGTACGGGAAAAAGGTCTAACGGTAATACCGGTAAAGGCTTATTTCTCTGGCAGCCGGGTAAAGGTGGAATTGGCTTTGGCACAAGGCAAAAAGTTGTATGACAAGCGCCAGGATATGATAGCCAAAGATGCCAAACGGGATATGGAACGCGCTATCAAAGAAAGGAATCGATCATAATGGGATTATTTAGCGACGAGCAACCGCAACCTGTTTCGATTGCGGGACGGGATTTAGTTTGTCCCGTTTGTGGCGGAAAGCGTTTTTATCATCGAGAAACCCAATTGAATACGGCAGGCATGACGTTTTTGGGCTTCGATTGGGCAAATAAAAGTGCGGAGAACTTTTATTGCCATCAATGTGGATATATGTTTTGGTTTCATCCTTTGCCTTAATTTTAGGTTATGGCCATAATCTATATGGGGCTGTACCGGTTTCGACGGGGGATGGATTGGCGAAATAAGCGAGCCGGGATCCCACTTGCCCGCAAAACGGTGGAAACAAATTAATTTGCCAAACCTAATTATTCTTTAGCTGCTGCTTAAGCAGTCTAACCCTGTGATTGCTTCGCCTGTAGGGCGGTTTATAGGGTCATGCATACAGGCTGCCTCCGACGGCTTTTCCCGTCCGGCGGAGGGAGAACTAGGGAATAGCGGCAACGTAGGCCGTTGGCAGCCGGCGTCGACGCGAAGATAAAGTGTCAACTGCGCTCGGAGAAAGTTTTGTGGATCCTCTTTCGGACAGGAGTTCGACTCTCCTCAGCTCCACCAATGGAGTATTAAACGAACCTTTTTATTTCAAAGACGGTTTTGCCGTTACAATTTGGTTCTAAAATACTCAAACAGAAAAGCAGTTTGTCTTTTATAGGCAAGCTGCTTTTTTATGCGTATTTATTTGTTATTCTTCATCAGGTCTATAAAGCGCATTCCCTACAATCGTTATAAATTCAGATGCTTTTTCTAATCTTTCAGGCGGGTAGTCCAGTTCTTCAAGAGTGGCATTTATTTCGATGTCTGCAATAGTGTCGTAGAGATTGGAAAATTCATCATCGCCCATTTTTTTAATTGCTTCTATATTGAACCCTGTTTCGTATTCAACAAACTTTAGTAGCTCATCGCCCAACAGTCCGAGTGCTATTTCTGCATCGCTCATTTTTTCACCCTTATCGTCAATAATTTCTACCTCTCCACTTTCGATAATCTCAAAAGCATCAGTATCATATAAAAAATCTTCGCCTGTTTTGTTCACTATCCTATAATACCCGTATTCAATGGACAACACATTGTAGACCTTGCCGTTTAAGAGAGATAGGGTATCACTTTCTCCGAGATATTTAACTTTCACCGTTTACCTCCCCTTGAAACCGTCTGCAAGCAGCAAGCTATATCTGTCTGTCAGCTCAGAAACCGCTTGCATATATCCCTCAACAAAGAACCGTTTAGCAATCTCTGCGGCGATGTCCCCCGTACTTCCCTCGATACCAAGTTCAGCAGCGTACTCAGTAATCAAGTTTTTGTAATGGTTTAGGTTATACTGGTCAGCAACTTCTTCTTTAATTTCTTCCATTTGCTCCCCTGTAAAGTCCAGCTCAGCAAGTTTTTCAGCATTTACAAAGATAATAGACATTTATTATGCCTCCATATTCGGGCGGTGCTTGGTTTCTGCCGCATCAATTTTCTGTTACTTAATTATATCAAAAAACGGCTTTATATCAATGTTTCTTGCTCAAATTATAACAAATCCTTTTTCTTATAAAATCGGTAAGTGTAAGCGTTTTGTGTTATTTTTGTTTATGATTTACTTCTACTTTGCTTAATAATGGAGCGGGGTGTCCCGCTCCATTTGTACCGACGCATTTTATTTAGCTGTTTGTAATCGAAAAGGTAAAGTATAAGTTTCCTGTGTATGTATCGGGAGCTAAATTATCCTCGTCTATTACAGTAAATGAAATAGTACCATACTTAATAGGTCGAATACTGCCCGATTGAAAAACGGCAACTGTCGGGCAAGGCAACTGCGTAACCGCCATATAGGAACCGTCTGTGTCGTATCTATTGATTAGCACTTTTGCATCTTCTTGTGTATTCGCTCCCCGTAAATGCAATAAGCCATCGCCAGCATATGACTTTGTGCCATCAATATAGACATAGAGTGTTTGCCCCTCTGCTAAATTGTTTTGTAAAAGATAAATAGGTAACGTGCTGCCATTGTTCAATGACATTTCAGACGGGATAGATATTTCATATAGCGGGACATTCGGTTGTTCCTCTATTACAGGCGGTTCGCTTTCCGCTGGTTCTTCCTGTATTGGTTCGTCAATTTTGGTATATGAAATAACGGTTTGTTGTTCAATTTCTGAGGCATATGCAGTAACGGTTACGCTACATATAAGGCAGAAAATAAGCAACAGGCATAATATGCTTGAAAATCTGGGTTATAAAAATAAATGCTTTGTTCGGCTTGCTGTGCATTAAATTTGATAGTATCATAGCCAGCAAGCGCAATGCAAAGTCAAATTCAAGCCAACAAAAAAAGTAGGTAAACATCTCTCTGTTGATGATGTAAATAAAAAATGGTGCGTTCCTT
>CASEQE010000076.1 GCA_949289995.1 uncultured Peptococcaceae bacterium
TTATAACTGGACTTGGCCAATCCATATTTTAAAGTCTGCACAAAGACGATAACGGCATCCGCCATTCAAACGACGGATGCCGTTATGCAATTGTAACCTTAAAATAATTGATACATACCCATCGGTCTGAAAAACAACTTAAATAGGATAAAAATATATGCCTCAATCAACAATATCCGTGTACGGCGCCAAACCACCTACATAAGTAGATAGTCCTAAATAGGTAGCCAATTGCCCAATTTGACTCAGATTATACCAACGGTCGCCATATTTGCCGCAGGACAACAGCAACAGCCAATCCTCGCCGCCGAGTTTCACCTGAGCCGCCATATCTTGATAGGCATTCAATCCCCATTCATTCATTACGCGTTGTCGATTTTGTACAGCAGATTCCTCCGCATAATACGGATATAGAACAGCCGGATCCACAAAAGCGACAAACTCCATACCGGCCAAAGCCTGTTCAAAACGACCGTCCCCATTGCTGTTCAAAAACGCTGCAACGCTAGCTTCGTCTTCCAATATTACATTTCGCCCATCGTTCATACAATCGCTATACGTTAACAATTGCAAATATAAATTACGTATGATCGCCGCCTGCCTACCACCAATCAACAACTGGCGCTCATAATCGCCGCCGGTCACGGCATAGAAATTACCGTTAAAATTGGCGCCGGGCAGCCAAGCCCCCATATAGGTCAATCCGGCTGCTACATCTACAGCATCTATATAGCTTTCAATGGCAAAAGTGGCCACGGCTGCCGATACGTCGCCGGTTTGCAAAGCGGCAATATAGGCCTGTACCGCATCTTCCGGAGAAGCATAGCCCGGCCCTTCCAGCCGAGACGGCTGATCGCCGGCCGGTAAATCCATGTTTCCCGAAGCAACCAAACCAACGACACCAAAATTTTGCAATAACAAACATATCGCTAACAACAGCGTCACACAGGACAATATGGGAATCGCGGCGGATTTTTTGCCTTTTGCCGCCATGCCACCGGCCGGCGGCAATGCATGACCACATTGTGAACAAAATTTTGCCTTATCCCGTTGCTCGCAACCACAATGACTACAAAACATTTCTTTTTCCCCATCCTTGATGCATAATTGTAATTTACCCAATCGTTAAATAGGCTAAATTGGCCTAAAACCAATATCCAACCACCGGTATAGACAAAGGCTTTCGCCAGCCTAGATTGCCCGGCAACGACGTCCAGGCCGCAATGCCACGTTTTCAGACAAAGGCAAAACGCTCATACCTAGCACAACGATTAAATCACTATCGCAAGTCGATCTACAATAAACCGGTGGCCATACATAGAATTTCACATATAACACATGTATATAAACCTTTAGCCAACAATATAGACAATAATACACATATTTTCATATGTAAAAATTGTTGTTTACCATTTTAACTTCGTATCGTCACCCATTATACGGCATCAGAAAAGTAAATACAAGACGCCATACCCTATAATTTCACAAATGACCGTTTGCTTCCTGCTTTGCCGGCGCCTATTGCCTATGGCTTTTCTTCATATAACGGCAATATCATCCAACGCCAAACAGCAGAGCAAACGTTAGACATATAAAAAGGAAGCAAAGCCTTCAGCCTTTGCTTCCCAAAATGCAACGTATACCTTATTGCGGTTCGGCGTCCACAGCCAAAGCGGCAAAATACAACACCGGCTAAAAGCGGAATTGCGCTTTCCTTCTGATTCTTGCCCGAAAGACAAATACGCCCATACAGACCAAGGCAAAGGCCATCCCCACCGGATAGGCAATATTCTGGGCAAAACGAAACCCTTCCTCGGCCATAAGAATATAGGTACAAGAAACGCCAGACATAAAAGCCGCAGGAACGGCACATAACGCAGCATGCCAAGCCGGTTTATCCCGCCGGATCAGATACATAGCCGCCGCCCAAAGGGTAATCATAGCCAAAGTCTGATTGCTCCAGGAAAAATAGCGCCAAACCACATCAAAATCCACCTGGGTTAACGCCGCCCCAGCCGCCAATAACGGAACAGTGATGATTAACCGTTTCGACACCCTCGCTTGATCCCAATGCAACCAATCGGCCACAATCAAGCGGGCGCTACGAAAAGCCGTATCGCCGGAAGTTACCGGGCATACCACCACGCCGATCACCGCCAAAGCCCCGCCAACGATACCCAACAGAGACACGGAAATTTCATAAACCACGCCGGATTGCCCCAGAGAAGTCAACGCCGCTTGCAATCCGCCGGTAGCGCCATAAAAGGCTACGCCTGCCGCCGCCCAAACCAGGGCGATTACGCTTTCGGCAATCATCGCGCCATAAAAAACCCGGCGCCCATCCTTTTCCTGACGTAAACAACGGGCCATCATCGGCGACTGGGTGCCATGAAAACCAGATATAGCGCCACAGGCTACGGTAATAAACATAAAAGGCCATATGGGTTTGCCCTGCGGGTTCTGATTCACCAAAGACACCTCCGGCAGGGAATAACCGCCGGCAAGCAAACCGACGATAATCCCCACAGCCATCAACAATAATACGGCGCCGAAAAAAGGATACAATTTACCGATCAATTTATCAATTGGCAATAAAGTAGCCAAAAAATAATACAGCAAAATGACCACGACCCAAAAAGCCGCGTCCATCCATTCCGGGGTCAAGCGGGCAATCAGCAGCGCCGGGCTGGTGGTGAACACCGCCCCCAGCAACACCAATAGTATCAAAGAGAATATGCGCATACCTTGTTTTGCCACCGGCCCCAAATAGCGGCCGACAATCTCCGGCAAAGACGCCCCGTCCAAACGTAAGGAGATCATACCGCTCATATAATCATGAACGGCCCCTCCCAAAATCGATCCAAAAACAATCCATAAAAATACCACCGGCCCAAATACGGCCCCCATCAAAGCGCCAAAAATCGGCCCGGTGCCGGCAATATTCAACAGCTGTATCATAAATACCCGCCAGGTAGGCATAGGCACATAATCCACGCCATCGTCATGCGCCACCGCCGGCGTTTGCCGCTGATCCGGGCCAAAAACCTTTTCTACAACTTTACCATATATCGCATATCCAGCGATCAAAAGCAAAATCGCCCCGCAAAAACTAATCATCTACCGTCATCCTTTATTGAATTTCACATCGCGACGCTACGTCATATGCATATAAGCTATAGGAAATAAGGCAACACAAGGCATAGCTTTGCCGGCAAAGCGACAGCTTCGCCGCTTATCGTATAATACCCCGATCTCTGGCCAAAGCTTCCACGCTCCGATCATAAGTCGCCTCCGCTTCGGGAGAAAAAAAACATCCCGGCACCCCTTCCCCATGCTCCCGGTGATAAGCCACACATTCGCAACATTTTCCATGCCGCGGGCAAGCATAAGTGCAGGTGCAAGGTCTGTTATTGTTGCAGCTATTCGTCATTGGCACACGCTCCTTTTCTATCCGATCACGCACATCGCCAAAAGAGGCCGACATTTACCAAACCGATTCCAAAATGGAGCCGTTAGATGACAAAAAACGACCGCCCATCCCCTTCCAGCCGGCAAACAAAATCCTCTGCCACCATCTGGCAAATCACCGCCGCTTGACACGGCTCTCCAGCTATGTTATGTTAGTTTCGAGTATTATTAACCCATATACGTTTATGTCATATCTATACGTTTATGTATGTCATATCGTCTAAATACTAAATACATCTGCGCTGCGGCGAAATACGATCGATTCTTTTTTCTTTTTTCTTTTTCTTATTATAATTACCGGATATACCTGGTACAAGCCTCCGTGCAAAATCGGTTTATGTTTGCGTAAAATTTGTTTTGCCATTAGGAGAGATTCCATGCTACATTTTGCCATCTGTGACGATCAGCCCATCTCTTTACGGCAGATCAACGAATTATTGCAAAACTATTTACAAGCTCGGCCCACCCTGCAAGGCAGAGTTGTCTCTTTTACCAGCGGCGAATCGCTGTTGGCTCATGTCCAGGCGGAACATGGATTCGACGTCTACATCTTGGATATCTTGATGCCGCGGCTAAACGGCATAAAAACTGGTCAACACCTGCGGCAAAGCGGCGAAAGCGGAGAAATCATTTATCTTACCAACTCCAACGAATTTGCTGCCGATAGCTACGATGTGCAGGCTTTCTTTTATCTGCTAAAACCAGTGGATGCGCAAAAATTCTTTACCATATTAGATCAAGCGGTGGATAAAGCGATACGCCGCCGCAATTGCATCATCCTCGTACAGACCAACCAAGGCACTCTGCGCCTGTCCTTGGAGCATATCCTGTATGTCGAACGGGTAGGGCGGGTCATTCGCTATTATTGCACAGATGGCATAATCGACTCCCAAACCCTACACATGCCCTTTCGCCAAGCAGTGGAACCATTGCTAAGCGATAGCCGTTTCTATCTATGCGGCGCCAGCTTCGCCTTAAATTTCCAGCATGTATGCGGCGTAAATGGTCAAAACGCCCTGCTGGACGACGGCACATGCCTTACCCTACCGCGAAGGTCGGCGGCGGATTTCAAACGCAACTGGGGCAAATACTGGCTGAACAAAAATAACAACACCTGCTATCCGCCGCAATAACGGCAGTTTGCCCTATGCCGCCGATAAGCCCATGCCTGTTCGCCGTTCATCCGCTTGCGTTGCCATTGGCTTTGCCGCCGCCGTAGCAAACCACTCCATCCCGGCAAATGTGCCATCGTTGACAATGCATAAGGGGTTTGCTATAATAAAATCATTCTATAGGATGGCAAATGGTTCCATTAGCCGCGCTTTTTTGCCAAGCATGGCCGTCGGATATCCATCTCGCCGCCATCCGATCACAATACAGAGAGGAGTATCTATCGTTATGAGCGATAACAATCAAGTGGTTCCTGGCAAAAATGCCGCCATGGCCAGTATGGTTCTCGGTATTATTTCCGTAGTATTATGGTTTTTTGGCTATTCGTCCATTCTTTCCGTCATTCTTGGCATCATTGGTCTGGTTTTGGCCAGCAAAGCAAAAAAAGAAGGTTTTAACGACGGCATACGTACCGCCGGTTTTGTTCTTTCCCTGATCGGGTTGATCGGCGGCGCCATCTTCTTTATCTCCTGCGTCGCTTGCGTCAGCGCCTTTAGCAATGCTGCAGTCAACCTCGGGTATTAATTTTCAATATATCGATCGTTTATATACATATAAAAAATGGATAGAAAAACATATACGCCGCAGCTTCACCGTTGCGGCGTATATATATTGGAGATTCTTTATGTTACCAAAAATACAAATCTTCGGCCATAGCATTCCTACCTACGGTCTCTGGGCTATGATGGGGGTGCTCTTGGCGCTGCTATACTTAAAAATAAAAGAACGGCGTCTGCATGAGAACAATGCAGACGTAGATTTGGCTTTTATCTACAGCCTGATCGGCGCCTTTGCCGGCGCAAAACTCCTCTCGCTTGCAACTACGCTGCCGGCAATCATAGTCGATTGGCCCGATCTTGCTGCCAACCCATCCCTATTGATCAAAAACTATTTGCTGGCCGGTTTTGTCTTTTACGGCGGCTTATACGGCGCGCTGCTGGCTTGCCTACTATACGCCAAACATGCCCGGCTGGATTTTTCGTTGCTGGCAGGCCGCCTCATGCCTACCCTGGCCCTGATTCATGGCTTTGGCCGCATCGGCTGCTTTTTTACCGGCTGCTGCTATGGCCTCCCCCATCCAAGCCTGGGTATCGTTTTGGCCAACTCCGCCATCGCTCCCAACGACACGCCTCTGCTGCCGGTGCAACTTTACGAAGCCGCATTGGAATTCCTGCTCTTCGCCGTGCTGGCCTGGATGGATAGCAGACGGGTAGACGGCCGCCGTATGCTGGGCTTATATCTGCTAGTCTATGGCATAGCCCGTTTTGTCTTGGAATTTTTGCGCGGCGATACCTATCGCGGTTTTATCGGGCCGCTATCCCTGTCACAAACCATTTCCATCCCCACAGCGCTATTCGGCGTATACCTGCTAATCTGTGCCGCCAGACGCTCCCGGACGCCGTCTCGCCGCTAATTCGCCCGCGATCAAACCGTTGCCACGCCGCCTGTCATGTATGTGGCGTTGCCTCCTTCGCCCCTTGGCGAAAGGCGGAGCCGGCTTGTAACGGCTTACAAAATACAGATCATGCCGCCGCGCCCCAAAAAACGACGCCGCCGGAATCAATCCGGCGGCGTCGCGCATCTGCAAGTCGGCGCAAAAGTTCTTGACCAACGCTGACCGTCCTCACGGCCGGTTTTCCCTTCCCACGTAAACCGCCGGCGTGTCCCCAATCGCCCCAGGGAAAAATTCCTTTCACGCCGCCATGTCAAACCTTTGCCGTCGTAGCCAGCCTGCTCCATATTTGCTTCATACTGCATTTCCATACTGCACGTATATGATATTACCTACATCATATGTAGAAATCGAATTACCTCTATGGATTCTCTTGCCCTATTTGCTTGCCGCCCGGCTACGCTTATGCAGCCACACGCCGCCGCCTATGCCGACAGCAAAGCAGAACAAAACCAAAAGCACATAGCGCAAAATGGTGGCCGGAGACCCAGCCAGCAAATCTACCATTCCCAAATACGCCGCATCGCCGCCGCCAAACAACAAGAGGAACATGCCCGATTGTCCAAAACCGGTAAAAAGTTCCATCCATCCCAAAGCCGACATCAAAGCGCCGACGCAAAACGTGATGGTTAAAATGGCAGGAATCGACCATTTGGTCACACGAAAAAGCACTTGGGTCAGCAGGCAAAACGCCCCGCCCAGCAAAAAAGCGTTCAGATACATCATGATACACCAATCCTCCTCTTAAAGCTGGGCAATCCAAGCAATAATAAACGCCACGGGAAAACCTACGCCAAAAATAATATAAGCGGCATGCAATCCCTTATTGGCGGCAGGAACAAATTTATCCCCTTTGTCTAAAGCGGCGGCGGTAAACTCGACGATGGCGGCGGAAAAGCCGGTAAAAGGCAACATCGCGCCAAAACCGCTCAAACCTTCCAACTTTTGATATTGAACGAATACGGTAAACACGCCGCTAACCGCAGCCATAATCGCCAACATTAAAGTGATGGACATACTAAAATCTACACCCAAAAACAACAAAAACTCAAACACCCCTTGCGCCACTACGCAAAGCGCCCCGCCGATGAGAAAGGACCACAAATAATCAACGCTTTTCCCTGTCAGAACGAACCCCTCCTTTGTGCAAATTGCGCGGCTTGGGGATAAATCTCTCTTTTTCCTGCCAGCCGCATACAATCGCCTTTTTCTTCCATTGCCTTCGGCAGCCGATCCAATTGCCCCTATGCCGTCAACGGCATGGACGGCGGACGTCCAAGCCGCCCGGCGGCGTGTACGCCCGCAACCCCGGCTAACGGTCTGCCACGCGCCCCGCCGCCTATATTTGGCAAAAATATTCCCGGTCTGCCATAGGCTTGGTCTTTCTCATTGTACCGGAAGCGGCCTTCGCTGACTGAGTGCGCCAGCAACATGATCAACGCTTATTTCGGATATATATGCGTCCATCTCGCCTTTATTTTATGTATCATACGATACAATTCTTGCTTTTGCATATGTTATACCACCCCGTTTAGCCCAACGAAGACCAACCGCTCCGCCTTCCCGCTTTTTTTCTTTTTTTCCGGCTCGGCTCTGCAGATGTTGCCAAATCATCTTGAAATATGATATAGTTAATTGTAATATTTGGTATGCCAATCTGGGTTTCCGTCGCCGTATCGCGGTCACGCCGGCGCCTTGACCTAGCGCCGGCCTGTAAGCCGTACCGCTTCCGTAACCAGATGAAAATAAGGAGGAAAGTATATGAAAAAACGTATCTCCATCATCGTCCTATGCCTGTGCATAGCCTTGGCGATCCTGCCGGTAACCGCCAGCGCCCAAGGGGAAAACTATGTGGCTCTGGGCGATAGCATATCCGGCGGCTATGGCTTATCCGCGGATGAGTCATCTTTTGTGGCTCAAGTAACCGAAACAAATGGCTTTACCCGCAGGGATTTTTCCACCAATACCGGCGAAACCTCGCAAACGTTGCGCGACAAAGTAGAAAACAATTCCGACGTTCAAACGGCTTTACAAGCTGCCGATGTGGTAACCATCACCGTCGGCGGCAACGATTTGATGAACGCCCTGTATCAATATTTGGCGACGAAGTATAACGAAGAAAATAGCGCCAATATTACCCCTGAAGAAGCGCAACAAGCCCTAATGGGCGAGCATGCAACGATAGAACAAGCCGCTATGCTTACCCTGTTGCAGGACAATATCACCGACCTTGGGCAATCGCAGGAGATTTTAGGGGCGCTATCAACATTTTCCGCCAACCTGCAAGCGATTATCGAAAAAATCCAAATTCTCACCCCCCAAGCCCATATTATCATCGCCAATCAATACCACCCTTATAGCTATGTGGCCAAACAATTGGGCAGCTTTGCCCCTCAGCTGCAGGCGATTTCCGAGGCTTTTCAGGACATCCTGAGGCCACTGAACCAAACCATATCCGCCCAGGCGCAAAGCCACGGCTGCTCCCTGGCCGATGTGTATGACGCTTTCGAAACAGCGGTAGAAAATGGTACAAACCCTTGCAACGCCGAGTTAACAATAATTTATACACCACCATACTATTCCTTTGATCCCGATTTTCATCCCAATGCGGCTGGCCATGAGATAATTGCCACGGCGGTCAACGATATCGTGGCGCAGGGGCCGGTAGAAACCGTCGATCTCTTTGCCGGCGATAAACTCTTACGCTATACCGACGCGCCGCTATACGCCACCACCGACGACACCGGCGCGGTAACCCTCCAGCCAACCTTCACCGATGACAGTCAATGGAATATCAAATGGGACGGCGCAACCCTAACCTTGCAAAACGCCAATGTGCAAGGCCTACAAGATGGCGGTATTGAGCAGAGCGGCGACGCAATTGACGCGGCTTGCGACCTTACCGTAAACCTGATCGGCAACAATACCCTGACCGGTTATGGCGAGTCCTCAGACAGCTCCGGTATTGCCGTGGCGCAGGATCATGCCTTGACCATTCAAGGCCAAGGCAGCCTGATTGCCTCCGGCAGCCATAGCGGTTTATTCAGCAACCATGATATCACCATCTCCGGCGGCCAGATTTCCGCCAACGGCACCACGTATTACGGTTTGTACAGCGATAATAATATCACCATCTCCGGCGGCGAGCTTACCGCCAACGGTGGTCAGCATGCCGTCTATGCTGAGTATGGCAACATCTACGTCTCTCCCGGCGAGGATCGGCAAATCGCCGTCAAAAGCGGCGCAAATGCAGCAAGCGCCCAAGCTATTAGCGGTTCGCCTTTCACGACAAATACCAATATTAGCAACCTGGTAGAGGGCAATCTATATTTCCATAGCAGCGAAAGCGAACAAGAAGCTCCGTCTATCGATCTCTACGCCGGCGATCAAGTCCTATGCTATACCGGCACGACGCTATACGCCACCACCGACGACACCGGCAAGGTAACCCTCCAGCCGCAGTTCGGTGAAGAAGACAACTGGAATATCAAATGGGACGGCGAAACCCTAACCTTGCAAAACGCCAATGTGCAGGGCGTGCAAACCGGTAGCAATGAATACGGCGACGCCATTTCCGCCGCTTGCGACCTTACCGTAAACCTGATCGGCAACAATACCCTAACCGGCGATAAGACTAATTTCGACAGTGTCGGTATCGCTGTAGTTGCCCTCGATAGCAAGTTAACCATTCAAGGCCAAGGCAGTCTGATCGCCTCCGGCGCCTTTAGCGGTTTATTCAGCAACCATGATATCACCATCTCCGGCGGCAAGATTTCCGCCTCCGGTACCAATTACGGTGTGGTCAACAATACTAATATCAACATCTCCGGCGGTGAGCTTACCGCCTCCGGTGGCCAGCAAGCCGTCGAGAGTGTGTATGGCCTCAACATCATTCCCGGCGAAAATTGGCAAATCGCCGTCAAAAGCGGCGCAAATGCAGCAAGCGCCCAAGCCATCGACGGTTCGCCTTTCACGACGCAAACCGATATTTACAGCCTGGTAGGGAGCAATCTATATTTCCATAGTTATCCGGTTGTGGATGAACTCTATAGGCTAACCATAGAAAACGGCGGCGATGGCGCAACTGCCGACGGCAACTATACGCTAGGCCAAACGGTCAGCGTAACCGCCGGTATTCGTCCTGGTTATACCTTTATCGGCTGGACGTCTTCAGATATCCAGCTAACGAATCCCACCAGCTCTACGCAAACATTCTCCATGCCCAGCCACGACGTAAAACTTACCGCTTTGTGGCGGCAGCAAACTTCCGGCGATTCCGGCAGTTCCAACAATTCCAGCAGCAGGCCCAACAGTTATGTGATTAAAGCAACGCAGGCGGAACATGGTTCTGTGGAAACCAATGCCGCTCGCGCCGAATCAGGGGATACCGTCATTATCTCTGTCCAGGCCGATGACGGCTATGAACTGCAACAACTAACCGTTACCGATGAGGATGGCGATACGCTGAAATTGACGGACAAAGGAAACAACAAATATAGCTTTATCATGCCGGATAGCCGGGTAACGGTGGAAGCGGAATTTGCCGCCGTCAGCCAACCCATTCTGCCTTTCCAAGACGTACCTCAGGGTATCTGGTATGAAGATGCCGCACGCTATGCGTATGAAAACGGGCTGATGAACGGCACTTCCGCCACAACCTTTAGTCCCAACTTGTCGGCCAGCCGCGCTATGATCGTCACCATCCTCTACCGTTTGGCGGGAGAACCGGCCACGGCAAGCGCCGGCTTTAGCGACGTAGCCGCAGGCGCCTGGTATGACCAGGCCATTGGCTGGGCGGCAGCCAACGATATTGTCAGCGGCTATGGCGACGGCTCCTTTGGCCCCAACGACCCCATCACCCGGGAACAAATGGCGGCGATTCTTTACCGCTACGCCGTATACCAAACCTACGACGTCAGCGATAACGCCAATTTGTCTGGCTATACCGATGCCAGCGCCGTCAGCGCCTATGCCCAAACGGCCATGTCCTGGGCCGTTGGCGCGGGCCTGCTGCAAGGCGTATCCCAAGACCAGCTTTCTCCCCAAGGACCGGCCACCCGGGCGCAAGTCGCCGCCATACTCATGCGTTTTTGTCAAAATATCGCCCAATAACCCATAGGTTTTGCTTTTCCAATCATAACCACAAGCCGCGGCTTTTTAGCCGCGGCTTGTTTTGGCTTTGCCATGTCCGTAAGCACATGCTTCCAGGTCAAATTGTTGGCCGGCAAAAGCTATTTCTCCCGGCCCATTTGCCGTCCCGCGCCAGCCAAGAAATTACCGGCCGCCACAACCAATTTTAGCCTTTTCATGACAAATTTTAACCGGCAAGTAGACGCTCCTTTATGGATAAGCTAAAATATATGGATAAGCTAAAATATTATTATTTAATGCTTCCTTCCTATACGAACTACGATGAACGGTTCATGTTTATTGCAAAGCGGCAAAACGACAAACCTTCGTTTCACCGGCCCATATCCCCAAACATGGCAAACCAAAAGGAAAACGGCGCAGAAGGATCGCGGCAAACAGCGCCGCCGCTTCGCTTGCCGCAGACGCCCCTCCGCCGGCCTAGCCGGAACCGCGCGCCGGCCTGTTTTTTTCCCAAAAAGCGGAAACCCATTGCGGCGCTGGCATAGGCCAATCTTTGCTCTCCCCTGCCGCGCATCTTTTCCCCGCTGCAACGGATAGGCCCCGCCGCTAGGCTGGCGGAAAAAATCCATCGTCTATCACAAAAAAGGAGACACCCCATGAAAAAACATCACCTATCTCGGCTTCTGCCAGGCTTTCTAGCGGCTCTGTTGGTCGTTTTCCTGCTGATTTCCCTAGCAGGCTGCGCTAGCGAGGCGGAAACGTCAACCCCCATCACCGACATCCGGCAGTTGGACGGCCAAACCATCGGCGTCATGACCGGTTCTACCTTCGACCAGCATACGGATACCTACATCCACGACGCCAAAAAAGAATACTATACTTCCTACGCGGACATGGCGCTGGCAGTAGAGCAGGGTAGAATCGCCGCTTTCCTCATGGATGAACCCATGGCCCGTGTACTATGTGCGGAAAATCCCCGCATCACCTATCTGGAAGATTATCTGACGGAAGACGGCTACGCGTTCGCATTCCCCAAAACGGAAAAAGGGGCCCTGCTCCGCGACCAGATGAACCAATTCCTAGCGCAAATCCAGGCCGACGGCACCTTGGCGGAAATAGAAAACATTTGGTTCGGCAACGACGAAAGCCTTCAGGTGGTGGACAACTGGCGAGAATTGCCGTCGCCCAACGGCACCCTGGAATTTGTCGCCAAAAACAGCAGCGCCCCCTTCGCCTATGTAAAAGATGGCGAAACCGTGGGCTATGACGTAGATATTATGATCCGTTTCTGCCAGGCCTACGGCTACGGCCTTAACCTCCACGATGTAGAACTAGCCTCGTTTATCGCCGGCATCGAAGCGGGCAAATATGATCTGGGAGCCGCCGGTTTCACCGTCACCGAGGAACGGGCGGAGCGAATGTACTTTTCCGATCCCGACTATACCGGCGGCATCGTCGTAGTCGTGGCGAAAGCCGCTACCGACGCAGGCGAAGTCCGTTTTCAAACGTTAGACGATTTTTGCGGCGCCACCATCGGCACGACCACTGGCGCCGTTCATGATGATATTGTAAGCAGCAAAATTGACGGCGTGGAATTGCGCTACTATGAGGAACTGTCCTCCCAGCTACTGGCCCTGCAAAACGGCCCCCTGGATGCCGTAGTCACCGATTTGCCGCTGGCGCAGCTTTCGGCGGCGCGTCAAGCGGATCTGGCCATTTTTCCCGAAACCCTTGCGACGGACAGCTACGGTCTGGGCCTGGCCAAAAACAGTCCCTTAACGGATCAGGTTAGCGCCCTCATCGAGGGTTATGCAGCCGACGGCACACTGGACGCGCTGGCGGCCAAGTGGCTGGGAGCCAATGAAGGCGTCAAAATCATCGATATCGAACCCTACGACGCCCCCAACGGCACCCTTCGCTATGCCCACGATCCTACCCTGGAACCCATGAGCTATGCCGGCGAAGGAGGCGTCTCCCTAGGCTACGAGGTGGAGCTGGTAACCAATATCGCCAAAGACCTGGGCATGGAGCTGGAAATCAGCCAGCTCAGCTTCAGCTCGCTAATTCCTAGCCTGGTCAATGGCCGGGCCGACATTATTTCCGGCTCGATCAGCATCACCGACCAGCGCAAAGAAAGCATTGATTTTGCCACTGCCCATTACACCGGCGGCGTGGTGCTTTTGGTACGGGCAACGGATCTGGGTGTGCAAACGGAGGCGGAAAACACACGCTTCTGGTCTGGCATTGCCGACAGTTTCCGCCGCACCTTCGTCGAAGAAAACCGCTGGCAGATGATTCTCTCCGGCCTGGGCATAACGGTGCTCATTTCCCTGTGTGCCGCCATCATTGGCTCTGTCCTTGGCTTCGGCCTAAGCCTGGTGCGGCGCAGCCGCAACAAAACGGCCTCCCATCTGGCCGCCGCTTTCATCCGTATCATCCAAGGCATTCCCACTTTGGTGCTGCTTATGGTGCTCTATTATATCGTTTTTGCCAGCGCGCGCCTTAGCGGCGTAGCCGTCGCCATCATAGCTTTTTCCATCAACTTTGGCGTATACGTTTCCGAAATGATCCGCACCGGCATCGATGCCGTAGACAAAGGCCAATGGGAAGCTGCCGCTGCCCTCGGTTTCGGCCGGACAAAAACCTTTGCCAAGGTCATCGCCCCTCAGGCGGCCCGGCATATCCTCCCGGTATACAAAGGCGAGCTCATCTCCATGGTCAAGATGACCTCGGTGGTAGGCTATATCGCCGTAGAGGATTTGACCAAAGCCACCGATCTGATCCGCAGCCGTACTTTTGAGGCCTTTTTCCCGCTCATCATTACGGCGCTCATCTACTTCCTGTTGGCTTGGGGCCTGACATTGCTGCTGCGTCTAATTGAGCTACGCATCGATCCCAAACGGCGCCCCAGAACCCTAAAGGACGTGGAAGGAGCGGCCCTGCCCGTAGCCGCCGCCGAACCTGCCCTCCAGCAAGAAAAGGGGCCGGTTATCTCTGTCTCCCACCTGAAAAAAGTTTATCCCAATGTAACCCCACTGCAGGACGTCAATACGGAAATCTACCGTGGGGACGTAATTTCAATCATCGGCCCCTCCGGTACGGGCAAAAGTACCCTGCTGCGTTGTTTAAACCGGCTGGAAGAACCTACCGGCGGTGAAATCCAAGTTCTCGGCCAGCTCATGACCGGCGCCGGTTCCCGCGAACTAAGCGCCATCCGCCGGCGTATGGGCATGGTGTTCCAATCCTTCAATCTTTTCCCCCATCTAACGGTTATCGAAAACATCATGCTGGGACCGGTGGAATTGCTGGGCATGGAACGCAGGGCCGCCTACGGCCAGGCTATGGAGCTGCTGCAGCAAGTGGGCCTGGCGGAAAAGGCAACCAACTATCCCGACGAGCTGTCTGGCGGGCAGAAACAGCGGGTAGCCATCGCCCGCACCCTGGCCATGAAACCGGATATCGTCCTTTTCGACGAGCCCACCTCGGCTCTGGATCCCACCATGGTGGGCGAAGTACTGTCGGTTCTCCGAAACTTAGCCATCCAAGGCGTGACTATGCTCATCGTGACCCACGAAATGAATTTTGCCCGAGACGTCTCCAGCCGCGTTTTCTACATGGATCAAGGCATTATTTACGAGGAAGGTACGCCGGAACAAATCTTCGCCCATCCCGCCACCGATCGCTGCCGGGCCTTTGTCCAACGGCTGAAAACTTTCCACACGGAAATCAACTCCAAGTCCTTCGACTTTCTGGGCGCAATGTCCGAAATCAACGCCTTTGCCCGGCGACATCTATTGAACGCCCGCCAATTGCTAAAGTTCCAGCAAATTTTTGAAGAATTGTGCGTGGCGGTCATCCTACCCACCCTACCCGACGAAGGCGACTGGACGCTATCCTTCGATGCAGCCTGCCAGGAAGACGGTAGCCAGTGCGAAGCGCTAATCCGCTGGGCGGGCGCCCCCTTCGATCCGCTGACCGAAGGCGACCCGCTAAGCGTCAAACTGGCCCTGGCCAAAACCCTAAGCAGCCGTTATCAGCATGAGGACGGCATCAACGGCATAACCATCGTATTTTAAACGACTGGCCCTGCCATAAAAGAACGTGCCCCAGCAAGAACGCAGACAAATCGCCCCCCATTGGGGTCACGGAAACGCCGGCAGCCCGTTCGCGACCTTCGCGCCCTTGGCGACCTTGGCGACCTTCGCGCCCTTGGCGGCCTGTCCGCGCTCTTCAGAAAGGGACGTTGCTTTGCAAAGCCCGGAAGCAAATGCTGCCGGAAAAAACAAAAAACAGCGGCCGGCGATAGGCCGCGTCAGCGCCAGATAAGCATTGCGCTGCCAGGGATTCATGAAACATAAGGCAGGCCGGATAGCCTTGCAAAAGCTATCCGGCCTGCCTTATTTCCAAAACTTATAATACCAAGCGCAGCGAGAACGTACCGCCGGCCAACTCAAACTGGCATACCGCGCCATGCTTTTTGCAAAAAGCGGCGATAGAACGCACGCCCAAACCATGACTTGGGTTTTCCGCCACCGGCAGGCCTTGCTCGTTGAAGGTTACGTCTCCGGCGCAGGGATTGGAGATCTCCAACATCAGCGAGGGCGTTCCCATCGCCCGGCAGCAAATCTGCCGCCGCTCCGGCGGCAAAGCTAAATTGGCGTGGATGGCGTTTTCCAAAGCGTTGGCCAAAACCACCGCCATCTCCCCTTCGTCCACCGGCAACTCGTCAGGCAAAGCGATTGTCGCCTCCACCGGGATATTCTGCCGCCGGGCCTGGTCAAAGTAGGAAGAAAACACCGCGTCCAATACCGGCGGGCGGCACCAGCGGACTTCCACCTGTTCGTCTAACCGCTCCCGGGCGGCACCGAGAAATTCCAGCGCCGCTTCCCGTTCCCCGCGAACCACCAGTTCCGCAACCGCCTGCAGTTGATGGCGCAGGTCATGGCGCTGAATCCGAACGTCTTCCGCCACCTCTTTTACTCTCTGCAATTTTTCCTTCAGTGTGGAAATCTGCACCGTTAGCAACGCTGCGCTTTGCCGCTCCATCTGCATATGATACTGAGCCAAGAGGATTTTGAACACGGCAAGATAGACAATCACCAAAGGCAATATCGCGGCATACAAATAAGCCCTCTGGGTATCGTTTTCCAGATAACTGCCTGGCCAGGCCGCCACAAAAATAAAATAGGCGCAAAACACGCAGGGAATCAGCGTAAGCACGCCCCAGCGGCCGGGCAATACCTTGATCAGCAGGCGAAATGGCCGCCGCAGAAAGCGCCACTCCAGATAAATTGCCGCAAAATAAACTATGCACATCAGTAGAACGTTGACAAAACCGGACAGACCGATGGATTCCGTCAACATACGAATCAGCGAGGCAACCAATACGGATACCAAAATTTGCGTAATATAATTAAAAACCGCCTGCGACGGCGTATCGTTGGCCGCCCAATATGTAAGAATAATGGCGGGAACGGAAATAACCGGAAAAAACAAACGAAGCAACAGCAATTCCCCGCCAACATACAGCATAATCCCACTGATGAAAACCACCCAAACGCTATAAACCGCCAAAATGCCTAACAGCTTTTTGCATCCAAAACGGAATTCCGTCAAGCTTGCCATCATTCCCAAAGTCACGATTGTAAGAAAAAAGGTACGAAAAATAAGAAACATCACATCTGTCATCGTAGATTATCCTCTTTCAGCCGGCAGATAAGCCAGACCACCTAGAAGTTCGCCGCCAGCCACGATAATGTTCTGCTCAAACCGCCGCATATGCAACCAAAACCGGCACTTTTCTACGACGAAAGCAGACAGTTGAGCAAACCGCTATATAATCGCCGCCTATAACTGTTCTTTTGCTTCTTCTATGGCAATTGCAGCATATTTTTTTCGATTGCCTATAAATAGTCACATTGCATGCGATATACTGTAAATTTTATACCGATAACGCACGTTATCCAACAAAATGATATTTGTGAAAAGCAATGCAATGATAAAATCATACCATTTAGCCCAGCTTCCGTCAAGTGAGGCAAACAAGAGAAACCCCGATACTGGGTCTGTCCAGCCGGAATGGCCGCAACGTTTTAACCGAGTTGCGACCGGCGTATCGTATGCAACAGTTTCTGTTCGAGCGTATTTTCTGCTGTCGTATGCCTATCAAACCTCGATATCCCGGCCACACGCAGCATATTATTTCACCCAACTGTTTGCTTTGCCGGAAATGGCCTTCGCAAGCCGGATTCCACCGGCATTCTGGACGCATTATCAGCAAGATACATTGTGTTCTGTCGTAGTCCCCAAGTCAGGCGTGTTTGGGGAATGTTGTTATAAACGTGACCAACAGCAGCTTCCAAGCCGCCACCCATAATCTGCTCTTCCGTTCCCCAGAATGGAACGGTGATTGCGTATTTGTGGAAATTGGTCGCCCCAGTCACCGAAACGACGATGACACGGATTGCGCTTTACCCATGCCGCCGCCGCTGATCTCGCCGAAAAGAATCCTCCGCGCCGCAGGAAGCAATGCCTCCCGGCTGTGTTGTGAAACCTTCATGAATGAGAACAAGGTTGATTCACCCTCCCAATGCTTGTTTGTTCCCGTTGTAAATAGGCAACTTGACAATTTCCAATCTTTTTCTTAAAAGTAAAAATCCCATCTTTATATAGAAATAGGATCCTATGTATTCCCTGATTCGCTTTTCACTCCACGGCGACTCCAAACCTAGCCGAGACAACAAAACCGCAAGGCATCTGCCTTGCGGTTTTGTTTGGTGGAGATGAGGGGGATCGAACCCCTTACCTCTTGAATGCCATTCAAGCGCTCTCCCCGTACAAGCGTGTAGCGAACCCCTAAAAGAGGTGGGGAAAGTGCTTTTGGTACGCAGGGGCTAGACTATATGCTTACTTAAAACCATAACTTCAATCATGCTCGTACCAGTCATTGGGAACAAGATTTTTATCATCTGCCCACCAATTTTCACAAACAAACTCTTGAAAAGAAGATTCCTTTAAATCTGCGTGATCGACAATAATAACTTGTAATTTTCCGTCAAGTTCAATTGTGCGATCAATTATAAACCGATATATCTTATTAACTTCGTTCCAGTCTATTTGCTTCTCGTCTAGTTCCGAGGGGAAATAAACTTGTGATGGTTGATCAAGAAATAGAAAGTTTGGTACCGGACGATTTGTACTGATGAAGTAATGTTGTAGTGCAAAGTATGCAATGAGATGGACACCAACCCAGTTTGAGCCGCTCCCCAACTGTTTAAGCGGTACAGGTCTTTCTGGTTTATCCACAACGACTGTAACTTTATTTAGGTCAAGCCGATAGGGACTATCGCAATGCTCCAATTGTAACTCTTTCGCCCATTTGGTCATATTCTCTTGGATTCGAGCAAGTGCTGATTGCTTTCGATCTTCTACAGAATCTGCATTGAGAATTTCATCAATTTCACAGATCCTATCTTCAAGCTTTTTTATGATCTGCTCTTGTTTATCCGATTCTGTATCACTTTCAACACTTTCAACCCAAAGGCTAATTCGGCCAATAACTTTACCGCGACGAGCATTCATATCTCGCAGTTGTGTACGTTCGTCCTCCTGCTGGTACAATCCATCAATCTCAGCCTGTATTCCCTTAATTTCCTCTAACTTATTCTCGCGTTCTTGCTCCAAACCAGAAATAAAAGATCTAAGTTTAGGTCGCTCCCGCGAAACATTTGTTATTGATTTATCCAAATTAGAAATAGAAGTTTTGATCATTTCCACACTAGGAAGCGGTTCTGTCAAGGTGCCGGAACATAAGGGACATTTTCCTGGATTAAAATCTAGTTGCTCGAAAAGTCCTATCGATTCAAGTCGCATTTTTTGATGTTCGGCTTCACTTGAAAATCCCGAAGTTTCACCAGCAAATTTTTTGGCATTATCAATGTTAACTCCTAGTTCATCAAAGTCATTTTGGCATTCTTGGAGCTTGCTTTGTAGAAAAGTCAAACGATCCATACTATTACTTGGCTGAACCTGATTTGGAACCCATTTCATAGCATTTTGCAGGATAGAATACATTTCCTGGTAGTTTTGATAATCTACCTGTGTTGACGGATCAATAAGTCCAACTCTACGCGCTTCGCCAATAAGAGTAACTGCCCTTTCAGATCCCCCACCCATTAAATAGCGGTTCTCTTCTAGTTTGCGCTTTTCAAGAGTCAGTTTTCGTTTAAGTATGCTTCTTTCATTTTCTAAGGCTAAAGCTTCTTCGCTTACAGCGCCTAAAAAATAGGGAATTGTATCTTTTATGGCTTGTGTAATGAAATCTTCGGATTGATGATGAAACAAAAAATTCTTGGCCGCAATTTCATCTTGTCCCTGAAAACAGTAGTATAAAGAGTGTCGAATAGTGGCCGCTAATGGCAATCTACTTTGCCCTTCCGGCGGAGTGTTAAGGTTCTCAGAGATGCCAATTCTCCGAGTTAACGCTTCTTCAATTCCGGCTGTATTTGTGTTTGAAGAAAAGTTACACTCACTTGGGGATTCCAGTTCGGCTCCTACTTCAATATAGCAGGCTGTTGTTGTCTGCTGTCCCCGATCAGGATTCTTCCGAGCAACGAAGACGCGCTCTTGTTCAAACTGCAAGAGCAAACCATACCATGCAACATTATCGCGAACGACACCATCAGCTATATTGCAGGAACTACCGCCTAAACAGTAATCAATAATATCCCCAACTACTGATTTTCCTGATTTTGATTTTCCGGTAATAATATTTACCCCGCCTAATGAGAACGGTAAATGACGCACTTTACTATTATAACCGTAAAGCACCAGTTCACGTATTTGCATCATGGTCTCACCCCCAGTTCAATATAGATTGTCTCGGTTTTTCCGGCTAAAGCAAACCATTTTGCAATGTGTTCACTTTTATTTAGACAATCAGATATTTCTGAATCCGTATACTTTGTCTTACTTAAATTTTTTGACGTAGGTGATATTTCTAAATCACCATTTGGCGTCAGCATAATTTTCCTCGTCTGAAAAAGGAACTCGATAGCTTCGTTTGTAATAGGAACCAGTTCTCTTGCCCTTTGAGGAAAATCAATTAACAGTTGCGGGTATTTTTGAACCCATAATAATAGTTGTGTCCGACTGCTAATTTTAGTACGCGTTTCTCTATGTAGGACAAGGGGTAAAACCAAATATATAAGTGGAAATGGAAATGATCTCTTTGCAGTCTGGTTATATGTTTTAATAGTTGAATATAATATTCTTCCACAAAAAGCAGGGTTAAGAAGATATGCCACTTCATGTGCGCGCATACTCCACTTTTTCAAACAAGTCGCCCCCCTTTTATGTATTAAGCAGGTGCTTCAATCGAGTATAGAAATCCGTGTGCCACCCAACCTTAAGTTGATTGGCAAGTATATGATAACTTCCGCGCATTACAAAGGCTTCTTGGCACTTTGGTCTTATGCGAATATCTTTCTTTTCCATTTCAGAAAACAATTTGCGCCCAGCACTAATTTTTTCTTCCTCTGTAACGGTCGCACTTTGACATAAATCGTCTTGCATTTCTGCAAAGGAATGTTCCCATTCATCTATCAATCGTTTCTCATATTTTTCAAGTTCATTTACATATAACAGATCGTTTCTCACCCAAGAGGCTCTTTGCTGAAATGCGCGATAGTAATCCCTCAATGCTGTTCTCATACGAAGGTTCCCCAAACAAATTAGTTTGAGTTGTTCGTAAAAGATTTTCTCATTTTCACTTAACACATTTTCTTGTTCTTGTAAATTATCAATGTCAAATATATCTTCAATAGGCAAATTGTCATTGCTATATTCTTGGCTTATAGAAACTATAAATGATCTGACTTGATTTTGGGTGATAAAGATGGGATCATCAGAACACAGCGCCTCTATTGATTTCTGGTACCACCAACCTTCTAACCGCTCACAAATAAGATCCTCATGTTTTGGGATGCAACTATATCGAATCTGTTTCTTAAATATTTTTTCAACATCAACAATATTGCTAGCACCATCAATAACATAAATATGTTCAAATAATTTCGTAATTTTTGATTGATCAAATTTTAAAAATGCATCATAATATTTACGATGCTCTTTATTTTCTGATTCAGCACAAAC
This sequence comes from uncultured Peptococcaceae bacterium, assembly GCA_949289995.1. Classification (GTDB taxonomy): domain Bacteria; phylum Bacillota; class Dehalobacteriia; order UBA4068; family UBA4068; genus JAILCQ01. The sequence goes on from CASEQE010000076.1 coordinate 21,335, forward strand.
TGCTTTTAATTTTTCATATGCTACAGTTGTATTTCGGTTATTTCCTTTTTTCAGATACGATGCAGCTGTATTTTCTGGTGCAACTGCAGTTGTAATAATAAGAAATTCCGTTTCAGTTAGTACATCTGGATTATCAGATAGTGTATCTATCCATACTTTCAAGGTTCTCCACAAATCCGTACTATTATCTGTTAAATTGCCTGTATGCTTAATATGGTGCTTAAGCTGAATACGCTGGACTGGGCGACCATCTTTGTCAAATGCAACATCATCAAATTTTTCAATGGTAATTTGGTAATCCGGGTTTTCATTTTCTAAGAGCAAGGCTAGCGCATATCGCACCTGATATAGATAACCCAACATTTGTTCAGTTGCTTGATGATTGGACATATTGATAACTCCTTCTCAGCTTTTATTGCAATCATTCAATGCAAACTACAAAATTATTTTAGTTAGCCAAGTCTCTTTGTTACTCCAAATATCTTAATATGTTTGATTATAACACACGCAACTACCAAATTCTACATTTTCCAAGTTCACATTACGCATATTTGACCACCAAATAGGACTTTAGGTGGCTTTTTTATATATCAATACGAGAAAGGAGTGATACTCCCTCACAAGCCAGCCATTGGGCCGGCTTTTTTCATGCCATCACGAAGGAGGTTAGTAAATGGCAGATGACAAACTAAATACAGGCCCGGAGGATACTAAGTCCCTGGAGGCAGCTGCTCCCCCGGAGACAAGCGATCCTCCCGCCCCTGCCGGTAAGGTGATTGACTTGTCCGGCATCAAAGCCGCTGCCGATCACAACGATAAAGATCTCATCGCTCCCAATGCGGCTGATAAACCACCGGAGGCAGCTCCCTACCAGAAACGCCGGGGCCGTCCGCCCAAGGCAAAACCGGAGGCAGGCGCTAGCAAACAGGGAAAAACGGCGGAGTCCCACACGGGTCGCCCGTCCAAGGTTGACACGGCGGCCCGCGATGGGGCCCGGCCCTCAGTTCTGGACAAAGTGTCCAGAGATGGCACGGACGCAAAAGGCAAGAAAAAAGGGCCCGGAGGTGCCCCGGCCGCTAAACCCGGTAAGGCTATAAAAACACCGAAAGCAGCACCCGCCAAGGAGTCCGCCCCTGAGCCACCGAAGATTGACCTGCCGCCGGTGCCCCCTGTTCCGCCTCGCCCGGTGGAAGAAACCAAAATCGTCTATCTGAAACTGTCCGAGCTCCACCCATTCCATACCTTCCGGGAACACCCCTACAAGGTGCAGGATGACCGGGCGATGGACGATCTGGTGGACACCATCAAGATACACGGCGTAATGACCCCCGCTACTGTCCGCCCGGAAAAGGACGGTAAGGGCTATGAGATCATCGCGGGCCACCGCCGCCACCACGGCAGTGGACGGGCTGGGCTGGAGGAAATGCCCTGTATCGTCCGGGATATGACCGACCTTGAGGCCGTCCGTGAAATGCGGAACAGCAACAAGCAGCGGGGTGATCCCCTGCCCAGCGAATTGGCCCGGCTCCTGGAACTGGAGGTAGCGGCCATCAAGCACCAGG
>CASEQE010000077.1 GCA_949289995.1 uncultured Peptococcaceae bacterium
GGTGTAGCGGCAAAAACATTAGTTTGATATGATAGCTAATAATTTTTCCAAATATGCCGCTGCAGCAGCAGAAAAAGCGTGATATTTTTTCCAAATAATATGTGTTCTAGCTGCTAATGCCGGTTCCAATTGACGAAAATCTAAATGTGAGGAGCCGGAAACATTAATAATATGATCCAAACATAGGCAATAGCCCATGCCGCTTTCAACCATTAACGAGCCGTTAAAGGCCAGATTATAAGTAGCGGCAATCGCTAGTTGAGAAAAAGGCATAGCCAACCATTGACCCAAAGGGGAAGTTTCTGTGGTACGGCGAGAAAGAATTAACGGTTTATCGATTAAGTCTTCCCTCGTAATACGTTGTTTTGTCGCCAAAGGGCTGTTTCTGGGCATTAATACCCCCCAAATATCTTGGTGACGAAGAGGGACGGCATTATATTTTGTCGTATCAATCGGATCGAATACGAGGCCAAAATCGATTAAACCTTGATCCAGCCGTTGACAAACGTCATCACCGTCTCCGCTCAAAATATGGAAATGGATATGCGGAGATTGGTTTTGCAAACAATGGGCGGCTTGCAACAAAAGTCGTACACCCACTGTTTCACCGGCTCCTATATAGACGTCCCCCGCCGGGATATGTTGCGCTTGCGATACTTCTTTTTCAGTTGTTTCGACTAAATCGAAGATTTCTTCCGCCCGTTTGCATAATAGTATACCTTCTGTGGTTAGGGAGACGCTATGACTATTGCGTATCAATAGACGTTGCCCCAATTCATCTTCCAAGCTGCGAATTTGACGAGACAATGTAGGTTGGGTGATATGCAATAGATCGGCGGCCCGGGTAATGTTACCGGTATGGGCCACGGTCAAAAAATATCGCAATACTCTCAATTCCATAGATATGTTTCCTCGGCATTTTGTTTCTGAATAATAGTATATAAAAATTATCTTATGCTTACAAGGCATGACATGAAATAAAAAGAGAGTATTGGTTATTGGCGGGCAAATGGATTACAATATAGACATACGGCGGAAGTCGTGGCTAATTCAGGTTAAATGGATGAATCCATAAGCGCCGGCGTAGCGGCGATGAAATCCATGTTGTCAAGAATTACGCTGCCGCTATATATTTTGCAATCAAGCTTACCTGCAAAAGGTTGGCAGATGGGGCGATGGCTTATGGGGCGCTTACATGAAACAAGCGGGATGATGATACGCGGTAATTGACGTTCATTTAGTTGATTTACCGACAAAGGAGGATTGGCATGACGATACAAAAACAAACAGCCGGTAAAGAGGCTCTGGGCAAATTTGCGCCCAAATTTGCAAGCCTTAACGATGATGTGCTCTTCGGTGAAGTTTGGAGCCGGGAAGATAAGTTGTCTTTGCGGGATCGTTCCTTGGTGACGGTTGTGGCCTTACTGGCGCAAGGGTTAATAGATTCTTCTTTTCAATATCATTTGCAAAATGCCAAGCAGAATGGCGTTAGTCGGCAGGAAATTGCTGAAATCCTTACGCATGGAGCGTTTTATGTAGGTTGGCCCAAGGCCTGGGCTGCTTTTCGTATGGCTAAGGCGGTCTGGATGGAGGACGATGAAGTAACAGATGGAAAAGCTCTGCATCAACGGCAGATGGTTTTTCCTATTGGTGCACCTAATGATCAATTTTCCGCTTATTTTGTGGGCAAAAGCTATTTGTATCCTCTTTCTACCTGCCAAGTTGGGGTGTATAATGTAACTTTTGAACCTGGTTGTCGAAACAATTGGCATATTCACCAGGCCCAAAGCGGCGGCGGTCAGATGTTAATCGTTTTGGCCGGCCGGGGATACTATCAAGCGGCAGGGCAAACAGTACAAAAGTTGAATCCTGGCGATGTGGTGAACATTCCTGCCGGGGTCAAACATTGGCATGGCGCCCAGCCTGATGCCTGGTTTTCCCATTTGGCTGTGGAAATTCCTGGAGAACAAAGCGGCACGCAATGGTTGGAGGCTGTTACAGATGAACAATATGAT
>CASEQE010000078.1 GCA_949289995.1 uncultured Peptococcaceae bacterium
AAGCTTTACGCATCTTCGACGAAACCTATTAAAGGATAACCGTTGGGGCTCGTCGCCCCGTATAAAGGCATAAAAAAAACGTCCATTGTAAACAATGGACGTTTTTTTTATTACCGTGCGCTTGGCTTTGAACAAAACCTTCCGGGCGCGGATTGAACAGCCGGCTCAAACCAGGCGAACCCGCGGCGCCCGGGACAAATCCCCTTACCGCTGCTTCCTTCCGGACCTGACGGGGTTCGCGGCAGCCCGCCGCGCGGGACCCGATTCTCAACGCCGCTTATTCAAGGCTGACCCCACAAGGCTTGCCCGAGGCCGAAGCATGGACCCTACTATAGCGGATTGAAGGTTACAGGGCGCCGCTACCGCCCCGTCCTGCACGGTAAACTTAAAAACAAAATATTCGGTACCGTATACCGTTTTTTTATTATAACAAACTGAGGGAAAATATACAATCTTTATTTTTCACTTCAAACGGATAAAAACCGACCGTTATTTTCATAGGAATTATTTTTATTAGGATATTGACAAAAGAGGAAAAAAATGACAATAATAGAATGGATAAAAACCATCATACTATTCTGGGAGAAGATTATGAGCAGCCAAGCGGTAAAAGAGTATTTTCAAAAAATCGGCCGGCCGGATTTAACGATACAGGAATTTGCCGTCTCTAGCGCCACCGTGGAATTAGCGGCGGCGGCGGTAGGCGCGCCGCCGGCGCAAATCGCCAAAACTTTGGCCATTCGCGTCAAAGAGCAGCCCATACTCTTGGTAGCCGGCGGCCAAAGCCGTTTGGACAATCGCAAATTTAAAGCATATTTCCATGGCAAGGCCAAAATGCTTTCTGCGGAAGAAACCTTGGCCTTAACCGGACATCCGGTAGGCGGCGTTTGCCCTTTTGGCTTAGCGACGCCGCTGCCCGTATATTTGGACGAAAGCCTACGGGCTTTTTCATATGTATATCCTGCCGCCGGCGCCGCCAATAATGCGGTGAAGGTGGCAACGGAGGAATTAAGTCTATTAACCGGCGGCGTTTGGGTTGACGTTTGCACCGCCGCCGGCTCATAAACCGCCGTCTGTATAAATTCGATTAAGGAGGTTTCACCATGAGCGTATTAACCATTACCAAAGACAATTTTCAGGAAGAAGTTTTGCAGGCCAAGGGCAAAGTTTTGGTAGATTTCTGGGCAACCTGGTGCGGTCCCTGCCGCATGTTATCCCCTATTGTAGATCAAATTGCCGAAGAAGCGGCCGGCAATTTAAAAGTGGGTAAAGTAAACGTGGATGAACAGCCGGAATTGGCCCGTCAATATCAGGTGATGACCATACCCAATTTAATCGTCTTCAAAGACGGCAAAGCCGTTTCCCAATCCATCGGTTTAAAACCCAAACAAGACCTGCTGACCTTTATAGAGGAGGCGTAAAACCATGATCGATATCGCCATCATCGGCGGTGGGGCAGCCGGTTTAACCGCCGGCATGTATGCCGCCCGCGGCGGTTGCCAGGTTACCGTTTTTGAAAGTTTTTTGCCGGGCGGGCAATCCGCCAAAATTCGCCTTTTGGAAAATTATCCCGGCTTTGCCCAAGGCGTAAGCGGCGTGGATTTCGTAATTGCCTTGCAGGAACAAGCCAGCCGTTTCGGCGTGCAATTTTGCTATGAATCGATTACCGGCTTACAACTGCAGGAAGAAGAAAAGGCGGTCATAAGCGCGAAAAACCGTTATCCCGCCCAAACGGTGATCATCGCCACCGGGGCCAGCCCCCGCAAGATTGGCCTGGCCGGGGAAGAACGGTTAACCGGCAAAGGCGTTAGTTATTGCGCCACCTGCGACGGGGCTTTGTATCGAGATCAGCCGGTGGCGGTGGTGGGCGGCGGAGACACCGCCTTAACCGACGCCTTGGTGTTGGCCAATTATGCTTCCCGCGTCTATTTGATTCATCGCCGGGACGCTTTCCGCGGCAGCTATATCCTGCAACAACGGGTCAAGCAAACCGCAAATATCGAAACGATCATGAGTCATGTGCCACGGCAATTGATTGGCGAAGACAAATTGCAGGGCTTGGTTTTACAAAGCACGATTACGGATTTGCAACGCACTCTCCCCATAGCCGGTTTATTCGTGGCGGTGGGCATCAATCCGCAAACGGAATTTTTACAGGATCAACTGGAGCTTAGCGGCAACGGCGCTATTATCGTCGACGAAAAGATGGCCGCTTCCCGCCCGGGCGTCTACGCCGCCGGCGATTGCCGGGACACCCCTTTGCGCCAGGTGGTGACCGCCGCCGCCGACGGCGCGATCGCCGCAACCAGCGCCATTGAATACCTGCTGGCGCAAGGTAAAACTTTACATGGCGGCGAAGGACTATAAATTTTGCCACCAAATAACCCCGTTTTGCGGCCGCAAAATGGGGTTATTTGCTTTTTATAGCCAATTGACTCAACCTTCGGCTGGCGGTCGGTTCCGCCGCTGCAACGGCCTATGCACGCCTTTACACCAACTTGACAAATCCATAAACCTGTCTTATAATATTAGTCGTTCCAATTCGATAGCAGGGGCGCTGGAGCAATCCGGCTGAGAGTGAGGTTAAAGCACCTCTGACCCATAACCTGATCCGGATAATACCGGCGTAGGGAAAAGAACGGCTTATTTTCTGCGCAAGGTTTTATCCTTGCGTTTTTTTGTTTGTCCATTTGTTTGTCCAAAGGAGTTTTTACAAGGAGTTTTCACAATAATGAAGAAAAAAACTCTGGCTTCCATTATCGATAAATTATATCCTTTAAGCTTTATTGTTTTGTTTATTCTGCTTTGGCAAATTCTCTGCTGGTTGCAAGTGGTTCCCGGTTTTATGTTGCCTTCCCCCGGCAAAGTGGTGGTGGCCTTATTTAGCGATATTCCCTTGCTATTGAGTCATGCCAAGGTTTCCCTCCAAGAATCCTTATACGGTTTGGCAGCGGCGGTAACCACCGCCTTCTTTCTGGCTTTGTTGATGGACGGCTGCCGCTTTCTGCGCCGTTCTCTCTATCCGCTGTTGGTGTTGAGCCAAACGGTGCCGCCGGTGGCCATTGCGCCGCTATTGGTTTTATGGCTAGGGTATGGCATTTTACCCAAAGCGGCTTTGATTTTTATCACCTGCTTTTTCCCTTTAGCCATTGGCCTTCTTACCGGTTTACAGGGGGTGGATGATGATATTATTCGTCTGTATCGCTCTATGGGGGCCAACAAACGGCAAATTCTTTTTCAGGTTAAGTTGCCCGCCGCTTTAGACAGTTTTTTTGCCGGCTTACGTATAGCCGTCGCCTATGCCATCGTCGGCGCGGTAATCGCCGAATGGCTGGGCGGCAATCAAGGCCTGGGCGTGTATATGACCCGGGCCCGCAACGCCTTTTCTTACGATAAAATGTTTGCGGTGATTATCGTTGTCAGCCTACTTAGCCTGCTGTTGATTAAAGCGGTGGATATATTGCAAAAGCGTTCCATGCCTTGGAAAAGGCTAAAATAAACGCTATTTACATATAGCGGCACAAAATGTTATAGCAAAGGAGAAGCATTATGAATTGGAAAAAGATATTTGGTTTTATGGTAATCGCTCTGTGTATCGTTGTTTCTTTAAGCGGTTGCGCGGAAAGCAGCGATGTCAATGATGGGGAAGCCAATAATGATGTGGACGCATTAACTCCGGTAACCCTGATGTTGGACTGGACGCCCAATACCAATCACACCGGCGTATATGTGGCTTTGGCCAAAGGCTACTATGAAGAAGCGGGCCTGGATGTGGATATCCTGCAACCGGCGGAAGACGGTACGGAAATGGCGGTAGCCACCGGCCAAGCCGAGTTTGGCGTCAGCTTCCAGGAAGTATTGGCCAGCGCTTTGGCGGCGGATGAACCGCTGCCGATTACCGCAGTAGCGGCAGTGATCGATCACAACACCTCCACTTTGATTTCTTTGAAAGAAAGCAACATCACCAGCTTTAAAGATTTGGAAAACGCCACCTATGCCTCTTGGGGCGCTTTGGCGGAACTGGCGGTGGTACGGCAATGCATGGAAATTCAAGGCGGCGATTTTGACACGGTAAACGTGGTTCCCGCCCCCGGCGTGGACGCCATCGGCTTGCTGCAAGGCGGCGACGTGGATGCGGTATGGGTATATGAAGCTTGGGAATTGCCCATGTTCGATTTGGCCGGCCTGGAATACAATGCCATCCGCTTCCGGGATGTGGCGCCGGAATTGGATTATTATACTCCGGTATTGATCGCCGGCAATCAATTCCTAGAAGAACAACCGGACGTTGCCAAAGCTTTCTTGGCCGCCACCTCTAAGGGCTATCAATTTGCAGCGGAGAATCCGGCGGAAGCCGCGGATATTCTCTGCGAAGCCGCACCGGAACTGAATGAGGAATTGGTTGACAAAAGCCAGGAAATCATCTCTCCCCTCTATCAGGATGACGCGCCCTATTGGGGCTATATCGACGAAGCTCGTTGGCAAACCTTTAACGATTGGTTCTATGATCAAGGCCTGATCAGCCGGGAAATCGGCGCGGAAGGATATACCAATGACTACCTGCCCCAATAAACCGATTTTGCAAGGTATAGATATCAGCCAAAGCTTTCAGGGACAGCCGGTAATTTCCGAAATCAACGTAGAACTCTACCCAGGGGAAACCGTATGTATTCTGGGAAAAAGCGGCGTAGGCAAAACCACTTTGTTCAATATCCTTTCCGGATTGGAACGACCGGAAACCGGCCGGGTGCTGCTGGCCGGCGAGGATATTACCGGACAAAGCGGCAAAGTTGCCTATATGCAACAAAAAGATTTACTTTTGCCTTTTCGCACGGTGGCGGATAACGCCGCCGTGCCCCTGCGTTTACGAGGAGTCGGCAAAAAGGAAGCCCGCAAGCAGGTGGAAGCGCTGCTGCCCGAATTTGATTTAGCAGGAACAGCGGAAAAATACCCCGCCCAACTTTCCGGCGGTATGCGACAGCGGGCAGCCTTGCTGCGCAGCTATCTGTTTAACGATCAAATTATGCTGATGGATGAACCTTTTTCCGCATTGGACGCCTTGACCAAAAATGAGATGCACCGCTGGTTCCGCCGTTTGGTGGTCAGCCGCGGCACCGCCTCGTTTATGGTCACCCATGACATTGACGAAGGGTTGAAACTAGCCGACCGGATCTATATCTTAACCGGCCAGCCAGGGCGAATCTGCCGGCAAATCATTGTGGATTATACCGGAGAACGGGACGAAAGTTTTACCATCAGCCCTGCCTTCGTCGAATGGAAAACACAAATTTTGGCCGCTTTGCGTCGGGAAAACGGAAAAAATTAATTCCAATAAAACCTTTACAAATGGAAGGCTCTATGATACAATAATTTGGCCGATTCTTTTCGGCGGATTCGATAAGAAAGAGGTGACCAGCATGAAAGAGGGTATTCATCCCAAATACCAAGAAGCGGAAGTGGTATGTTCTTGCGGCGCCCGTTTTAAAACCGGCTCTACCAAAAAAGAAATTAAAGTAGAGGTATGCTCTCAATGCCATCCCTTCTACACCGGCTCCAAACGCCTTTTGGTGGAACAGGGCGGGCGTGTCGATAAATTCAAGAAAAAATACGGTCTGTAAACCGAATCTCTTGAGCGTAGCGCAAGCCGTTGCGGCGCCGCTATCCATACGACGCCGGCGGAAACCATCCTGCAATCCAGTCTGATGCCAATCCGCAAACTTCAGAAGTTGCGGCAAAAGTAGACTAAAAAAGCTTTGACCCCAAACGGTCAAAGCTTTTTTCGTATAGTTGAAAGACTGGGCTTCCTGGAAACCGGCGGCAAAAGTATATATTCGTATCAGCAGCACAAGGGCGCGACCAAAACAAAACCCCGCCTCAAACCAGCATCTGGAGCATGGTCTAAACGGGGCCGTTTTTTTGATCAGCGGTTAGAAATCCTGATATAGGGTATCGTTGGTATATACCGGATCGCAAGTAAAATTAACGCCTAATCGACGCAGCATATCCTCTTCCGCGGCAGGAATCATCGCCGAGCAATGGGCTTCGCAACCTCTAAGCAAAGTAAGTTTTTGAATCGCCATTTCCACCGTGGGACTGGTAGCGGCGCATAGGGACAAAGCGATCAGTACGTCTCCCAGGGTGAGCGCGGAATCTTTGCTGTTCAGCACCTGTTTTTTCATGTTGATAATCGGTTCCAAAACCACCAACGAAAGCAGCAGAATCGGATCGCCGATACCGGCCAAGGATTTGATGGCGTTGATCACCCCGGAAGCGGCGGCGCTCATCAACTGGGAAGCCCGCCCGGTGGTAATGCGTTCGTTTGGCAGTTGAAAAGCAATAGCGGTTACCCCTCTTTGCGCGGCTTTTTCCCGCGCCGGCAACACCACGGCCCGATCCTCCTCCCGTAGGCCCAATTGTTGCATAATCGTTTCGATTCGCTCCACACTGTCTTTATCGGCCAAACCCTGACGCACTTGGCAGCGGATTTTAAAATAGCGGCGGATAATCTCCTGCTGAGCGGCTTGGCGCACCGCCTGATCGTCTACGATCGCGCGGCCGGCCATATTCACCCCCATATCGGTAGGAGATTTATAAATATCCTTACCATATACCCGTTGCAATACCGCTTTCACCACGGGAAACATCTCGATATCCCGGTTATAATTGACGGTGGTTTCGCCATATGCCTCCAAATGATACGGATCTATAGCGTTAAAATCCCGTAAATCTACCGTAGCCGCCTCATAAGCCAAATTTACAGGGTGTTTAAGGGGAATATTCCAAATGGGAAACGTTTCAAACTTGGCATATCCCGCCTCCACGCCCCGCATTTGCTCATGATAAATTTGGCTGAGGCAAGTGGCCAATTTTCCGGAGCCGGGACCGGGGGCGGTCACCACCACCAAAGGACGGGTGGTTTCTATGTAGGGGTTGGCGCCGTAACCTTCTTCGCTAACGATAGTAGCTACGTCGGAAGGATATCCTTTGGTCAAACCATGCAAATACGTTTTGATTCCCCGGGCTGTCAAACGGTTGCGAAACATCAGCGCTGCAACCTGATCGGTATATTGAGTGATCACCACAGAATTGATAGTCAACCCCAAACCGGTCAAATTATCAATTAAGCGCAGAACGTCCATATCGTAGCTGATACCGATATCGGCACGAATTTTATTCTTTTCTATATCCGCCGCCGATATAGCGAAAATGATTTCCGTAATATCCTTTAATTCCAGCAACAATTTGATTTTGGCGTCCGCCTCAAAGCCGGGCAATACCCGGGCGGCATGATAATCGTCAAATAATTTGCCGCCAAATTCCAAATATAATTTGTTATTAAACTTTTCTATCCGCTCTTTAATATATTTGGTCTGCAATTCCATATATAATTGCGGGTCAAATCCGATTTGCATACAAACCATCGCCTCTACCTTCCAACCATAATGCCAACCATCGTTTTCGCGGCTAATCCGTCGTTTTTTCTACAGTGTTTTCCACATCTTCCAAAGCAGGCTGATCTTTTGCCGGCTGCGGCGCATCGGCAAGCGTTACCCTATTTTGCAAATTTAGATAAAAAGCCGCGGTAGCCGCGTTCATATACGGCGCCAGGAAAAACAGCCCGATGCCAAACGTAACTACGGATAACAAAGCCCAACCGATAAAGCTTATGTACAGGCAGAACAGCCGTCCTTTATTTCCCTGCATCATTTGTTTGGATAGATTCACCGCTTCCCGTATACCCAAATCGGTATTTTCCGCCATTAGATAGACGGCCATGGAATAGCGAAAACTGGCGATTATGCCTGGCACCAATAGCAATAACGACCAGAGAAATACAAAAAAGCCCATAAAAATATACAAACCCAAAGCCTTGGGCCAAATGGAAAAACGGGAAAACATCACTTTTACATGGGGCGCCTGACCTAAAACAACTTGGATAAAAAACAAAGCGGCGCCTAATAAAATCACCTGGCAAAAAAGAAAGGAAATCGCCGCCCACAGCAGATTCCAATTCACGGGGAAATAAAAAGGAACATGATGAATGATGGTTTGCTCTGCCACATCCAGTAAATCGCTAAAATATTGGCTAACGCCGACGCTCAACAACATGGAAACAAAAGAAATCAGTATCGCCCAACCCCAATTACCAGCCAAAGCCTGCCGCGCTACTTTTCGGCAATCCGCCGCAGAAAACATAGATCTACCTCCCTGTAATATTCTACTCTGCTCCTCATTTTGCATAATCTTCTGGCAAAAACCGGTCTTTAAGAATTTTTTCTCGTCAACAGCCATTTTATCAGCTCATAGCATTATTTCTGATTATACTATAAAAAGCGTATTCTGCCAAGAGCAGCACAGGCTTTATCCTTATTCATTCACAAGAAAACACCCTTACCCGCAATTGGATACCTCCTATATCAGAGGTAAAGTATCCGCCAGATGGCCATCATCTTCATGGGTACAGATTCTGCCGCGATAGACTGCAAAAACCTCTGATGTCGAAAACAATATATCTGTACGTAGCTTTGGCGAAAAATATACTCCATTATTTTCACTGTATCTTCCCAAACCAGATCAGCACAAACCACTATGCCAAATGATACAGGATTAAAAGAATTGTTCGGTTTGCAGAATCTGTCCTTTTTCCACAACCATAAACTGTTCATCCCATCGGCCGGACAATAATTTTTCCAAAACCAAGTTGCTGGCAGGCACATGACAATAGGGGCACCCCACAATATCCGCCACTTTTTCCACTGCCGCAAGAAACTGCGGATCATAGGAATCATAGGCGCCGCTGTCCATCACGTCTACGGAAACATAATCTTTATACATCATTTCCGTCAATTTTTGACAGCGCCGGGGACCATATTTATTTAAGGCATACTCATACTCATCTTGAACAAAATTTTTTACATGAATATAGCCATAGCTGAGATATAAATGTCCAATTTCTTTAAGGTTGGCATAGCGTTTATCATCTCTGTGCAAAAAGATAGTGGCGCAATCATCCATACGCGGCACAACCAAGCGGCAAGGAGCGGCAAAACCGACAATGGCATTGCCGCATAAAGCCATAGCCAATAATACCGTATCTACTTCCGGCGGCAAGGCCGCCAATTGTTTTTCAATTTCCTGACGCAATTTAGGCGGATGGGAATGCAAACCGCCGTCAAAATAAATCACCGGATACGGACAATTCACCTTTTCCCGCGCCGCTTCTACTTCATATTTCAAAATTTCACAAGCCAAAACCGCCGTAGTCATATTCGTTCCTCCATTTTATCAACGCGTCATTTCTATATTAAAGATTCCATCACCGCTTTTCATCGTCGGGCATATGATATAAACGAGAGGAAAAGCTCTACCCCATTATCGGTGAAAGCGAGGAATGTTTATGATATATCTAGACAATGCCGCCGGTTCTCATCCCAAACCGGCGTCGGTGATACGTTCTCTAAATTTGGCCTGCCATAAATTCGGCGCCAATCCCGGGCGAGGTTGTTATCAAATGAGCAAGCAAACCTCTTTCATGGTGGACGAAACCCGGGAAAAGCTGTCGCGCTTATTCCATATATCCCAACCGAAACGCGTGATCTTCACCGCCGGCGCTACCACCAGTTTGAACATGGCTTTGTTTGGGCTGCTCAAACCAGGGGATCATCTGATTCTTTCCGGCATGGAACATAACGCTTTGTGGCGACCGGCAGCGGCTTTGGCGCAAGAAGGCAAGATCACCGTCAGCAAAATCCAGGCCGACGCCCAAGGTTTTGTGCGCGCCGAAGATTTTGCTGCAGCCATCCGGCCAGAAACCGCATTGATCGCCTGTTTACATGGAAGCAACGTCAACGGCGCGGTGCAGCCTATCGCCGCCATAGGCGCCCTGGCCAAAAGCCGGGGCGTGCCTTTTTTGGTGGACGCAGCCCAAAGCGCCGGCTTGTTGGATGTGGACGTAGAACGGGATCATATCGATTTACTGGCCGTAGCTGGACATAAATATTTGTACGGTCTGCCGGGGAGCGGCTGTTTATACGTTTCGCCTAACGTATCTCTTCGTCCTTTTATCTATGGCGGCACCGGTAACAAAAGCGAAATGCCGCAACAACCGGATTTTTATCCCGACCATCTGGAATCCGGCAGCTTAAATACTTTGGGCATAGCGGCGTTGAATGCGGCTTATGATTTTATCCAAGACATCGGCCGGGAAACCTTAGCCGGCCATTGCCAACGGCTCAGCCAACGCCTACTGGAAGACCTATCCTGTATCAAAGGCGTAACGCTACAAACGCCAATGGAAAAAGACCCGCTGTTATTGCCGGTAGTTTCGTTCACGCTAGCCAATAAAACCGCTGGGGAAGTAGCCGCTCTATTAGATGCGGAATACCATATCGCCGTGCGTTCCGGCTACCATTGCGCCCCCTTGGCCCATCAAACCCTAGGCACCCTAGAAGAAGGCACGGTTCGCCTTTCTCCCGGCTGGTTCAATACCATGCGCGAAGTCAAACGTGCCGCCGCCGCCATCGCCAAAATCGCCCGCCGCTAAACGTCTTCACTTGTAGAGGGATGAACCCACGTCGCAACAAAGGCCGCTCGCGATAAACACTATCTATTCATGTAAACTTTATCTATTCATATAGTATAAAACAATTCCCACCATCTGCAAAGAGGTAAAATCACTTTTTCCCAGCATATTTGCCAAGCCAAACGCGCTCCTGCAAAGGCAAGCGGCGCGGATATAGGCAAAAACAAGCCGCCTAAAACAGGCGGCTTGCCGGCATTTGCTGCGATAAAGCATAAACGCAGTCATCTACATTATGGCCTATATTATGATCTAAGGACGATTCAACGGGCCGAAGCCGGCGTTTTCCACACAGGCCTGCCCGGCGGGGCTAAGCATAAACTCCACCATTTTCCGGCTGGGAGCGTCCTTAGGCGTATCCTTGCGTAGCACAATATAGTTATAATTGGCCAAAGGATAACTGCCGTCGGCAATGGTTTCTTCGTTGGGATATACGCCGTCGATGGCCAGCAGTTTCAAATTATCGACGGTATCATAAAACATATCCATATTATAAAAATAATAATAAATGCTATAGCCCAAGGCATAGCCTAAAGGCTGACTGGTCTGCGCCCCCATCACATCGGTTAACACATTGGCCATGGAAACCGATGTAGTTTCCTGGCGAATCCGTTCATTGATTTCCTGACCGTTAAGGAAATGCCTTTCCATCTGGGCATGGCTACCGCTATCGTTATTGCGGCAATAGGGATAAAGCAACGCATCCGGACCGCCGATTTGCTGCCAATTATCATAAGCGTCGTTCACATAAATATTGTGAATTTGTTGGGAAGTTAAGCCCACCGCCGGGTTGTCTGCATTGGTAAAGAAAATCATCGCATCATAAGCAATGGGAATCAGCTCCAACTCCACACCCTGTTCTTTGGCCAGAGCCACAATATCGCTGGCTGGATAAACGGAAGCAAACAGCATATCTACTTCGCCGGCAATCAGCCGCTCATAAGAAGCATGGCTTTTGCTGTGGGCGGCAGGTTTATCCAAATGGTTATCGCCGCTACGGAACAGCTGATTATATACCGCCTGGGTGTAGGGATAGGTGGATGTGGAACCATCAATCACGGGCATGGCCTGATCAAAACCATACTCCACCGCCAGCTGGGAAGGATAAACCTGGAACGCCTCCATGCAACGCCATATCAAAGAAGCGGCTTGATAGCGAAGCGCCGGTTGCTGAGGCTTTGCATAATACAACTGCCGGTAGGCGTCTCCCTGGCCGGATTCCTCCATATCCATTGCAAAGGTAAGAATATAACTATTCAAAGAGGCATAAGCCGGACGAGCCCAAGAAGATATTGCCGCCGCATCTTCCAGAGACAATTGTTGCATCAATTCGTCTATATCGGTTTCTTCCGGCTGGTTTCGCATACCTGCCAACCATAGTCCCCGAGCCAGCATAACGATGAATTCTTCCCGACTGACTTGCCGTTGGGGATAGAATCGATCATCGGCGGCGACGATACCCCATTGTTGGGCGGCGGCCACCCAAGACGCATACCAGGCATCCTCCGGCACATCCTGATAACCGCCGTTTGCCGAATTTTCCGCCGCCGGCAAACCCAACATGCGCATAATCATCACCACCGCTTCGCTACGGCAAATCGTCGCATAGGGCAAAGCCCGACCTTGCGCATCTCCCTGGATCACCCCGGAGGGCGTTAATTCTTCCATCAAATAAAACTCAAAAGCGTCATCGGTATCGTCGGTAAATGTTTGTTTCTGCCCAATAAATCCTTCTATAGGCCTTTGGGCATAATCCGCCGGCACGGTGGCCCACAAATAACCGTCATAATAGCGGGATAGGGCTATCGGCGTTTTGTCATCCTGATAGCGGGCAGTAATTAAATCCAAATCCCGATACTCCATGGTTTCCCCCTGGGGATAGGCAATCGATACTTGCACGAACGCAGGAGCGTCGGCAACATCTTCCTCCGCCGCCAACCCCCAAGGCGTTAATAGCAAAAACCAAAGCAAAACCATAGCCGCCATCAACCATTTTCTCTTCTTCACAACGTATACCTCCTTTATACCCGTCCATATACTCTTCCTATAAGCATAAAGAGGTCTGGACAAGTCGATCCGTTCCCGACTAACATCAAAAAAATGCGCCCGGCTTCAACAAAGCCAGGCGTTAAACGTCATTATTTGCCGCAAAAAATTTTCATATTTGTTCTTCTGGCGGATCCGCCTCATTTTTTTGCCGTTGCACAGCGCAAATTCGCCGGTAAATCAACAAACCCAGACCGCTAATAGCCAAGGTTATAGCAAAAACAACGGCTGCAAACAGATAATTTTGCATACCCAAAGCATCTCCGCCCACGGTGGAAGTAACAATCGAAGGTAAGCGGGCCAGAGAACTGATCAACAACCATACCCCTACCTTCATATCGGTAAGCCCTGCCACATAGCTAAGCAAATCCTTAGGCGTGCCGGGGATAATAAAAATCAAAAAAAACAAGGCGTCCCGCCGGGGGGAACGGTGCAAAAAGCGCAGAGAGCGAATTTTCTCTCGAGGGAAAAACACTTCCACTGCTTTCATTCCCCAAGTGCGCACAAAAATAAACACCAAATATCCGCCTATGGTAACGGAAATCAGGCACAAAAACGTTCCTTCTACCATACCAAAAGCGTATCCTGCCGCCATTTCCAAAGGTTCACCGGGAATAATGGCTATAAAAACCTGCAACACCATCATACCAATGAACGCCAGGCGACCCCAAAAACCATGACCATCCACCCACTGGCGAAATTGCTCCGGTTGACCGATCATCTCCAACATTGGTCGGCCGACAAACCAAAAGACCGCGAGGGTAAACAAAATAAAAATTGCAATTGCCCCGGCAGACATGGCTTTTTTTTGTTTTTCCGACAATTGTTTATTTATTTTATGCATTTTCTTTCCTAATATATTAGATAGACACGTTTATTATGTTATATAATAAAGGCAAAATCTGAAAGATGCAATAGCAATAATATTAATTTTCCTTTAATATTTCATCCCGTCAGAAGACCGGTTTACCCTCTTGGCCAAACATGTTATAATGCCTATATACGCAAACCAGAAGAAAATCCATCGGGAAGGAGAGAACCCCAATGGACAAAACCGGGGAAATTTATATTTCCACCAACGATGACGTTTGGGCCAACCAAGCCTATGAGCAACGGCTCTTTCAGGACAAACATAACGGCGGGACAATCCTATATTTATGGCAAAATCACAGCGCCGTGGTGATGGGCCGTCTGCAAAACCCCTGGCTGGAATGTGATTGGCAAAAATTGACAGACCAAGGCGGACAACTGGCCCGACGGCTAAGCGGCGGCGGCGCGGTATATCAAGATATGGGCAATTTGAATTATACCTTTATCACCGGCAAACAAAATTATCGCCAAGAAGCGGTCAACGCCCTGCTAATCCAGGCTCTGAGCCGGTTGGGGATTGAGGCGGAACTTAGCGGACGCAACGATATCCTAGCCGCGGGGCGAAAATTCTCCGGCCAAGCTTATGCGTTTAACCGGGAAAATGCCCTGCATCATGGCACCCTGCTTATTGATTGCGACTTTATGAAAATGAAGGAATATTTACATCCCCAGCCGCAAAAACTGCAGGCCAAAGGTATTGTTTCGGTACGATCCCGAGTTATCAATTTACAGGAGCTGCAGCCCGCCCTCAGCGTAGACCGGGTCGCGGCCGCCCTGATCCACGCCTTTACCGCCGCTTATTCCGGCGCCGCCTGCCGGCAGGTGGATACCCGCGAGGAAAGCTCGCCTGACGATTATCGCCGATTTTCTTCTTGGGAATGGATTTTTGGCCAAGCCCCGCCCTTTGAAAGCCGGCTGGCCCATCGGTTTCCCTGGGGAGATATACAAATGTATCTGTATCCACGGCAGGGCATGATTCGCCAGGCTCAACTGTATTCCGACGCTTTGGATACCGCTTTTATCGACGATATTGCCGCCGCCCTATGCGGCGTAGCCTATCGCCGGCAAGATATTGTGGAAGCCATTCGCCGACAAGCCGGCGACGAACCCCGTAAACAAATGGCGGAACAAATGGCCGCCTGGTTAGCGGAAACGCCCCTCTAAACGAAAGCGGAAAAAATTGCGTAAATCATTATGACTTCATGCCCCTTTTTTCATGTTTATATTGCATTAGCAGCTGTTTATCGATATAATGAAGGCATGGCTTTATGGTATTATCCTTATAATTATACCTTTTGCGCTTACAAACCATGGGAAAGGATGAACGCGTATGATATGCCCAAATTGCCGTCGCAACGTTGCCGACGGCAGCGCCTTTTGCGAGAATTGCGGCATTGCTTTGCCTACAGAGACGGCAACCAACGCTTCGCCGCCGGCGGATAAGAAGCCGGAAACCGAAGCTGCGGCTATAAAACCCAACGCCGTCACACCGGCGCCCAAAGCGCCGGCCAATCCATTTCAGCCTCAAGCCGAAGCCAACATGCCTCAGCCCAAGGCCGAAGCCAATATGCCTCAGCCCAAAGCCGAAGCCAATATGCCTCAACGCAGAGCTGTGTTTGATCAGCCGGAAATGCCGGCGCATCCGGATATTTTTGCTCCGCGGGACGGCAAACAGCCGCCTGCCCCACCGACAGATGGTTCGCAACAGGCTGCCAATCCACCGCGGCCGGCCTTTTTCGCTCCGGATCCGCTATTTCCGCCGGTCAGCGTAGGCAATTGGATACTCACCTTTCTGTTACTGTTATTCGTCCCGCTGGCAGTATCGGCGCTGTTCTATTTTATCGCCGCCTCTTTTCTAAAAAGCCTGTTTTGGCTGGACATGAGCGGTCTGGCGGCGCCGATTGCCTATATAATTATGCTGCTGATCTATGCATTCTGTGGAAAAGTAAATCCTTCCAAACGTAATTTTTTCCGTGCCGTACTGATTATCAGCTTAATTCTACTCTTGGTTGGCGGCATACTTTTAATCGTTTTTGGTTCTTATCTACTTACCTATCTAAACGATGCCGCCAATTTACAACAGCTAGGCATTTTGCTACAATCCGTATAAGTCGTGATCAAAGGAGGAAATACCCCAATGGAAGCAAAACGTATTATCGTCATAGGCGGCGGTATCGCCGGGCTATCGGCGGCACAAGCCGCCCGGGAAAAAGATGGGGAAGCCAGAATCCATCTGATTTGCGGCGAAGAAACCATCCCCTATTATCGCACCAAAATCTATGATTTATTGGGCGAAACCCCATTGGAAAAATTGTTTGTACGCAATCATCAATGGTTTATCGATAAAAACATCCAAGCGGTCAATGGTCGTGTGGTAGCCGTGGATCGGCAAGCCAAGCAAATCAAATTGGCCGACGGCAGCCGCTTAGACTACGATACTTTGGTTATCGCCACCGGCGGACGGGGACGGCGGCCTTCTTTGCCCGGCTCCGATCAGGATCGGGTAACCACCTTCCGTACCGTGGCCGACGTTCGGCGCTTACGGGAATTGCCCGGACCAACGGTAGTCATTGGCGGCGGTGTTCTGGGATTGGAAGCCGCTTGGCATTTATCCTTAGAAGGGCGGCCGGTCGTGGTGGTCGAAAGAGGCGATTGGTTACTGCAACGGCAGCTGGACGCGGAAGCCGCCGCTTTTTTCCTGCGTATCGCCGAAAGCGCCGGCATGCGCATTGCCTTGCGCGGCGACGTATCTTATATCGACGAAACCAAAGTCGTGCTATCGGACAGCCGCGCTTTCGAGGCGGCGGCGGTGATTTTTGCTGCCGGCACCGAACCGGTGATCAGTTTGGCAAAGAATATCGATTTGACCTGCGCTAAAGGTATTGTGGTAGATGAAAATATGGCCACCGATGACCAAGCGATTTTTGCTTGCGGCGATTGCGTGGAATTTCAGGGACGGCTGGAGGGCCGCTGGCCGGTATCCATGGCCCAAGGCGCCGTAGCCGGAGAAAACGCCGCCGGTGGTTCTGCCGTATACCGGCCGCAACCCGCCCCGTATTTTATCAATGCTATGGGCGTAAGCATATGGTCTCAGGGGAATATTAGCAGCGAAGATCATTTTAGCAACCGGGAAACAGCCGCCAACAACTTTGCCAAATTGTTTTTTGCCCCGGATCAAACATTGCAGGGCGCCATTTTAATCGGTTCCACCGCCAAAGCCATGCAATTGAAAAAAGCCATCGATCAAAAAATCGCCAAAGAAGAAGCGATTCAAATATTGTCTTAAATCCATATGCAGACAGGAGGTTATATCATGGCAAAATATGTTTGTTCTTTATGCGGTTATGTGTATGATCCCGCAGAAAACGGCGGTGTGGCTTTTGCCGACTTGCCGGAAGATTGGGTTTGCCCTATTTGCGGCGCCGGCAAAGATGCCTTTGAAGCACAGTAAAAAAACCCCATTTATCCCCCGGCCGGGACCATGTTTTTGGTCCCGGCTTTTCTTTTGCGCAAGGCAGGTTTTCAGCCGGCTGCTACAGAAATATTGGCAAAAGCAGCACTGCGGCGAAAAATCTTTGCCGCGAATATTCTGTGGATGGAGCTAATGCTATGGATACACAGCCTTGCTATGCGGCCATTTTGATCAACGGCGGCCATTCCTGCCGATTGGGCATGGATAAAAATCATTTGAAATTAGACGGTATGCCTGTTGTTGTGGAAAATCTTCACCGCTGGCAAATAACATTTTCTGAAATCATCATTGCCGGCCGCCCCATACCCGAGCTTAGCCACGCAGTAGCGGTGCAGGATATTTTGGCAGATGCTGGTCCATTGGCCGGTTTGCATGCTGGACTAAGCGCATCCCATCAACCATATAATTTGGCCATAGCCTGCGATATTCCGCTTATACCGACAGTTTTAATTCATCGTTTGTTGGATAAAGCATGGCAAACCCAAGCAGAAATCGTTGTTCCCCGTAGCAAAGACGGCAAAATTCACCCCTTATGCGCGGTATACGCCCGCCATTGCCTGGAAAAAGCAGCACAACAATTGGCCATTGGCAAACGCAGCATGAAGTCTCTATTGGATATATGCCAAACCCATTATTTGGATATCTGCCAAACATTGTGGAATATAAACACACCGGCGGATATGGAAAAATTTATCGCGGCATACCCTGCACACCGTCTGGTTTATGCCCCAACCTCCCACCGCCGCCATAAAACAAACAAACGGCCATAGCAACCACCCGCCATACCAACCCCTACAAACCATGTCTTTGCCAGCAAAAAAATTTTTCTTGACAAAAGCCGGCGCCCTGTTATAATAAAGTCAGAGATGGTCAAAAGGTCAAAGACAGTCAAAATTTGACGCAAAAAGGAGCATCGGCATTGTGAGTACCATCGCCAATCAAATCGAAGAATATATCAAGCGACTGTTGGCGGCTTCGGAAAACGGCGTTTTGGAATTAAAACGCAGTGATTTGGCGGAAACGTTTATGTGTGTTCCCTCCCAGATTAACTATGTGTTATCCACCCGTTTTTCCAGCAGCCAAGGCTATTTGGTGGAAAGCCGCCGAGGAGGCGGCGGCTATGTACGCATTATTAAACTGGGCAAAGCCGGCGGAAACGATTTAATCGCCTTGCTGAACAACGCCAAAGGGCAAAGAGTATCCCGGCAAGCGGGAGAAAAACTGATTCAGCGTTTGACGGAGGAAGAATTCCTCACGCAAAGAGAAGCCATGTTGGTTTTGGCTTTGACCGACGAAAATTTGCTAAAGGAAAGCGATGATCCAGAACGATTACGAGGCGATATGCTGAATAATTTATTGTTGTTACTCCTGAGGGATGATTTCAGTTAAAAATATGCCATAGAGTATACGGAGGAACAAGTATGAAATGTCAAAGATGCGGCGAACGGGACGCCACTGTAAAAATAGTACGAATCAACAATAATGTGCGGGAGGAATTGTTTCTCTGCGAACAATGCGCCGCCGCCACCGGCCAATTGAACTTATTGACCGGCGAAGGTTTGAGCCGCCTCAGCGGTATCCTATCCGGCGCTTTTGCCGGTTCCAACCAAGTTATGGGCCGCATGGTACAAAGACTGACGGAAAAAGCCCAAAGGGCTTTGGCCTACGGGGAGAAATATGCCCGAGAACGCCATTCCACCTATCTGAATACCGAGCATCTGCTGCTGGGATTGTTTGCTGTGGAAGACGGTCTGGCCGCCCGCATTTTGGCGGATCTAAATCTGGAGCAGGAAGATTTGGCGGAAGCCGTAGACGATCAGGCCAATTATGGCAACCGCTATTTGGGGCTGGCGCCAAAAAGCAAACGAGCCTTGCAACTTGCCGTACAGGAAGCGGTACAAATGGGCGTCAATTTTGTGGATACGGAGCATTTGCTATTGGGGCTTGCCGATGAAGAAGAAGGGGCGGCTGCCCATTGGCTGATGGAAACAGCCGGCGCGGATGCGCGCAAAATCCGCAAAATGATTCTACAATACCTGCAGCAGGGGCCGGGCCAAGCCCAAGAAGGAGAAGAAGCCGCCCCAGTTATGGGAAAAAATGGAACAAAAAAAGCAAGCAAAACGCCAACTTTGGATAAATTTGGCCGGGATTTAACGGAAATGGCCCGCCAGGACAAATTAGATCCGGTAATCGGCCGGGACAAAGAAATTCAACGGGTGATCCAAATCCTTTCCCGCCGCACCAAAAACAATCCGGCATTGATCGGCGAACCCGGCGTAGGCAAAACGGCGATTGTGGAAGGTCTGGCGCAGATGATTGTGGAAGGCAAAGTGCCAGATATTCTGCTGAATAAGCGGGTGGTGACCATGGATATGTCTTCCATGGTAGCCGGTTCCAAATATCGGGGTGATTTTGAAGAAAGAATGAAAAAAATGGTGGATGAAATTCGGGAAAATAAGGATATCATCCTCTTCATCGACGAATTGCATACGCTGGTAGGCGCCGGCGCCGCCGAAGGCGCCATCGACGCCGCCAATATTTTGAAACCCGCCTTATCCCGGGGAGAACTGCAATGCGTCGGCGCCACTACGCTGGACGAATATCGGGAGTATGTGGAAGCAGATTCCGCTTTGGCACGACGTTTTCAGCCGGTAACCGTAGAAGAACCTAGCGAAGCGGACGCTTTGCAAATTCTCTACGGCCTGCGGGACAAATATGAAGCCCATCACCGGGTACAAATCAGCGACGAAGCCCTGAAAGCGGCGGTCAAACTTTCCAGCCGCTATCTTAGCGAAAGATTTTTGCCGGATAAAGCCATTGATTTGATGGATGAAGCTGGCAGCCGGGTACGTCTGGCGGCTCACACGGCTCCTTCTAATCTCAAAGAAAAAGAGGCGGAATTGGCCGTAGTACAAAAAGAAAAAGATGCGGCGGTTGCCGCTCAGGAATACGAAAAAGCTGCTCAATTACGGGATAAAGAAAAGCGCCTGATCGACGAATTGGAACGCAGCCGCAAAGGTTGGCAAAAAGAAACCAATAGCCAAAATCTGGTGGTAGAAGCGGATGATATCGCCGCCGTATTGTCGGAATGGACCGGCATTCCCGTGAACCGTCTCAAGGAGGAAGAGGCAGAGCGGCTGTTGAAATTAGAACAATTGCTGCACCAACGGGTAATCGGGCAAGACGACGCAGTCAACAGCGTGGCCAAAGCCGTACGTCGCTCCCGGGCTGGTTTGAAAAATGTTAAAAAACCGGTAGGTTCCTTCATTTTTCTCGGCCCCACCGGCGTGGGCAAAACCGAGCTGGCCAGAGCTTTGGCCAATGTGATGTTTGGCTCGGATGAGGCAATGATTCGCATCGATATGAGCGAATACATGGAAAAACACGCGGTTTCCCGTCTGGTGGGGGCGCCCCCCGGATATGTGGGCTATGATGAAGGGGGACAATTAACGGAAGCCGTACGCCGTCACCCCTATTGCGTCATTTTACTAGACGAGATTGAAAAAGCCCATCCTGACGTATTTAATATTCTATTGCAAGTGTTGGACGACGGAAGACTGACCGACGGCTCCGGACGGACGGTGGATTTTCGCAACGCAGTAATCATTATGACCTCCAACGTAGGTGCGGAAGCGGGACGGCAAAGCCGCACCATGGGCTTTGGCGTTAGCGAACAGGATCAGGCGGAGGATGACTACCGGCAGATGAAAGAACATATGCTGGAAGAACTGAAACGCACATTCCGGCCGGAATTTCTCAACCGGGTAGATGATATTATCGTCTTCAAACCCTTATCCGCTCTGGAAATCAAGGATATCGCCGCCTTAATGGTTCAGGATTTGCAACAAAGATTGGCAGAACAAGATCTAAAACTGAATGTTAGCGAAGGCGTATACAAAACCCTGGTTAAAGAAGGTTTCGACAGCGTATATGGAGCGCGTCCCCTGCGCCGGGCTATCCTGCGCCTGCTGGAAGACCCGATCAGCGACGGTATTTTGCGGGGCGATTGGCAAGCGGGCGATACCATTTCCGCCCGCCTGAAAGGCGACAAAATTGTTCTGTGTAAAAAAGCGGATAAAGATAGCGGCGAAGACAAACCATCTAGCGATCAATAACGCCCATCTACAGAAAATAGGCTGTAAATCATAATCACAGGGAGGTAACCTATGCGTATTTTAGATTTATCCCATCCCATTTCTGCAGAAATCCCCGTTTATCCTGGAACCCCCCATCCTTCTCTACAAACTCTGGCCATCGACGGGGCGCCGGAAATCAAAGAAACGCGCCTGGAACTTTCTTCCCATACAGGAACCCATGTGGACGCCCCCCTACATATGTTGCCACAAGGCCCCGGTTTGGACGAAATGACCATTGACAAATTTTTTGGCCTGGCTTTATTGGTGGATGTAAGCCATTTGCGGGGAAAAACCATTGAATTAAAGTTTTTGCGTTCTTTCGGCGAAAGACTGGCCGACGCCAAATTCCTGGTATTCCAAACCGGCTATCAGCAGCTATGGGGCAAAGAGGATTATTTGCACGACTTTCCGGTCATGACGGAAGAAGCTGCCCAATGGTTAAGCGGCTTTGATTTGAACGGGGTGGGCGTGGACGCGATCTCCGTAGACCCCATAGACAGCAAGGATTTTCCCATTCACAAAATATTATTTAAGCAAAACCTTATTGTGGTAAAAAATTTAAATAATTTGGATCGGCTCAGCGCCGGTATTAGCAAAGTACACGGCGGTTATTTCCTGCTTTCCGCCATGCCCTTAAGCTATGCTTCTGCCAGCGGCTCGCCGGTGCGGGCTATCGGTTACGACGTGCCGGAGATGTTAATTTAAACGGCGGCTTATTGCTGCAGTTTGTACAGAATTTGCGTTAAAATCAAAAGGATCGGTTCTTCCCAAGGGAGAACCGATCCTTTTGATTTGCCATCCGGCCAACGATACAGAGTAGCGCGCCGGTTTATAATTGTTCCATAATTTCATCGGAAATGTCATAATTGGCGTACACTTCCTGTACGTCATCGTTATCTTCCAGCTTTTCAATTAAAGCCATCAGTTTGGCGGCGGTGGCCGCGTCTGTGATCTCCACCGTATTGCTGGGGCGCATAGTGATTTCCGCACTGGCCACTTGATAGCCGGCTTCCAGCAAAGCCCCCCGTACCTTTTCCAAATCGCCGGCGGCGGTAAGAATGGTGGCCGTATCGTCGCTGACGCTTAAATCTTCCGCTCCGTTATCCAGGGCGGTCATCATCAATTCGTCTTCGTCAAACGTCCCTTCCACGACAATTTCCCCTTTGCGTTCAAACATCCAGCTTACGCAACCAGTTTCACCCAAATTGCCATTATTGCGGGAAAAAATATAGCGGATTTCGCTGGCGGTACGATTGCGGTTGTCGGTCAGCATGGCGCACATAACCGCCACGCCGCCGGCGCCATAGCCTTCATAGAAGAATTCTTCGTAATTATCCCCTTCGCCTACGCCGGAAGCTTTTTCAATGCAGCGTTTGATATTGTCCGCCGGCATATTATTGGCCTTGGCTTTTTGAATACATAATTTTAGCCGGAAGTTTCCGTCTGGATCAGGGCCGCCCTGTTTAACGGCAACCTGCATCTCCTTGGCTATTTTGGTAAATATTTTACCCTTTTCCGCGTCGTTGGCGGATTTTTTTCTTTTAATATTGGCCCATTTGGAATGTCCAGACATAAACGATTACCTCCAGTATTTAAATATTTGCTTTTATAAACGTACCAATTCTATATCGCCGGCGGCGGCCATTTTGTCGCCGCAAATCATTACCCCGCCCCAAACGCCAGGCACTTGCAGCGCATATTCCACGGCGGCGGCCACGCTGTCGCCGTCTTTCACCAGGTTGCCGGCGGCAGTAGCCACGGCGTCGGCTAAGGCGGCGTCTGAAGCCGCTACCACTGCCGCATCCGCCACGCCATAACTAAAGGAACGGCCGATGGTTCCGGAGCTGGTGCATACGCCGCAAGGCATTTGCGCCGGGGATAAACGCAGCCCCAATTTACCGCTAAAGGGATTGTTGGGGCCGGCATAAATGGCGACGGTGCGCTGTTGCCGGCTGCGCAAATAAATATCACCGCCGTTCTCCACAATCACTTCCTCGGTATATTGGGCTAGCCAGGCGCCGGCCGCCGCTGCAAAATAACCGGCCACTGCGGCCATGGGGCCGGTTTTGGCCAAATTCCCGGCTTTCGCCAAAGCTTTGGCCACAGGGGGCGCATGTAATGCCGGGGTATACGGCTGATGCGTAGCGGCGAAAGACGGGTCTTCCGCCAAATAGGCTTGCAATTGTCCCCGCAGGCGAATCAAATGATCCCGCAGCCCCTGCTGAATCTCAGATTCCCATAGGCCCGGCGGTAAACAAATGGCCAAATCCGTCTCGCCCAACACCAGACCATGCCGTTGTAAATCGCCGGAATAACAAAGGCGGTAGGTTCTTGCTTCCTCCATAGTTAAATATCCAATTTAACGGCTTTTACCGGGCAGGCCTGCAGGCACATTTGGCACACAATGCATTTTTCACTGTCGAAATGAACCGTCATCGCCGGCCTTTCAATATACAATGCACCGGATGGACAAACCGCCGTACAGGCGCCGCATTGGGTACAAACGTCTTTATCCCAAACCATGCTGTCCGCCAAAAAGGAGACTTCCATACCGCACATTTTCATATATTCTAACGCTTCTTTATAATCGTTTTCATAACCGGAAATGGATAGAACCATAGATCCCATACGATCCTGATTCACATTGGCTTTAATGATATTGGGAATCAAATCAAAATCTTTTACTAAACGATAAACCAACGGCTGATCCACCATATCCGGGGAAAATCGCAGAACAATGTTACGATTTACAATATTGCTTTCAATGGACATAGGCTCTACCTCCCGAGAAAACCGGCATACAATTCCTGACCGGGCAACGGTTGAACGGGTTGAGATAATTCAAATTTTCCGGATAAAATCCATTCCTTTAGAATTTCGGCAATTTCCAAAGCCCGGCTATAGCTGGACATGGGCGCAGTACGAATGGTTTTGCCTTCCCATTCCACCTGACCGCTTTTCAACTGCTGATAATTGACATAGCCCAAAACGCAAGGTTCGCCAGTGGGATAGCCGTCTCCGCCATAATCGCATAGCGGCGCCTGGATATCCCCGTCGCTTACCGCGGTAAAAGCCAACATATCTTCATCCAAAATAGGAATGGGCACGCCGATACCTACCATCAAACTCACGCCGTAACCGGTCATGGAAACTCCGCGAATAAAACGAGGATTCATCTGCTTCATATCGCCGATAACCGCCAAAGTACCTGCGCCGCCCAGGGGAATGCCTCGTTCATTACGGGGATCCGCCGGCGCGTGCTGGGTGCCGGGCCAAGCCACATAGCCTAGGCCGCCGCCTAGGAAAATACGGCTGCCTATACCTACGGTACGATAATATGGATCGTTGAGCAACGGCGAAAGCTGGCCGGCACTGGAATAATGTATATTCCCCATATGCGGTTTCAGCACGCCCATATAGGTATAAACGGTTTTATCGGAACAATTGGTAGCCACGTTATAATTTTGATAGCAGTTGCGGGGATTAAACAGGAAGGCTTGCCGAATATCCTGCAGGGTAAGGGTTTGTTCATATTCCCGCCGTGGATAACAATCGGTGCCATAGGCGGTGGCCCGTAGCCGTACTTCTTTGCCGGCGATTAATTTTTCGATTACATGGCCGCCGCCAAAACGAAAATGTCCGGGATGGTGGGCATTGGCCGGATCTCTTTCCGGAATTTCTGCAGCGCCCAGATAGCAATCTACCGCGGCCAAACCGCCGTAAGCCGGCACGTCGTCCAACCATACATGCTGCATTTTGATTTTGGGCTTGGTATGCCAAAAATTAAGAAAAGCCCCGGAAGAACACATTACGCCCATGGTGCCGGTGGTAACCACGTCTATTTTTTCCGCCGCTTTTTTATAACCCAAATCGGCGGCGATATCGATCACTTCTTCTGCGTTTACCACGACGGCTTTGCCGGCGCGGATCTTTTCATTAATTTCCGCAATGGTTTTCGTCATATATATTCCCTCTCTTAAGCGAATTTTTGCTTTCCGAGCTAAGTCTGCGTCGGTTTTTCATAAAAAAAGCTACTTCCCTGGTCTGGAAGTAGCAATCACATTCGCTCTTCGAGGATGATCTTGTGTTCTACCAAAGCCAGCTCTTTAATGCGCGCTTTAATAAACGTCCTTTCGCCAAAGACGTTTTCCAACATTAATACGTCGCCGTCGGGAACCAATTTGTCCACGGTTTCCATCAACAGCTTTTCTTTACCGTTTTCCACGATATAAGCGTTGGCTTCACACATGTTTTTCCGCCTCCAACATACTTTCCAATTCCGCCAGCAGCAAAGTGGTCGTATGGGGCAAAGGCTCGTCCACAACGCCGACAACTTGAATATTCAGCCGATTTAAAGGCAACAGCAGCTTGCGGGCCGGGCTAATCGCCACCGCGGCGGCCATAGGCGGGGTAAATTCGCCCAAAAACGAATGAGCCGCCAAAATAGCCAAAGAACCGACGATCACATCCACTTTAGGCGCTATATAACAAATCGCATTCTCTCCGGAAGCGCCGTCGTTGGCGCCGGCTTTCAACATAGCCGAAGTAGCCAAAGCATTGGTGCCCAAAGCGATAATTTCCAAAGACAAGGGCAGACTTTCCCGCATACGGGTAATCAAATATTTGCCAATGCCGCCGCCCTGGCCATCGATAACGGCAATTTTCACTTTGCTTGCTCCTTATTCCAGTTTAGATTTTATTTTATCAAATCCCCTGACAACAGTCAATCCCTAAAACAGGAAAAAGCGCCTGCAAAAACCGCGGTTTTCCCCCTTTATCCCGGCGGTTGCCACGGCCCTTGTCTTTCCTGCAAACGTTGGCCGTATACATAATAAGCGGTATCTCGAGAAATTTGCGAAGAAAGCAAAACCAGGCTTAAAATATTCGGCAAACACATTAAAGCATTCAATAAATCTGCCGTTCCCCAAACCAGATCGCCGCCGCCCATGGAACCGGCCAGCAAAGCAGCCAGATAAAACAGACGGTATACCGGCAGACTTTTTTCTCCCCACAGATATAAACAACAGCGTTCCCCATAAAAACTCCAGCCCAACACGCTGGAAAAAGCAAAAGCAATCATACCGCCCACCAAAGCGATGGGTCCGGCCGGCGGAATTTGGCTAAATGCCAGGGAGGTCAAAGCGGCGCCATCCATCCCCGGAGCAAAAACCTGGGGATGAGCCAGCATTTGGCTGACCAAAACCAAACCGGTCAAGGCGCATACCACCAAGGTATCCCAAAACACCGCGGATGCGGAAATCAAAGCCTGCCGCGGTGCATTAGGGGTTTGGGCCGCAGCGTCCACCAAAGGCGCGGAACCCATTCCCGCCTCATTGGAAAACAACCCCCGGGCCAAACCATAACGCAAAGCCAATAACATACCGCCGCTGGCGCCGCCGCCTAAAGCCGCCGGGGAAAAAGCCTCTCGGCAAATCCAAGCGATAGACGGCCCAATCAAACAACGGTTTTGCCATAAAATATACAAGCAGCATAATAAATACAAAACCGTCATCAACGGTACCAAAGCGGTACAAGCCTTGGCAATATAGCGAGCGCCCCCCAGCAATACGGCGGCTGTAAGCAACATCAGCAGCAAACCGCTGGTTGCAGTAGGAATTCCCAAATTTACATATAATAAAGACGTTACCGCATTGGCCTGGACGGCGCTGCCAATCCCCAACGAGGCCAAAACCGCGCAGACGGCAAAGAGGATTCCCGCCAGGGGCAACCCCAACCCCCGGGATAAAACGTACATCGCCCCGCCCAGCGTCCGGCCCTGGGCATCTTGGATTCGATATTTTACCCCTAGCAAAGCTTCCCCATATTTGGTAGCAAAAGCAAAAAATCCCGCTACCCACAACCAAAACACCGCTCCCGGTCCGCCCAGGGCAATCGCCGCCCCCACACCCACTATACTACCGGTACCGATGGTAGACGCCAAAGCCGTGGCCAATGCGGAAAAAGAGCTGAATTCTCCTGGATTGCCGCCACCGCCGGAAAAGGACAAACGCAATGCCAAAAACATTTTGCGCTGAATAAAACCGCTGCGCACGGTAAGCAGCACATGCACGCTGCACAGCAAACCGATCATTGGCCATCCCCACAACACGGCGTTGATTTGCGCCACCCAATCCGCCATAGCCGCCTCCTTACTACCGTCGCAAACGCCGGATTTCTCCGTCGGCATCATGTTATTCCATACAGTTTACGAAGCCGACACAGCGAATATGTCTGCAACCATAGACCCTTGAATCTCAGAAAAAACCAGGCACAGGCGGATTACGTATAGCGAAAAAAACAAAAATATGCTATAGTAAAAGCACGCCCTACGGCAACTTTTATCCAACCGGGACAGAAGCGACAGGCATATCCAATATGCCGCCAAACGGATTGCAAGGGGGAAGGAACTTATGCGCATAATCGATATACATACTCATATTTATCCAGATCAGGTTGCCCAAAAAGCCATCGCCACCTTGTCCAAAGGCCCCCTCCGCCCTTTAACCGGTTGCACGGCGGCGGAAGCGCAACAAGCGGCGGAAGCCGCCGGCGTAATCTACTCAATATGCCTGCCGGTAGCCACCAAAGCCAGGCAAGTGGAACACATCAATCGCTTTTCCGCGGAAACCAACCGGCGCTACAGCAAACTGATTTGCTTTGCCGGTATTTTTCCCGGCGCAACAGATATGGAAGCGCAAATTGATTTGGCCGCCAAACTAAAACTACCGGGAATCAAGATTCATCCCCAGTTTCAAAAAGTATTTTTAGACGATCCGGCTATGGTACGTTTGGTCTGTTTGGCCAGCGATTATCATATGCCTGTGCTGTTCCACGGCGGTTTGGATATCGCTTTGCCCTATCCCCTGTATTCCTCCCCTTGGCGGGCCGCCAATCTGCTGCGGCTAGTCGCCAAAGCCGGAGTGAAAAACCCCCGGCTAATTTTTGCCCATTTGGGAGGATATGCTTTGTGGCATGAAGTGGAAAAAGAATTGGTAGGCAAAAATGTTTATTTTGACACTTCTTTTCTGGCCGGAAGAATCCCCCGGGAAACCATTAAACGGATTATCAGCAACCATGGAACAGAAAGAATTCTTTTTGGCACGGATTTTCCTTGGCAAAGCGTGGAGGAAAATCGGGATTTCCTTTTGAATCTGGGCTTAAGCCAACAGCAAAATCAAGCTATATTTTACGATAATGCCGCCGGGTTATTAAATATTGGCTAAAGAAAACCATGATCCGGCGTTACCGGCCACGTTCCCTATATAAATAAAGGAAATCATTGGCTAATGCAGAAATAATAAGTTTGAAACAAAACGGTTTTGTCCATTATCCGTCAAGGAGGTTACATAAATGAGACTGGTTACAGCGGAAGAGATGCGCGCGGCCGATCAGGCGGCGATGAACGATTTTGGCATTTCCGGCTTAATTCTAATGGAAAATGCCGGGCTAGCCGTGGTACGGCAAGCGGAAAAAATGCTGGGCGACTTAACAGGTAAAACCATCGCCATCTTTTGCGGCGGCGGCAATAACGGCGGCGACGGCCTGGTAACAGCCCGCCACTTGTTTAATCGTGGCTGCGACGTGCGCCTATTCTATCTTAGCGATCCGGATATTTTCCGCGGAGACGCTTTAACCAATTATACAATTTTGCAAAAAATGGGTATCGGCGGCTGCTGGCTAACCGAGGGAAGCCGTTTAGACGCCGCCAAAACAGCCTTATATAGCGTAGACTTGATTATCGACGCCATTTTTGGCACCGGTTTGCGCGACAATGTTAGCGACGTTCCCCAAGCGGTAATTCATCTAATCAACGAAAGCAAAGCGCCTACCATCGCCTGCGATATTCCGTCCGGACTATCCTCGTTCAGCGGCAAAGCCATGGGAACGGCGGTGAAAGCCGACGCCACAGTTACCTTTGGTCTATGTAAATTGGGGTTGATCCTACCGGAAGCGAAAGAATACGTAGGAGAATTGGTGGTGGCGGATATTTCTTTGCCAACGCAAATTGAGGAAGAATTGCCTAGCCGCCGAGAGTTGATCGACGAAACCTATTGCCGCCGTTGGCTGAAATCCCGGGATATCCAAGGACACAAAGGCGATTATGGGCAAGTTACCATCATCGCCGGCTCCAAAGGTATGCCTGGCGCGGCCATACTGGCTGCCAGCGGCGCCGCCCGCATGGGCGCAGGAAAAGTATGCGCCGTGCTGCCTTCCGCCTGTCGTAGCGCTTTTACCGCCCGGCTACCGGAAGCTCTGGTCATGGACGTGGCAGATGATGACCAAGGGGAAATCAACGTGGATTGCCGGCAGCAAATCGCCAGCGCCCCCAGCGACGCCTATGTGCTTGGCCCTGGTTTGGGACGTAGCGACGGCGCCTTGCACATGATTCGAGAATTGTTGCCATTATTGCAAAAACCCACCGTATTGGACGCCGACGCATTATTTGCCGTATGCGGCCATTTGCGCTTGCTGAAAAATGCCAAAGCCCCCTTGGTCATCACCCCTCATCCGGGAGAAATGGCCAAACTATTGGGGGTTTCCGTAGCCGATGTGCAGGCCAACCGTATCAGTGTGGCGGCGGGTTTTGCCCGGCAAACCAACGTGGTGGTGGTTCTGAAAGGCGCCGGCACCATAGTGGCCACGCCGGAAGGACGGATTGCCATCAATGCCAACGGCAATCCCGGTATGGGTACCGGCGGTTCCGGAGACGTATTGTCCGGTATGATCGCTACATTGCTGGCTCAAGGACTACCGCCGGCAGCAGCGGCGGCCTGCGCGGTCTGGCTGCATGGCAAAGCCGGAGACATTGCCGCAGAAAGGAGCAGCCAACCCAGCCTTTTGGCCGGAGATTTGCTGAACCATATCGGTTTGGCCTATCAGGCTTTACAAATCCAATGAGCCCAATTATCGACCAGCCGGAACAACTTTTGCGTCAGGCCTGGTTGGAAATTGACACCCAGGCCTTAACCAATAATTTTCATAAAATACGCGGCATGGTAGGCCCAAACAGAAAAATTATGGCGGTGGTGAAAGCCGACGCCTATGGACATGGTATGCTGCAAACCGTGAACGTCCTTCGCCAAGCCGGCGCAGATCAATTTGCCGTCGCCACCGTGGAAGAAGGGCTGACCCTGCGGCAACAAGGTGCGGAAGAACCAATTTTGATCCTAGGCCCCGTTGGACCGGAGGGCTGGGAAATGGCGGTGCGCTATCATTTGATGCCGGCGGTGTTTTCCTTGGAACAAGCCCAGGGCATACAGCGTATTGCGAAACAATGCCGGGTAATCGCCCCAATACATATCAAATTAAACACAGGCATGAACCGCCTGGGCTTTGCTTTAGACGATAGTGGACTGGAAGATATAAAAAAAATATTTGCCATGCCCCATTTGCAAGTTGCCGGCGTATTCAGCCACTTTGCCGAAGCGGACACCAGCCTTACGTTTACGCAAAAACAATTTTCCGCTTTTATCTCCTTTATTCAACGTTGCGCCGGACAAAATTTGCATTTTCCTTTGGCGCATATTGCCAACAGCGCCGCCA
Source organism: uncultured Peptococcaceae bacterium (assembly GCA_949289995.1). Lineage (GTDB taxonomy): Bacteria > Bacillota > Dehalobacteriia > UBA4068 > UBA4068 > JAILCQ01. Next base: position 30,647 of record CASEQE010000078.1, read on the forward strand.
TTTTGGCCTATCCACAAACTTATCTGGATATGGTACGTCCGGGCATTATTCTCTACGGTTGCCCGCCAGCCGACGATTCGCCGGATATCGGCTTGCAGCCGGCACTTTCCTTACATGCGCGAATCAGTCAAATTCATCGCTTGGAGCCAGGAGAAGGGGCGGGTTATGGACGGATTCGCCGCCTGGACCGTCCTTGTCTGGCAGCGGATATTCCTCTGGGCTACGCCGATGGCGTGCCGCGACTGATCAGCGAAAGAGGATGGGTTTTGGTAGAAGGAAAACGGGCGCCTTTGGCAGGCCGGGTGTGCATGGATCAAATGCTGATTGATGTAAGCGATATTCCCCAGGCTGCTCCCGGTAGCCTGGTGACGCTGATCGGCTCCCAAGGAGAGGAACAAATTTCCGCCGCCACTTTCGCCGCTTGGGCGGATACCATATCCTATGAAATTTTAACACATATGCATTTACGCCTGCCAAAAATCTACCGGTAACTCCGGATCATCAGCGGCGTACCAAAAAATACTACCAAAAGCGCCGGAAAAGCCTTGCTATTTTCCGGCGCCGCATATACAATAATCTGTAAACAAACAGGAAACCACAGAAAGAATATATGGTTATGGAGGTATGCGTATGGCGGAGAACCGTTGCAACAAAACCATTACCGAAGGCTTAACCTTCGACGACGTGCTGTTGGTACCTCGGGCCTCCTCGGTATTGCCCAAAGACATCGATATCAGCACCCGCTTAACCAAAAACATTACTCTCAACGTACCGCTGGTTAGCGCCGGTATGGATACGGTAACCAACGGCGCCATGGCGATCGCCATGGCCCGAGAAGGCGGCATTGGCGTAATCCATAAGAATATGAGCATTGAAGAACAAGCCAAAGAAGTGGATCGGGTAAAACGTTCGGAAAACGGCGTCATCACCGATCCGGTGTGTCTGGGCCCGGACAATACCATCGGACAGGCCCTGGAAAAAATGGCCCATTATCATATCTCCGGCGTACCCATTACCGTAGACGGCAAATTGGTGGGGATATTGACCAATCGGGATCTGCGCTTTGAAGACGACGAAAGTAAAAAAATCCATCAGGTTATGACCAAGGATCATTTGGTCACCGCCCCTGTGGGCACCGATTTAAAAGGCGCGGAAGCCATTTTGAAAAAACATAAAGTGGAAAAATTACCTTTGGTAGATGCCGACGGCAATTTAAAAGGTTTGGTTACCATTAAAGATATCCAGAAAAACCTCAAATACCCCAATTCCGCCAAAGATGCCAAAGGCCGCTTGCGGGTTGCCGCCGCGGTAGGTATCGCCCAGGATACCCTGGAACGGGCAGCAGCCTTGATCGCAGCCGGTGTAGACGCCCTGGTGGTAGACACCGCCCACGGCCATTCCTTGAATGTATTGAAAATGGTGGAGCTATTGAAAAACCGCTTCTCCGTAGATATCATTGCCGGCAATATCGCCACCGCCGCCGCCGCCAAAGATTTGATCGCGGCAGGCGCAGATTGCGTAAAAGTCGGCGTGGGCCCCGGCTCCATTTGTACCACACGGGTCATCGCCGGTATCGGCGTACCGCAAATTTCGGCAATTATGAACGCAGCGGAAGCGGCGGCGGAAAAAGGCGTGCCGGTAATCGGCGACGGCGGTATCAAATATTCCGGCGATATCGTCAAAGCCATTGCCGCCGGAGCAGATTGCGTTATGATCGGCAGCCTGTTGGCCGGAACCAGCGAAAGCCCCGGGGACATCGAAATTTATCAAGGGCGCAGCTTTAAGGTCTATCGGGGCATGGGCAGCCTGGCGGCCATGAAAGAAGGTAGCTCCGACCGGTATTTCCAAGAGGGAAACAGCAAATTGGTACCGGAAGGCATCGAAGGCCGGGTACCTTTTAAAGGCCCGGTATCGGACACAGTATTCCAATTATTGGGCGGGCTCCGTTCCGGTATGGGTTATTGCGGCGCCGCGAACATCGAAGCTTTGAAACACGATACGGAATTTGTCCGTATCACCGCCGCCGGCCTGAAAGAAAGCCATCCTCACGACGTGCAAATCACCAAAGAAGCGCCTAATTATTGGCTATAGACATCGTCCCGGCAGCAAATGTAAACCATTCTATCGTCGGCGTCTACATGCCTATATACCGCTTTGGACAAACAAAACTGCCGCAGGCTGCATTGCCCCTGCGGCAGTTTTTTGTTTCGCCGGCAATCGGCCGATTGCCCGAAAAAAGCGGATCCTGTTATGCTTGTTTTACCATGACCGGCAAAACTTCTTATTCCTGTGCGGCATCCTCTTGCCGCATCTGCTCCACCCGTTTCATATATTGACGCAAACGCGTGCTATAGGTCCAGCTGGAATCAATAGTGATCCCCAACTCATCGGCAGAATCCAAGCGGAACAACAATTCCTCTTTTTGATTTTTTTCCAATACCGGGTTGACGGTTTTAAGAATACCATCTACCAGAGAATCAAACATTTGCACCGGCACAGCTGCAGCCAGTTCCCCGTCGCTGCATTGGGTAAACAACCTGGCGCCTTTGCACATAAACGATATATTGATGTCGTTGTTGGTAAACGGTTTGGCAATCAGGTCGGAACACATAGCTTGATTACCAATAGAGCAAAGATTATGCGGAATACCATGATGATACGCATAGCCCTGCATAATCCGCATCAACTGATAAGCGGCTGCGGCAAAAGCATTACGGCGCTTTCGATTATGAATCTACATACCCCTGGCCGTTTTATCATGGATGGGCAAATTTTGTTTGCGGGAAAAAATTTGCTACAATTAACGGAAAAAGAAATGATCCATATTCGCGGCAATCAAATTTCCATGATCTTTCAAGAGCCGATGGTATCGCTAAATCCTGTCTACACCATCGGTATGCAAATGACGGAAATGATTCTCCTCCATCAAAAGGTTAGCAAAAAGCAAGCCAAGGAGCAGGCTTTAGGCCAGCTCAAACAGGTAGCCATTGCCGATCCGCAAGATATTTTTTACCGCTATCCCTATGAATTATCCGGCGGCATGCGGCAACGGGTGATGATCGCCATGGCTATGGCCAATCATCCCCAATTGCTGATTGCCGACGAACCCACCACCGCTTTGGACGTCACCATTCAGGCGCAAATTCTCGATTTGATGCGCACATTGCGCCAACAAACCGGCGCCAGTATTTTATTAATCACCCATGATTTGGGCGTGGTGGCGGAAATGTGCGATCGGGTAATCGTTATGTATGCAGGCCGCATTGTGGAACAGGGCATGGCGCAGGAGCTGTTTGCCGATCCCAAGCACCCCTATACCATTGGTTTGTTACAATCTCTGCCGCGGCTAAACGGACGGAAAAAATATCTGGACGATATCCCCGGCAATGTACCGGCGCCGCAACATTATACCCATCAGGCTTGCCGTTTTGCGCCTCGCTGTCGTTTTGCCACGGCATTATGCCACAAGGCGCAGCCCGGCCTACGGCAGCTTAGCGACACCCATGGGGTTTATTGTTTTCTCTGGAATAAGGAGCCGATACAAGCATGAATCTATTAGAAGTAGAAAACCTGGTGAAACATTTTCCCGTTGCCAAAGGTTGGTTTGGCCGGGGCAAACAAACCGTATACGCGGTTAATGGCGTAAGCTTTTCCGTGGCCAAAGGGGAAACCCTAGGCGTGGTAGGCGAAAGCGGTTCTGGCAAATCTACCATGGGACGAAGCGTTTTGCGGCTGATCGAACCCACTTCCGGCCGGGTTCGCTTAGAAGGGGTAGACGTGACTTCTCTTAATGGGGAAAATTTGCGCAAAGCCCGCAAACATATGCAGATGATATTTCAAGATCCATACGCTTCCCTAAATCCCCGGCTTACCATCGGCAATATCTTGGAAGAACCGCTTAAGTATCATGGAGTAGAGAAAAAAAATGACCGTCGGGAACAAGCCGAGCGGCTATTGCGGGAGGTGGGCTTAGACGATAGCTATTACGACCGCTTCCCCTTTCAATTCAGCGGCGGACAGCGCCAAAGGGTCGGCATCGCCCGGGCGCTAGCTTTAAACCCCAAGTTGATTATCGCCGACGAACCCGTATCGGCGCTGGACGTGTCCATTCAAGCCCAAGTGCTTAATCTATTCGTCAAATTGCAGGAAACGCGCAATCTCACATATGTGTTTATCTCCCATGATTTAAGCGTAGTGAAACATTTATGCAATCGAATTGCCGTTATGTATTTGGGAGAGATTGTAGAAATGGCCGAATGTGAAGAATTGTTCCGACATCCGCTTCATCCCTATACCCAAGCGTTGATTCGCGCCATACCGGTGGTAGACCCTGCCCAAAGGCGGCAACGTTTGATCTTGACGGGGGACATCCCCAGCCAAACTTCGCCGCCGGCCGGTTGTCCCTTTCATACCCGTTGTCCACAGTGTATGGATATCTGCAAAAAGGAACATCCCGCCCTGTTGACGCAAAGCGGACATCAAACGTCGTGCCATCTATACGGCAAACATTAGGAGTGGAATCATGGGAAAATATTTAGCAAAACGGCTGATTCGGGGATTGATAACCTTTTTCGTCGCCATTACCGCCACTTGATTCCCACCGTCACCATAACCGGTTTTTTGATGGGTACGATGATCGGCGGCTCGCTGCTTACGGAAACTATTTTTGCCTATCCTGGTATTGGGCGTTTGATTTATGAAGCCGTGGGCAAATTGGACTATCCGGTTTTGCAGGGCGCCTTTTTGACCTTGGCGGCCACGGTAATCGTCATTGGCATTATCGTCGATTTGCTGTATGCCAAGCTGGATCCACGCATCAAATTAACTTAAATTAACGTAGGGGACGGGTGGGATGAAAAACGAAAATAGATTTATGATCATATCGCAAAATGACAAACCAAAAGGTTTTTTTTACGTCTTCTTTCACCATAAATTAGGCGTATGCGGTCTTTGCGGCATTCTATTGTTTATACTTATGGCAATTTTTGCTCCTATGTTGGGAGATATGCCCCAAGGATATGGAGATTTTTCTTCCGTACAGTTGGCGCCTTCCGCAGAACATTTTTTTGGCACCGACGCTATGGGTTTGGATGTATTTTTGCAAGTGGTATGGGGCGCGCGCACGTCGATCCGCATGGGGCTCATGGTGGTGCTCTACTCGATTCTCATCGGCGTGCCGGTGGGCTTGATCGCCGGCTTTTTTGGCAAAAAAACCGGCGAATTTTTGATGGGTGTCACCGATCTATTTTTAACTTTGCCTATGTTGCCGCTGATGATTATGATGGCGGCAATCCTTGGCCCAAGCATTGAAAACGTAGCTTTAGTGGTTGGGGTTTTATCCTGGCCCCGCATTGCCCGGGTAACCCGGGCCGCTACTTTGGAAGCCATGGGCATGCAATACATTGAGGCCGCCAAGTGCCTGGGGATTCCCACTGGCGTCATTCTGGGCAAACACGTATTCCCCTATGCCAGTTCCTTCATCTTGGTGGAAACCACCATGTTGATGGCCACGGCGATTTTGGCCGAATCGGGCATCAGTTTTTTGGGGCTTGGCGATCCTACCGTTTGGAGTTGGGGAAAAATTTTGCAGGGGGCGCAACAAAACGGTATTTTTTTCCAGGCCTGGTGGTGCTCTCTGTTTCCCAGCATATTTATTCTATTGTTCGTAGTATCCTTTAATTTTTTCAGTTTGGGCATTCGCGAAGGACTTAATCCCCGTTCGCGGGAAATCTAAATGAAATTTATATTTATTTTAAAATAAATATAAATATAAATATAAAACAATTTTGTGGAGGTTGTCATGAAAGCAAACAAATATTTACTGCTCTTGTCCATGATTTTATTGCTGTTGATGTTGGCCGCCTGCGGCTCAACCGGCAATACGGAAACCGATGAGAACGGCGGCCAAGACATGGCGCAGGCCCAATCCGCGGACGGTACATTGACCTTAGGCATGTTGGCGGATCCGGATACCTTGAATCCCCTGGCCACCACTGACGGCAACGCCGGATGTTGGTTTGCGGCGATGGTATATCCCACTTTGCTGCGCCAGGATGAAAATGCGGAAGTAGAGCCGTATATCGCCACCGATTATGGCGTCAGCGAAGACGGTATGGTGGTAACGTTTACGCTACGGGAAGATTTACAATGGGCCGACGGCACGCCCTTCACCTCGGCGGACGTGGCCTATACCAAATATCTGGCAGGGGATCTGGGGATCTCTCCTACCACCGCGTCTGCTTTGGATTTGGTAGAATCCGTGGAAACGCCGGATGACTATACCGTCATCTTTCATTTAAGCCAGCCCTCCTATTCTTTTGTTACCAGCATTGGCGTGCGTCTGTATATTCTTCCCAAGCATATTTGGGAAAACGTGGAAGATCCCGCCAACTTCCTGAACAATACCAATCAGGTAGGTATGGGCCCCTATAAACTAGCAGAATATACCGAAGGGGAATATTATATCTATGAAGCGGTAGAAAATTGGCTCGACGCCCCCAACGGCATTCAAGCCAAAAAATTGGTTTTCCGCATCTACCCCGACGTCAATACCATGGCCTTGGCGCTGCAAAACGGTGAAATCGATATAACCGCCCGGGATTTATCTTATGATCTCATCGAGCAATTGCGGGGAAAAGGCTATGAAATCGCCGAAACCAATAGTTTGGGCTTTACCCATATCGGCTTTAATCTGGAAAATGAATTTATCAACGATTTAGCGGTTCGTCAGGCTGTAGCGATGGCGATAGACAAAGATACGGTATTGCAATTTGCCGTTAAAGGCCAAGGGGAAGTCATGGACAGCATCGTTTCTCCGGCATTTTCCGGGCTGCAAACGGATGATGCGGAAAATTTATATCCCGCCTATGATGTAGAAGGGGCCAAAGCGGTTTTGGCGGAAGCCGGCTATAGCGATACGGACGGCGACGGTATACTCAACGCTGCCAACGGCGAGAACCTTTCCTTCAATATGATTGTGATCAGCAACGACGTAGCCCTGACCAATGGGGCGGAAGTGATCAAACAATGCTTAAAGGACGTAGGCATCGACTTGGAAGTTATGTTGCTGGAGCGTACCACCTTTATCCAACGGCGTCTGGATATCGATTTTGACAGCTATTTGGCCAGCTGGGGCACAATGGAGCCGATGATGGGCGATTTTATTGTCAACTACCTGTCGTCCTCGCCGGTATACTTCAACGGCGTCAAATGCGACGCCACAGAAGAAGCGGTTTTGGCCATGCAATCCGCCGTTAACGAAGAAGAATTGGTCGCCGGTATTCATGCCTTTGAAAAAGCCATGGCCCAGGATATTATCAACGTACCGCTGTATATGCAAAAATTATCCTACGCCTATAACGGAGAAGCGGTAAGCAATGTACAAGCCTATCCTTCCGCCATGCATGGCGTCACTACGCCGGAAGCGCTGGTGAATATGACTTTAGGCGAATAACCCTGTTTCCAGCGCAACCTGTCGATCATATTGCGCCACAAACGGCAAAGAATTTCGCCGAAAAAATTTGTTATACTAGGTCTATACCACTTTCATAGCGGTATAGACCTAGTCGGTTTATTCGGCGGGCGGCTACAGCCGGCGGTTTGATCCGTAACCAACATCTTAAAACTTCGGTCAACCTAACCTGCTCATATGCAAAGAAAACCCCGTCGCGGAGAATATCCGCGGCGGGGTTTGATACGATAAGACAAGTTTTTTCCCTAGGTCTATGCCGCTATCCCAGCGGCATAGACCTGGTTCGTTTACAGCGGCCGGCTAATAATCAATAGCTGACTTCCACCGTATTGGACCATTTGCTGGATACGGCGTATTCTTCATTATAGGCATACAAGCGGTAACTATACCGGTGTCCGCTTTCGATAGCGCTATCGGTACAGCTATTGCCATATACCACAAAGCGCACTTGCGTGCTGCTATCGCCATCGGTGACTCGTTCCACCACAAATTTGGTCGTGGCGCTATTGTTATCCGAAGACCAAGTGACGGTGCAAACGCCGCCGCTAATGGAAGCGCTGACATTGGTCGGACGGTTCAAGCTTTCCACCGCCTCGCCGCCGCCGTCATCGCTACTACCGCTACCGCTGCCGCTGCCGCTATTGCCATAATCCGGCGTTAGCGGCGTTCCTTTATGATCTTCCAGCGTGCAATAGGTGGTAGGAATACTGCCCGGCGCATAATAACGGGTCACCACATATTCGCTGGGACAACCGCTGGTGGCCAGGACTTTTTCGCCATTATGCCGGGGGTCTGTGCAAATAGATACCGCCACCAATCCGGTTTGGTAGGTGCTATGCATACTACAGCTACTCGCCGGAGCATACAGGCCATAATCCGCCGCCTTTTCGCTAGGCGGATCGTTCTCGTCGCGAATAATTCTTACCGCCGAAGTCTTATTGGGGCAATATTCCGTGGCCAATGCGCCGCTATCGGCGCAAATTTCTACCACTTGCCAAATATCGCTGGGCCCGTCGGGCAGATGATTGACGTCGTACATTTCACTACCAATATATTGGCTGGGCGTTAGCGAACTAGGGGTCATGCCGGATTTGGTATCGATGGTCACGCCGGTAATGCCTTCCGGTTTGGTAAAAGTGGTAACCTCAAAATCAGCCAACGCCTCGCTCATTACCGCTTTCCATAAGCGTGCCGGATAGGAACCGCCGTAAATATTGCGCAGATATTGTAAATTATTGTTTTCATCCCGTTTGTTATCATAGCCCATCCATACGGCGCCGACCAAGGCAGGGGTATAGCCGACGAACCAAGCGTCTTTGGTGCCGGACAAACCGCGATAATCCGGATCTTCCTTGCTCGGCAATTCATTGGTACCGGTTTTACCTGCGGTTTGCCAACCGGATAACTTGGCGCCGCTGCCGGTACCGCCGGAAACCGCGGACATCAGCATATCGGTCATAATATACGCGGCCTGGGGAGAAAACACCTGATCGGTTTCGGGATCCGCCGAATAAATCACATTGCCCCGGGCGTCTTCTATTCTGACTACGCAATAGGGTTCAATGTACAACCCTTCATTGGCAAAAGCGGCAAAACCGCCGGCCATTTCCAAAGGAGACACACCATAAGTCAAACCGCCCAAAGTCAAGGACAGGTTGCGATCCGAGTCGACCAATGGCAATCCCAAACGGACGCCATATTCCCAGCCCACATCTACGCCAATCGTCGCTAACATACGCACGGCGCAAACGTTGCGGGAACCCATAATCGCTTGACGCATGGAAATACGTCCGCGGAAGGTGCCGTCGGAGTTATTCGGCGAATAGCTCCCTTGCAACGGCGAATCATTAATCACATAGCCTGCCCCATAGCCTAAATCCACCGCCGGTCCATAGGCCACCAAAGGTTTAATCGTTGAACCGGAACTACGGCGCAAATCCGTAGCGCGGTTGAAGCCCCGCTTGGTTTCATATACCCGTCCGCCGACAATGCCGCGCACCGCGCCGGTGGAAGGATCCATAATCACCATACCGCTTTCCACGATATCTCCCGTACTGCTGGCCGGGAAATTATCGTCGTTTGCATAAGCGCTTTCCATGGCTTCCTGCACGCTACGATCCAAAGTGGTATAGATATGCAAACCGCCGGTATAAACGCTGCCGGATGCATATCCCAATTCCGACAGAATATCGGAGGCTTCGTCGATCACATGATCGATAAACCATGGATAATCATAATCCGCCGTACTTTCATCGGTTTCCACCACGATCAATTCGTCAGATTTGGCCGCTTCGGCAATTTCGCCATATTTTTCCTCATCATAACGAATCAAATTGTTCAAAACGGTGTTACGCAAAGCCAAAGCCCCTTCAGGATTGGAATAGGGGGAATAAAAACCGGGGTTACGCAAAATACCCGCCAACAAACAGGCCTCGGACAAGCTGACGTCCGACACGTCTTTGCCGAAATAATATTGAGCCGCCGCTTGCATACCATAGGTGTTCGGGCCGATATAGATTTCGTTTAAATAGTAATAAAGAATATCGTCTTTTTCATAATTTTTTTCAAATTCGATAGCCAGCAAAGCTTCTTTGACTTTACGGGTCATGGTTTTATCCGTTTCGTCAATCACGCTACGCACCAACTGCATGGTAATAGTGGATGCCCCCTGGCTAAAGGTCAATTCTCCCCGAGTCAGCGTATCGCGGATATCGATCACCGCCGCCCGGATCACGCTACGGAAATCTACTCCATGGTGACTATAAAACCGTTCGTCTTCCGATGCCAATACCGCGTCGATTAAATAATCCGGCATCTCGTCCAAATCCACGGAGATACGATTTTCCGCTCCATGCAAAGCGGTAACCTCCAAACCCTCTTCATCATAAATAAAACTGGTTTGAGCGGACATCAAATCCTCGGCGGTAATTTCCGGCAAATCTTGGGCCAAGCCGATCACCCAACCGGCTACCGCCAAAACGCCGATCATACAAATCATCACCAAAGCCAAAAATATGCTGGAAAGAACCCGGGTTTTGCGTTTTTTCTTTTTCTTCTTGGGCACGGGGGGTCTGTTTCCAGCGGGATTTCCTGTTGTGTTAACCATACGTACTTTACCTCCACAAATACAACCGCTGATCGCGGCGATCAAAACCGATGAACGATGGCGGGAATTGGTTTTCTCGCCAAAATTGGCCATGCTTAGGACTGGATTTTGCCCGTCCGCAGCATATACATTGCGACATATACGTAAAGCAAACTGTATTATAACATATTTATAAAAGCTTGGCAAACGGAGAAGCCGTAACCTTTTCCTGCCGCCGGCAGATACTGAGCATAAATCTTTGCCGGGGAGGGAGATCTATGCGCGCGGCAAGACGGTGGCGAAGACGCCGGTCTTACTACCCATGGAGACGAAGAATTTTCCGCTTGCTGTTGTTTGCGGCGGCGGCGGCTTTGGTGTTCGCCCTAGCCCAAAAGCAGTTGACGCCGTTGCTCAGCGCCAGCGCCGAGCAAAAATGTCATTCGCTAGCCTTAAGCGCTATCCAGCAAGCGGTGGCCCAAACCTTAAATGATAATCCAGAATATGGCGATTATCAAAAGCTGGTACATGTGGAAAAAAACGACGAGGGACAAATCGTCCTGTTTAGCCCCGATACCATACTAATTAACCGTTTGACCGCCGATATCGCTATAGAAGTGGAGCAGGCCCTGGATGATTTGGGCAAGCAACGGGTTCCCATACCCTTGGGATCTATTTTTGGCAGTCCTCTGCTGGCCGCCACCGGGCCGGACGTTGCGGTGGGTTTCGCCGCCGCGGCGGCGCCGCAAATTGAACTACAAGACCGTTTTGAATCCGCCGGTATCAATCAAGTGCGGCATAGTCTTAGTCTAAACATTTGCGCCGAAATCATTCTTACCGCGCCGTTTCATACGGAAAAAATTTCCGTGGAAAGCCAAGTGTTATTGACAGAAGGCATCGTCATCGGCGCGGTTCCCTCCGCTTATGTAGACATAAACTGAAGGGACAGCTTTCTCTTTTACAAGATAACCGCCGCCGGGTTTTTGTTCCCCCTCTGTTGCCGCGGCGGCAATATACGGTCAAGCCAACGCTGCCTCTATGGCAAATTCATCCCCCGCCGATCGCCAAACTACCTGCCCCGTCCGCTACCCTATCGCCATCATCTAGACAAAACCCCTGATCCAGACCTATTCTATCGCCGTTGCGACTCAAAAAACCGTTTTACTAGCTGAAAAAATGTAGCGCCTTATGCAAAACAACAGCGCCGCCGGCTAATTTTTTTCGCCGTAAGTTAGGGTAATTGGTGGTGCATCTGCGGAATAAAAAAATCCGGGGGATCTCCCTATGGGAGCGTCCCCCGGCGAACGCCGGCCTAACGATATAGACGGCAAACCATCACAGCCGCGGGGAATCAATCCCCGCATAGGCTTTCATTACAAATTTCAATCTTTTGTTCGATAGACAAATGGCAACGGCCTTGGCAAACCATGGCGCAACCGCAAGGCTGAATGGTCAGCCGCCCCGGCGATAGGGAAATATCGTCGAAACAGACGGTTTGCCGGCGGCAAATCAATCGTTCTTCACAGGAACAATCTCGATAGCATACCCGGGTTTCATATTCAACGCACACTTGCCCATTCTGACAAAAGCAACGGCAGGGAATAATCTGCGCCTGCAATAGACAATAGCGACTGGGCATATCCAGCAAGCTGCGCAAGCTACGGGTCCAACATTGAGGTTCCGGCGGTGGACAGGGCGGACAAGGCGGCATTTGCGGACGGCAATCCTCTTCCGGCAAACAGGGATTACCGGGAAAACAAGGCCAATCTACGCAGCGGCAAGAAGCGCTCCAGGACAAACACGCGGCGGTCAAGCCGGCCAGCAGCGATCCACCCCAGGGGGAACAGCCTACGGGACGGCAAACCGGCGCGCAAGTAGAACGTTTCCGTCCCCGACACGGAGAACATAACAAACCGTTCATATAATAATCACCTCTGATTTCCTAAGATTACGGTTGCTATCTTAGCATATGCTATCTTAGGGACAAAGGTGCGCCCGACGCCAAGGGAGAAAACAAACCGGCGGCCCCGCCTACAAGCAAAGCCGCCGATCCCTACGTCAACATCAATCCACTTTACATACTTTGCACTTGTTTGGCGTCTAAAATGGTCACGCCACCAGCTTTGAGAATTTCCAAAGAACGTTCAATTTCCTTTACGCGCAGGATTACGAAAGCCTTGCCGGCGTCCCGGCCGATAAAAGCGTACATATATTCCACGTCGATACCGGCGGCGCCTAATTTTTCCAGCGCTTTAGAAAATTCGCCGGGTTTATCGGTAATCCCCAGGCCGATCACTTCCGTCAGCGAAGCGGCAATATTGGCTTTTTTCAAACATTCTACAGCCTGTTGGGGTTTATCCACAATCATCCGCAAAATGCCGAAATCATTGGTATCGGCTAAAGATAAAGCGCGGATATCAATACCAGCGGCCGCCAAAACGGCGGTAATCGCCGCCATACGCCCCGGTTTATTTTCTACAAAAACAGATATTTGTTGAATCGTCATTGCCATACCTCCTTAAAATGCCCGATTATCCTTCACCCGCACCGCTTTTCCTTCGAAACGAGGCAAAGATTTGGGTTCCAGTAGTTTAATTTCTGCGGAAATATTTAACGTACTTTGCAGGGCGGCGGCAATACGCGCTTTCATGCTTTGCATATCCCGCACGGTATCGGAGAACATTTCGTCGGTTAGTTCCACCTGCACTTCCATGGTATCCAAGTTGTTTTTGCGGTCGACGATAATCAAATAATTGGGATCCAGGCCCAACTCCAAAAGCACAGATTCGATTTGCGATGGGAATACGTTGATACCACGAATGATCAACATATCGTCGGTGCGGCCTTTCGGTTTACTCATACGCACCAAAGTACGGCCACATTCGCATGTGCTATGATTCAGCATACAAATATCCCGGGTACGATAGCGCAGCAACGGTAAGGCTTCTTTGCCGATACAGGTGAATACCAATTCGCCATACACGCCGTCGGGCAGAGGCTCGCCGGTGGATGGATCGATCACTTCGGGGTAGAATAAATCTTCATTAATATGCAATCCTTGCTGCAAATAACATTCAGAGGCTACGCCGGGGCCGGCGATTTCCGAAAGTCCATAAATATCGTAGGCTTTGATAGCCAAAAGCTTTTCAATTTCCTTGCGCATCTGATCCGACCAAGGTTCGGCGCCAAAAATCCCCGCCCGCAATTTCAACGTTTGGGCATCGATACCCATATCGCGGATGGTTTCGCCGATATGTAAAGCGTAGGAAGGGGTGCAGCACAAAATATCCGACTGATAATCCTGTAAAATCTGCACTTGGCGTTTGGTATTACCGGTAGAAACCGGCAAAGCGGTGGCGCCCAACAATTCCGCGCCATAATGCAAACCCATACCGCCGGTAAACAAGCCGTAGCCATAAGATATGTGAATCAAATCCTCTTTACTGCCGCCGGCAGCTACAATGGCGCGAGCAGCGCCCCGAGACCAATTGTGAATATCGCCGGCGGTATAACCTACCACCGTTTGCTTACCGGTGGTGCCGGACGAAGCATGGATACGTACCAAATCTTCTTTGCCCACGGCGAACATACCGAAAGGATAGGTATCGCGCAAATCGTTTTTTACGGTAAAGGGTAGCTTGACAATATCGTCTATCGATTCGATATCCCCAGGCTCCAGCCCCATCTCGTCCATACGGCGGCGCATCAAGGGCACATGCTCGTAATTGGCCTTCACCAGCCGGCGCAAAGCCTCGCTTTGCATATAATGCAAGACTTCCCGGGAGGCACATTCATAGGCCGGCTCATAATAAGTCGCTTGCTTATCCATTTCTTTCCTCCTCGACAAAAGCTTTTTTCCTGCCAATCCCTGGCGGCGATCAGATATTCCGCCGCCGTTTTTCGGCTTTTCCCTGTTGCAAAACAGGCTTTTACGGAAATCCATAATGTTTAATTATATAGCCTTTCATATTTAAATGCAAGTAGCTTATTAATAATTATTATTAATAATTTTAAGTAAATCCATTGACAAAGCATTTTTGATATTATAAAATAATGTTAGTCAATCATTGTATATATACTAGAAAGGAGACTGTGTTTATGGAATTTAAAGGAAGCAAAACGGAAGCAAATTTACAAGCCGCCTTTGCTGGCGAATCTATGGCCAGAAACAAATACACCTATTATGCGTCGAAAGCGAAAAAAGAGGGTTATGAGCAAATTGCCGCTATTTTCACCGAAACCGCGAATAATGAAAAAGAACATGCCAAATTATGGTTCAAAGCTTTGCATGACGGCGACGTACCGGATACTTTAACCAATTTGTTGGATGCTGCCGCCGGCGAAAATTATGAATGGACGGAAATGTACGCCGAATTTGCCAAAACCGCCCAAGAAGAGGGCTTTAGCCAATTGGCCGCCCAATTTGCCGCTGTGGGCAAAATTGAAAAAGAGCATGAAGAAAGATACCGCAAGCTGGCGGCCAATATTAAAGAAGGCAAAGTGTTTGCTAGAGAGGAAGCCCAATTGTGGCAATGCGCCAATTGCGGTCATATCGTAGAAGCCAAAGCCGCTCCGGCAATTTGCCCGGTTTGCAATCATCCACAGGCATTTTTCGCTATTTTAGCCAAAAATTATTAATTTCTATTAAACTTTATGGCAGTCTTCTCATAAACAGGGGAAAAGAATTTATCTTTTCCCCTGTTTTTCATACCACTTTCCTTCCATACCCTAATAAAGTATCCATATTGTAATATATCTATTACGAATTCTCCTACGTCTTTGCGGCATAATCCCCATCCAGATTTCATAAGCTTTAGCAAAGCAGACGCAGGAGGCCCGGAACATGCAGGAATATATTGAACAAAGGGTGCTGGAAATCGGCAATTATATTATCGAAAGCGGTTCGACGGTCAGGCAAACCGCACAAGTTTTCGGCGTCAGCAAAAGTACCGTACATAAAGACGTAACCGAACGTTTGCCTTTGTTAAACGAATTAATCGCCGCCCGGGTACGAGATATTTTAGATAACAACAAAGCGGAAAGACTTCTGCGGGGCGGCGAGGCCACGCGGCAAAAATATTTGCGTCAAAAGGGCGATTCCCCTTCCTGGCAATAGCGGCCGTCCGGCGCAAAGCGATATTCCGCCGGCTTAACTCCTTCGGCGGCTATTGCTTGTACTTTCCCGTTGCTTCAGCGGCGCTGATGGCATGAAACGGCGCAAATCTTCCCACTTTACCGCCAAAAGACCATACGACGCCAAAGAACATTTGTCTTCCCGGCTCCTACCGCTTACAAGCGGACGGAGCCTTTACGGCCATTGGCTCTGCATGATTTCCAGCTATGGCAGCGCCTTGTCGGGCTGGCCGGCAACGGCCCGTCCGATGAGGCGCCGGGCTTATACCCCGCTCCCGCCGCTCCTTGAGGAAAAACCGGCGATGCAGCTTTGTTTTTTATTGTCGCGATACGCTTTATCCGCTATAATAAGAATAACATTTGCCGCAGGCCGTTTAATCAAAACAAACGGAACCCGCCCCAAACGTTTTTCATGAAAGGAGATGTGCGCCATAAACGATCATCCGCTATACCTTCAATTGACACAATGCCTACAAACGGTTCGCCGCATAACCAACTTTCAACCTGAAATCGGCGTGGTTTTAGGCTCCGGCTTAGGCGGTTTTGCCCAAAGTATGGAGATTGAAACCGCCGTTTCCTATGCAGATTTGCCCAACTTTCCCGTCTCCACCGTGGACGGGCATCAGGGACGCTTTCTCTTCGGCTATGTCCAGGGAATCCCGGTGGTAGCCATGCAAGGGCGGGTACATTATTACGAAGGATACGACGTGCAACAAACGGCGATGCCCATTCGCCTCATCGGCCTGCTGGGCGCTAAATCTTTGCTGCTGACCAATGCTGCCGGCGGCATCAATACCCAATTTCGACCTGGCGATATGATGGTAATCACCGATCAAATCGGCGTTTTTGTACCTTCTCCTCTACGAGGACCCAATATCGAACCCCTGGGACCGCGCTTTCCCGATATGAGCCAAATTTATGACCGGAGCTTACGGCAAACGATACTGCAACAAGGGGACAAGCTGGGTATTTCTCTGCGCCAGGGCGTATATGTCCAATTCCCCGGCCCGGCTTTTGAAACGCCTCAGGAAATCAAAATGGCCCGTATCCTCGGAGCGGACGCGGTAGGTATGAGCACGGCCTGTGAAGCCATAGCCGCCCGGCATATGGGCATGCGCGTGGCAGGCATTAGCCTGATCACCAATATGGCGGCGGGAATTCTGGATCAACCCCTATCCCATACCGAAGTCAACGAAACCGCCGCCCAAGCGGAACCGGTATTTTGCCGTTTGCTTAGTCATGCGCTAACGGCCTGTGCCCGGCAATCGATGTAAAGAACGAAGGAAAGCCGGCGAACCCACGGGCAACCGCAAAACCCGCTGTCTTTTCTATTTAATAAAGGTTAGAAAACGATATGAAACAATTATGGCATAGTTTAAACATGGGTTTGCTTTGCCCCATCTATTTATTTTACGGCGAGGAAAGGCTGCTATTGGCCGAGGCGGTAGAAAAAGTATGCCAAATCGCCGCGCCCCAAGGGGACGAATGGAGCCGCCAAAGTTTTGACGGGGAGCGAACCGACCCGGAAGAAATTGTCGATGCAGCCAACGACAGCGCCTTTTTCGGCGGTAAACGGGTCATTATCGTCAAAGACATACCTTGGCTCAACAAAAAAAGCAGCGAAGAACAAGAACAATCGCTACAGATCCTGCTGCGCTACATCGCCACACCCAATCCGGACAGCGTGCTGATTTTGATTGCCGGTAATTCCGTGGACAAACGCCGCAAACTGGTGTCCGCCATAGCCAAAAGCGGACGTGTGGTGGAATTTCCTCTGCAAAAGGCCGGCGAGCGCATCAAATGGC
Organism: uncultured Peptococcaceae bacterium; assembly: GCA_949289995.1. Taxonomy (GTDB): domain Bacteria; phylum Bacillota; class Dehalobacteriia; order UBA4068; family UBA4068; genus JAILCQ01. The sequence goes on from CASEQE010000078.1 coordinate 48,138, forward strand.
TGGGGGATTATTTAAAAAATATGGGGAAAACGGCGGAGCGGGGCGCTTTGGAATATATTTCCATGCATTGCGGCGGCGGTTTACAGCAATTGCGTTTGGAAGTAGACAAATTGCTGCTATATGCCGCCGGCCAAGAAAAAATTACCCTGACCATGGCGGAAGAAACCGTAAGCCGCAGCGCTTTGGCCGGCGCTTTCGACTTGAGCGACGCCGTGGCCGCCCGAAAACCTGCAGACGCTTGCCGCATCTATCGCCAAATGTTGCGGCAAGGCCAAGCAGAACAGGTGATTTTGGCCACGTTAGCCAATCATTATCGCAATATTTTGGCTGTACAAGATTTGCTAAATCAGGGGGAAAGCGTATCGGAGGCGGCAAAAATTCTCTCTCTCCATCCATATGTAGCGGAAAAATGTGCCGCCGCCGCCAAACGGTATACGCAAAAACAATTGTTGAAGGCACTGGATTTATTATTGGCTGCGGATATCGGACAAAAAACTGGGCAAACCAATCTGCGAGACGCATTGGAAACCGCTGTGATCCGTTGCTGCTATTAATCTGATTATGATAAACAAAAATCTCGAATCCTTTATGGGTTCGAGATTTTTTAACGGCAAAGCCAAATATATTCTATCTGTTTCAATCGTTAATACGCGACCATAAACCCATAGCCTGCCGCCGGGCCTGGCTAGCAATTTGTTCTTCATCCAAATCAATTAACTGCCGGTCCTTCATCAGAATCCGCCCTCCCGCCATGGTCGTCTGTACGCAGCGGCCGTTGGCGCCGAACAACAAATGGGCGTCGGCATTGTCGGCGTTCATCGGCGTGATCGGCTGATAATCGAGGACGATTATATCCGCCGCCGCTCCCGGCCGCAACACCCCCAAAGGCATAGAGAAAAAGCGGGCGGCAATTTGCGGATTGTTATAAAATAGCATTTGCGGCGCTTCCTGCCAGGCCGCGTTACAGTCGCCCAGAGCCAATTTATGGAGCAAATTGGCCACTTTATAGCTTTCCAACATATCGCCGGTATAGCCGTCCGTGCCCAAGCCGCACAGCACGCCCTGGTCCATCATCCGCATAACCGGCGGGCAACCGACAGCATTGCCCATGTTGGATTCGGGATTATGGGCTACGATCGCTTGATGATCCCGCAACAAAGCGATTTCCTCGTCATCCAGAAACACGCCGTGTACGGCGATGGTTTTAGCAGACAAAGCGCCCCAATCGGCCAGGCGCCTCACCACCCGGCGGCCATATTTGGCCAGACAATCTTCCTCGTCCACCGGCCCTTCCGCCACATGAATATGCAATCCTGCCCCATCCGCCGACGCCACCGCCTGTTCCAAGGTGGCTGGACTCAAGGTGAAAGAGGCGTGCAGCCCCATCATGCCCTGAAGGCCGTCATCCTTTTGCCGCCGGCAATATTGAATAAAAGCGGCGTTTTCTTCGATCGCCTGCTTTGCCTGAGCCGGACCGTGCCGGTCGGAGGTTTCATAACACAAGCAACAACGCAAGCCGGCCCCGCGCAATGCTTCAGCCAGGACGAACAGGCTATCTTTGGTTTGACCATAGCTGGCATGATGATCAAAAATCGTGGTTACGCCGTTCTTGATGCAATCCACCGCCGTAACCAGGGCGGAGATCCGGGAATCCTCATTGGTCAAACAACTGTCCAAACGCCACCACATACCGGCAAGAATATCGTTAAAATCTTTTGGCGCATATCCCCGTATGCTCAGTCCCCGGGAAAGAGCGCTATAAATATGATGATGCACGTTAATCAAAGCAGGCATAATCAAGCCGCCTCTGGCATCGATAATCTCGGCCTGGGGATAAGCCGTCCTCATCTCCTGTCGCTGCCCCACCTGAAGAATACGCTCCCCTTCTATCACTACGCTACCATCGTTATACCAGGGATGTTCCGGGTCGCGGGTAAGTACCATTCCGTTTTCTATGCGCAGCATAAATCGTTCCCTCCCTATAACAATGCGCCGGCCTAACGACCGGCGCATATATTGCATATGATTATTCCAAAGAAACCAAATAATAGTATAATGGCTGGCCGCCTTGATTCATTTCCACATCATGTTGCGGATAAGCGGCGGCGATTTTCTCTTTCATTTGTTCCGCAACGGCTTCGTCCACCTCGCAGCCATAGAAAAGGCTGATCAAGCTGGCATCCGGCGCGGTTTCCGTCATCTTTGCCAGCAAATCCAACAAAGTTTGATCCATATCGGCGCCGCAAACGACGATTTTGCCATCTTGCAAGCCCAATATATCCCCTTCTTGAATATCAAACCCGTTATATTTGGCCGGACGAACCGCATAGGTCAATTCGCCGGATAAAACCTCGCCGATGGTTTGCGACATCTCTTGCATATTGGCGGCGGCGTCGGCCTCCGGGTTGAACGCCAACATGGCGGCTACGCCTTGAGTAACGAATTTACTGGGAACCACCGCCACCGGTTTATCCGTCAATTTTTGCGCCTGGCCGGCAGTAAGAATAATATTGCTGTTATTCGGCAAAAGCACTATTTCCTCGGCGCCGGAAGTATTGATGGCCGTAAGCAAATCCTCGGCGCTGGGATTCATAGTCTGGCCGCCGGAAATGACCTTTGCGCCTAAAGAATGGAACACTTCCCGCATACCTTCACCGGAGCACACGGCGATCACCCCGCATTTTCCGCTCATCGACGCAAAATCTTCCGTTTCCGCTACGGCGGCCTCTTTTTCAATCATATTTTCATGATGTTGATCCCGCATATTATCGATAATAATATCGTGCAAGCTGCCATAGCGGCTACAAAACTCCAAAACCTGACCGGGGTGATTGTTATGAAAGTGAATTTTAATCACCGTATCGTCGCCTACCACCAACAAAGAATCTCCCGGCGGCGTTTGGGACAGATGTTCACGGATTTCATCTAAAGGTAAATTGCGGCCTTTAATCAACAACTGGGTGCAATAGGTAAATTCGATATCCTGTTCCTGGCTAAATTCCGCCTTGGTTTTGCTGACCGGGGCCTCCTGCGGCGCTGTTTCCACCGGCTGGCCAGTCAAAGCCTGCAAGCAACCGTCCAAAAAGAACAACAAACCTTTACCGCCGGCATCCACCACCCCGGCTTCCGTCAAAGCAGGCAGCATAAACTGGGTCTGCGCCAGCATATGTTGGCCTGCTTCCTGGGCGGCAACGAGCACACCCTCTATATCCGCCCCGCTCTCCGCCGCTTCTCCGGCGGCAGCGGCATAGGCCTTAAAAACGCTGAGAATGGTGCCTTCCACCGGTTTCATTACAGATTTATAGGATAAATCCACGCCCCGCTGCAAAGCGGCGGCCAATTCCCGGGGAGAAATAACGTTTTTGCCAGCCATACTTTGGGAAATACCGCGGAACATCTGAGATAAAATCACCCCAGAATTTCCGCGAGCCCCCATTAAGGCGCCCATTGCAAATTCATCCGCCACTTGGCCTATGGATTTACCGGCGGCAATGCTAACGTTTTTCACGGCGGAATTAACCGTTAAATACATATTGATCCCGGTATCGCCATCCGGCACCGGAAACACGTTCAAAGCGTTTACCGCGTCTTTATTATTGCCCAGCGCGGCGCAACCGCTTTGCATCATCCGGTTCCACGTTTCCCCGGTTAATTCCGTTATTTTCAAGGTCATGATATTCCTCCTCAAGCTGTTGGTCAGGTGGGATATACGCTTAATCCAACACCCGTACCCCCTGGATATTGACTTCCACACGGTTTACGGTAATACCGGTATATTTTTCGACGATATATTTAACGTTTTCGATAACGTTATTGGCAATAACCGAAATTTTTGTACCGTAACCGACTACGATATTGACTTTGATATACAATTCATCGTTTTTATCGGCCACTTCCACGCCTTTGGATAAGGATTCCCGCCCTAACAGCTCGCTAATCCCATCGCTGAAAATACGGGAAGACACCATACCCACTATGCCGAAACATTCGGTGGCGGCCAAACCGGCTAAGGTGGCGATGACTTCTTTGCTGATATAAATCGTACCCCAGTCGGTTTTAATATCTCTGCCCATATCCGATTCCTCCTTTTCAATCCCGTCCTTTCCCGCTAGCCGGCCGGCAACTGCGAGATGGGCTTTTGCTCCGGATTTCTGTGGCGGACGTATTTTCCAATCGTTGCTATTATAGCGCATCCGCCGGCAATTTAAAAGCGGTGAAAGATAAATTTAACGCTGGATCTGCCATTCCTGCAACATTCGGGCCAGGAGGCAAACGTCCAAACCCACCACGGCGCCGTAATTGCCGTGAATTTGTTTCACCAGCATCGCGCCTTGACCTTGTATGCCGTAGGCGCCGGCTTTATCCAAGGGTTCTCCTCCCGCCACATAGGCGTCGATCCAGTCTGGCGGCAGGGGCATAAATTCCACCGTGGCCTGGCTGACGTCTTGGCGCAACATACCGCTTTGCTGATCCAGCACGCATAAGCCGCTGTATACCTCATGGGTTGTGCCAGACAAACGCCTTAGCATAAAACGGGCTTCCTCCGGATCCGCTGGTTTGCCATATGCTTGGCCGTCTTTAAACACCAGCGTATCCCCTCCAATAATCCATCCCGGCTCTCCCGGCCGGCAAACCGCCAGCGCCTTGCGGCAGGCGTTTTCCATAACCAGCCGCTGTGCATCGTCGCCGGGCCGAAACGACGTTTCCATCACCTTCGGTTGCCGCAACACCGGATCTACGCCGATTTGCTGCAACAATTGCCGCCGCCGGGGGCTAGCGCTGGCCAAAATCACCTGTTTATCGCCAAACAACAGCTTCGCCAACGCCATATTGTCAGCCTTCGCGCCGTCCATCCGCTTTCTTCCTCCTTTATCTAAGCGCCGGCGGAAAATCCTCTTGCCAAGGATCCTGCCACAAAACTAGCGTGCCGGCCGCCCGGCTTTTTGTCAAATCAATGATTCTCTGGTTATCGCTACCGCGGAACTGCAATTCCAGGCTGCGCCTAGACAAAATAAACGGTCCGTCCACCAAAACGTCGCTGGCCGCCAGCAGATCCGCCGCATCTTGCCGGCACAATAACTCTTCATACGTATAGCCGCTATACGTCCATACCGTTTTGCCCAGCTGATGAATTTCCCGCGCCAAAGCGGCGCAGGCCGCCGCCTGAGCAAAAGGCTCGCCGCCGCTTAAGGTAATGCCGGCGGACAAAGGGTTGCGCTTTACCAGCGCCGTCAATTGTTCCACCTCGATGAGGCGCCCGCCCTGGGGGTCATGGGTAGCCGGATTATGACAACCTGGGCAATGATGTGGGCAACCCTGGCAAAATATCGCCAGACGCAAACCGGGACCATCCACAATAGAGTCTTCCAACCAATCGTTAATCCGCAGCTGCATATTTATATTCCTCTCCCTATTCCACCACAAACAAATATTGCCGCCAGGGAGATTGGGCGCCGTCTGTTGCCGTGGCCTGTATATTCAGGCTAAAGCGGCCTTTAAGCATAAAATCCTCCGGCACAATAATTTCTCCCGCGTCGCCGGATATGGTTTGCAGCTCTTGATCGCCCAAGCGATAGGTAATGCTGGCCACGCCTTGCGGGTGGGTAGCCATGCAAATCAAAGCGCTCCCCGGAGTGAAAACATATTCTTGATCCGGGGTCAACAGTTTCTCCCCATCATACAAAGATAGCTCCGGCACGGTGGTGGTGGTAAGCAAATACTGAGCCCAGGAAGATTCATTGCCATCCTTGGCGGTAACATAAACATTCAAACTAAAAATACCCGTTCCGCTAAATTCCTGGGGCAAAGATAACAATAATGTACCTTCTGTTGCTTCCTGTATCAACTCCCCATCGCCAAAACGATAGGTAATGGAAGCAATACCGGAAGGATGTACGGCGCTGATTAATATTTGCTCATCGCTGGTTAATCGATATAAATTACCAGGCACCATAATCTTGGCGCCGCATACGGCGGTAAAATAAGGAGGCTCTGCTTCCGTCTGGCTATCGCTGCAAGCTCCGGCCAGCAGCAAAACCGCCAAAACCAAAATAATCAACAGCCGCCGGCGCTTTATTCCTTTGCCCATGTTTTTTCTCCTTTTTCTTCGGCTTTGCCAGCAGAACAGCTAATCCTAATTTTACATCGGCTTACGATCGGCCAAGGCCAAGGCCAAAGTGGCCTCGTCGGCAAATTCCAAATCGCCGCCCACCGGCAAACCATGGGCGATACGGCTCACCGCCACGCCCTTCTCCTTCAATAAGCCGGCGATATATAAGGCCGTGGCCTCTCCTTCCACATTGGGGTTGGTGGCCACTACCACTTCTTGGATTTGCTCCTCATCCACCCGCCGCAACAAGCGGGCTATGGCCAATTGTTCCGGCCCTATGCCGTCCATAGGGGATATTGCGCCGCCCAACACCTGATATACCCCTTGGAAACTGCGAGATCTCTCCATACTAACCACGTCGCGAGGTTGTTCTACGACGCACAACAAACGCCGGTCGCGCCGGGGGTCGGCGCAAATCGGACATATGGACTCATCGGTATAACCGCCGCAAATTGGACAAGGATGAACCATATCCTTGGCATTTAAAATCGCTTCGCTAAAACGATGCAAAGCCGCTTTATCCCGGGAAAGCAAATAAAAGGCCAATCTTTGGGCGGATTTTGGCCCCACGCCGGGCAAACGGGACAATTCCTGAATCAAACGGCGCAGCGATTGGGGATATAAATCTGTCATCAGAACATCCCCGGCAAACCGCCCATAGCGCCGGTAACCTTGGACATTTTCTCCGCCGCCATGGCCTGCGCAGCGCTAAGAGCGTCTTTCACTGCGGCCAATACCAAATCTTCCAACATTTCCACATCTTCCGGATCAACAATTTGCGGATCTATGGCAATAGAAAGAATCTCCTGAGAACCGTTGGCGATCACTCGTACCATTCCGCCACCGCTTACCCCTTCTACTTCCAGGGTTTTTAGTTCTTCCTGTACTTTTGCCATATCATTTTGCATTTTTTGGGCTTGTTTCATTAATTTCTGCATATTGAATCCCATTATATCGCCTCCCTTATTTAAAACAAACGATCTTCTTCTATTTCTTCCGCTTGTGGCGGTTCTGTTTCCGGCTTCTCTGCGCCAGTTTGTTCTACGGGTACAATTATACCGCTAATTTGCAGCTTTTTACCCCAAACTTGGCTCAGTTTTTCTTCGATCAACGATTTATGTGCCGGCCGTGAACAAGCGCTGGCCATATGCAATTCATATCCCGGGGGAAAAGCCAGGGTCAATTGGTCGCCGTTCAATGCCCAAGGGCGTCCTTCCGTAACAAAGAAATAACTACCCAAATTGGCTTTGTAGATTTGCTGCAACACATCCGGCCATACCGCCTGCAAACGACTTAATTCTCCTTCTTGCCGCGTCATCCTTACCGCCCCTTGCTGCGCCGGAACCTCCTGTTGCTGCGGCGAAACCACTGTCGGCCTAGGCGGATTATCCTCTTCCTGTTGCTGCGGCGAAGCCGCCGCCGGCCAAGGCGGATTATCTTCTTCCTGTTGCTGCGGCGAAGCCGCCGCCGGCCAAGGCGGATTATCTTCCTCCTGTTGCTGCGGCGAAGCCGCCGCCGGCCAAGGCGGATTATCTTCTTCCTGTTGCTGCGGCGAAGCCGCTAGTCCCTGTTTCTTCTCAGGGGCAGAGAGGGTATCCCAAGGGGGAATATCTTCTCCAGGAGGGCTGCCGTCCTGTTGCGGTTCCGGTTCTTCCAACCAAGGTGGCAAAGGCGAAGTCGCCGCTTTGACGGTAGATTTGGATACAGACGGGGCGGAAGCAGACGCAACCGCGGCGGCGCCTCGCGGCCGTACGATAATTCGCGGCGGATCGGCTTGCGTATTTTTTTCACCCACCTCCATAGCTTTGAGAAAAGCCAGCTCCAAGGTGATACGCTGTTCCCGGGAAAAACGCAGTCGGCTATCTACATCCGCCAGGCTCACCAACAAATGAATCAAACGGGCCGGCGGCAAAGCCAGCGCCCATTCCGGCAAATCGCTATCCGGACGTTTTTCCAAAAGCAATGCCAATAAATCCCGCAATTCCGTTAACAGGTCGGCAAAAGCAGCACGAAAATCTCGGCCGGAATCCGCCAATTGTTGCGTCAAATGCAGCATACCCGGTACGTCCCGTTGCACCAAAGCTTTCACAAGGGCCAGAATGAAATAACGATCTACAGAGCCGGTAAGTTCGGCAATTTCACCCGGGCCGATATCCCCTTGGGCGGTGGCCGCCGCCTGATCCAGCAGGCTAACCGCATCCCGCATACCGCCTTCGGCTTTGCGGGCGATCAGCGCCGCCGCCGCCGGTTGCAGAGGAATCCCTTCCTCCGCGGCTATATGCAGCAAATGGCCGGCAATGGCATCTTCGGAAATGGGTTTAAAATCGAAACGTTGACAACGGGATAAAACCGTCAAAGGAATTTTATGCGGTTCGGTGGTAGCGAGAATAAACAAAACCTGTTCCGGCGGTTCCTCCAGGGTTTTCAGCAAAGCGTTAAAAGCTTCCGTGGTCAGCATATGCACTTCGTCGATAATATAAACTTTGTACTTTCCGACCGTGGGCGGATATTGTACCTTTGCGGTAAGATCGCGGATTTCCTCGACGCCGTTGTTGCTGGCTGCGTCCAATTCTATGATGTCAAGGTTGTCCTCGCCGCGGAGCGCACGGCAAACTTCGCATTCTCCGCATGGCGAACCTTCGACGGGGTGCAGGCAGTTTATCGCACGCGCAAAAATCTTTGCCGAGGAAGTCTTGCCGGTCCCGCGCGTTCCCGTAAACAAATAAGCGTGCGCCACCTGGTCGCGCTCCACTTGGTTTATCAGAGTGCGAACTATAAATCTTTGACCTATGACGTCGCGCCAATTTGTAGGACGGTATTTTCTGTATAAAGTCAGGTATGCCATTTTTTACGCTTCGTATATCGACACGGAGTTCAGGAACCTTTCAAACGCTTGCTGTCCCTGTTCGGTTTTTTTGAATACCGCGGTACATTCCAAAATCTTTTGGCAGGTCGCATTGACTCGTGCTATTATCGCTTCGCGCGCCTGCTTTGCAGTCAGTGAAGTACCGAATTCGGATACCATTTGAATGATCATGTCGAAATGCTTCGACAGCGGGTTTTCGGGATCGGACAAAGCTTTGTAATCGGGAATGTTGCCCGAAGTCAAAATTTCGGCAACTCCGCGAAGTTCCTTTTGCAATCTTCCGGGCAATATGAACGTGCCCATGGCTTCGATCAAACCGATACCTTCCTTTTTGATGTTGTGCATGTCCTCGGTGGGGTGGAATATGCCGTAAGGATGCTTTTCGTCGGTACGGTTGTTTCTGAGGATCAGATACAATACGTATACGTCGTTTTCCCTGCAGGCTATCGGCGTGATAGTGTTGTGCGGAGCGTCGGTATGCGCCAGAACGCCGACGGATTCGTCGGAATAATTACGCCACGCCGCCAAGATGTCATGAGCCGCCGCCTGTATTTCTTCGCGGTTCTTTCCGCTAAGTTTGATGACCGAATTATACCAATCTAATGTATCTATAGCTACCGATTGATAGTTATCAGAAGCAAAATGCTTTCTTATGGGGCGTTGGAACATGGGCAGCACTTTTTTGCCGCCTTGGTAATGTTCGTGGGCAAGAATGCTGCCGCCGACTATCGGCAGGTCGGCGTTAGACCCCAAAAAGTAATGGGGGAACATTTCGGTAAAGTCCATCAGACGGATGAAAGTTTCGTCGGAAATCTGCATCGGGTGGTGAGTTTCCGATATAGCTATTACGTGTTCGTCGAAATAGACGTAAGGGGAAAATTGCATAAACCACGGTTCGTCGTTCAGGTACATCGGGATTATGCGAATGGTTTCCCTGGCGGGGTGCCTAAGGGATCCGTGAAAGCCCAGGTTTTCCAGGCACAGCATACATTTCGGATAGCCCGTTTGCGGCAACAGTTTTTGCTTAGCGACTTCCGCGTTGGATTTTTCGGGCTTCGAAAGGTTTATCGTGATAGTCAGGTTGCCTTCCGGCAGAGTGGCTACCCAACGGATGTTTTTATTTATATCCGCCATTCTGACGTAGTTGGAACCTACGGCGAGTTCGTTCAGGTATTGAGTGGCTTTTTGCGCGCCCTCCATTGAACAAAGTGCGTCGAAGTGAGCTATAACTTCGCCGGGGGCGGGAGTTACATAGCCCATGATCTCCGTTTCGAACAGCAGTTTTTCGTCCTCGGTCGTCAGACCCGCCTTTACCGCGTAATCGACCAAGGGATCCAGAATGCCCGTTTGGAAGTCGGGGATAGGGCGCATAGCCGCCGCGGGCGCGTCCATTTTAAACCTTGCCAGCAGTTGGTTTAACGCGTATACGGCGTCGAATCTGCCCAGATAAAGTTTGTCTTTTGCGTATTCCACCAGGGTAGACAGCAAAACTTTTACGTTTTCGACGTCCGCCCCGGCGGCAGTTTCGGTATCGATTTTTTTTGTGCGTGGCATATTTAAATCCTTAAAGTATAAAAATTAGTTGCGTAATGTTTACTTAGGTAAACCGTTATGGTATAATCTTGACAGGAACATTATACAAGGAGATTACGATTTTGGCAATATTATACGACAAAAAAAGTTTACTCGAAAACAAAAAATTTGTCGAGACTGTAAGTTCTATTTATACAGTCGCTCCGGAGGAAGCTGCGGACAGAGTCGAAGCTTTGGTCAACGAACACAAAAGGAGCTTCGGCGCCGACGCCGCGGATACGGTTTTGTTCAGCGCCCCCGGCAGGATCGAAATAGTCGGAAACCATACCGACCACAACAACGGCAAAGTCATTGCCGCGGCTATTTCCGTGGACTTGTTGGGCGCCGTTTCCGAAACGAAGGACAATAAAATAGTCGTCAATTCGATAGGCTACCCCTCCGTTTCCGTAGATATTACCGACCTGGAACCGAAAGAGGACGAAAAAGGCGATTCGGCGGCTTTGGTCAGGGGCATCGTAAAGGCTTTCGTGGACAGAGGTTTGAACGTAGGCGGTTTTATCGCTACCACCACTTCGGACGTGTTCAAAGGCGCCGGAATGTCGTCGTCGGCTTCGTTCGAACTGTTCGTGGCGGAGGTGTTGAACTCGTTCTATAACGGCGGAGTCGTTTCCGCAATAGACAAAGCCATCATTTCGCAATACGCAGAAAACGTTTACTTCGGTAAGCCTTCGGGATTAATGGACCAAATGGCTATTTCCGTGGGCGGAGCCAGCTATATCGATTTCAAAGATCCTAAAGCTCCGTTGGTAGAAAAGATGCATTGGCCGTTCGAAAACGATATGTCCGTATTCGTAGTCAACTGCGGCGGAGACCATTGCAATCTGACTCCGAATTATGCCGCGATCATGACGGAAATGAGGGCTATCGCAGGGGAATTCGGACAGGAAAAACTGCGTTTCGTGGACAAGGGCGAATTTTATTCCTCTATCGGAGCATTAAAGGATAAATATTCCGGCAGAGCTATTTTGCGCGCCATGCACTACTTCGAGGAAAACGAACGCGTGGACGAAATGAAACAAGCCATTGCCGACGAGGATCCCGACCTGGCATGCGAACTTATCACCGAATCGGGATTTTCTTCGATGACGAAATTGCAAAACTGCTATCCCGAAGGGGATTTTTCCGAACCCATTCCTTTGGCGCTCAGCTTGACTCAGGAATACGCCGGCACTTATGCGTATAGGGTCCACGGCGGCGGTTTCGCAGGCACGATATTAGCCATGGTCGCTCCCGACGCGGAGGAATACGGCGATTATATGGGCTTGATATACGGCGCCGAAAACGTACATAAATTAAAAATTCGCGATACCGGCGCAATGCGCTTGGATCTGGAATCGGAGGAATAATGCTTTTGGCCGCTCATTGGACGGGAAACGTTGATCCCGTAGCCTTTACTATAGGCGATATTGAAATCGCATGGTACGGTATTATCATTACCTGCGCTATGCTGACAGGCTTGATCGTCGCAATCTTGCGCGGAAAAAAACAAGGATTGGTAGTCGACGATTTCGTCGAAATATTCCTGATAGCCATACCCCTTGCCATTATCGGCGCAAGGATAGGCTACGTCATGGTGCGACCCGAATATTTCCCTTCCGATTTTACTTGGGACGATTTCGTCAACGTCATAGCCGTTTGGGACGGCGGTTTGACGATAATGACGGGCGTGCCGTTCGGTATTTTGGGCGGCGCGATATGGTGTAAGATCCGCAAAGTGAATTTGTTGGACCTTGCCGACGTGATAGTTCCCGTCATTTTGTTGTCGCAAGGCTTGGGCAGATGGGGAAACTTCTGCAACCAGGAAATCTTCGGACCCGAAATCACCGACCCCGCCTTACAATGGTTCCCGTTGGCGGTATATATTAATAGGTTGGGAGGTTTTTATCAGGCGCTGTTCTTCTATGAAATGGTGTTGGATATTGCCTTCTTTGCCGCGATGATGATTATTCAAAGGCATTTGAAACTGCGCGGCTCGGGCTTATTGATGTATGCTTTTTCGTACGGACTAATCAGGTTCGTAATGGAATTCTTCCGCGACGACGGCGATATTTACGCGGTATTCAATTATACGCAGGTCATCAGCATAATTGTGGCGATTGCCGCGCTGGCGATTTTGATAGCTTTGATAGTCGTAAAGAAGAAAAAAGGTGAAAAAATCTGGTACGGAAAGGGCGGAATTCCCGATGATGAAAAGGTTAAATTCCATCCGTATCACCGTCCGCAAAAAAAGGCTGCCGATAAATGATCGGCGGCTTTTTTATAGCCGATACGCGAC
>CASEQE010000079.1 GCA_949289995.1 uncultured Peptococcaceae bacterium
AAAAAAATTATTTTCATTGCCTTTTGTTGCCGCATATGCTATGCTAAACATGGGAATGAAGTTCTCCCCCGGCATACGTTTCATAACGTAAGTTGCTAAAACCGCTTTTATGGCTGATGACTTCTGCTGATGTTCTGCAGAAATCGTCGGCTTTTTTCATGTGTAGGAGGCGATTATTGCATGTTAACATCCCTGGCGTTTATTTTTCTGGTGGGGCTGGCTTTGGCTGCTTTGTGCCAAACCATCAAATTACCCCGCATTGTTGGTATGTTGCTAACCGGTATAATACTAGGGCCATACGCCTTAAACGTATTGGATTCATCGATTTTATCCATTTCTTCCCAACTCCGGCAAATTGCCCTAATTCTCATTTTGCTAAAAGCCGGTTTGTCTTTAAATCTGGCAGATCTAAAAATAGTAGGACGCCCGGCTATACTCCTGTCTTGGTTACCAGCTTCCGTGGAAATGCTGATATTCACCCTAACAGCCCCATTGTTTTTAAATATAAGCGGCATGGAAGCGGCAGTAGTGGGTTGCGTTTTAGCAGCGGCCTCGCCGGCAATCACCATACCATGGATGATACGACTGGAAGAAAAGAAATACGGAACCGCCAAGCATATTCCCCAAATGATTATGGCCGGCGCCTCCTGTGACGCTATTTTTGTTATTATCATTTTTTCCGCCTTCAGCCATATCGCCCAAAGGGGTCAAGCTCGCGTCATGGACTGGTTGGGCATTCCTATTTCCATCCTGCTAGGCATAACCCTGGGCATGGTTTTCGGCAAAATTCTTGCCCTGTTTTTTGAAACTGCCTACGCCCGCCAGCATTGTGTCCGCAACAGCATCAAAACCATTATTATCCTAGGCGTTTCTTTTCTGTTGACCGCTATTGAGACCTGGTGTCAAAACTTTCTTCCTATTTCCGGATTGCTGGCAGTGGTTACCATGGCCTGTACATTCAAAAACAATATGGTACCGCAGGTATCCCAACGTTTATCAGAAAAAATGAGCAAACTATGGCTAGCGGCGGAAGTCGTTCTGTTCGTATTGGTCGGGGCGGCGGTGGATATCCGTTATACGCTTCATGCCGGCCTGGCGGCTATCGCTATCATTCTTATCGCGCTCATCGGACGTTGTCTGGGCGTATGCCTTTCCCTGTTGAAAACCTCGCTTAATAGCAAAGAACGGGCCTTTTGCGTGGTCTCCTATATCCCCAAAGCCACCGTTCAAGCGGCCATCGGCTCTATTCCACTTTCCATGGGTCTATCTTGCGGACAAATTGCCCTGTCCATCGCTGTTTTGGCTATTTTGCTAACCGCCCCTTTGGGAGAAATGGCCATCGCCTTTACCTATCGCAAATGGCTGAGCCCTGAAACAAAAGAGGTAAAAGATGAAACGACTGTTCCCATAAAACAATAACCCACACCATCAATCAAAGCAATTCAACTGAAAATTCTATGCCCTTGAGCAGGAAGCGCCTTTATGCTATACTATCCTTATATTCGGCGTCTGACAGCCTATATGCGGCAAAAAAAATAAAATACCCAATCAAAATCATTGTAAAACAATAGCAAAAACATAAACAAAAAACCAATTTATTTCCTTATTTGTGCCAATTTACACATATATAATCGTAAAAGCCAACAAAACCTTCGGTTTAACAATCGGCATATCACAAAGCAATCCTGTCCCAAAGTCGCATATCCTTCATGAACCATACCCAGCCCAGGGAGGAATATATCACCATGGCAGATGCCAAACCCTACAAAACCATCACCATCAACAATCGCCGCTATTTAGGCAATAAATATAAGCTTCTGCCCTTTATCACCGGCGTGGTACAAACAGAATGCGAACCCATTCTGAGTATCGCCGATATCTTTGCCGGTACAGGCTCGGTTGCCTCCGCCTTTGGCGATAAACGAGTGATTACCAACGATATCCTCTATAGCAATTATATATGCAATTATGCCTGGTGCGGCCCGGAAAGCTATGATCGCCAACGGATTATCGATTATATTCAACAATATAATAACGCCAAACCACGCCGGGAAAATTACATGACCCAAAATTTTGCCGGCACTTATTTCAGCAAAACCGACTGTACAAAAATCGGCTTCATCCGGGAAGATATAGAAAAAAACTATAAAAAAGGCCGAATCAACAGCCGAGAAAGGGCTTTGCTGATCACCTCTCTAATCTACGCCATGGATAAAATTGCCGTCACCTGCGGACATTACGACGCCTATCGCAAACAAGCCCGCTTTGATACGGCTTTGGAATTGGCCGTTCCCCTAGCTCCCCTGCATAACAATCCTGGCAATCAGTGCTTTAACGAGGACGCCAACAACCTGGTGAAATACATTACCGCTGATTTGGTTTATATAGATCCCCCCTATAATTCCCGGCAATATTGCGACGCCTATCATCTATTGGAAAACGTGGCCCGCTGGGAACAACCGGAAGTATTTGGCGTAGCCAAAAAAATGGATCGCAGCGGCATGAAAAGCAAATATTGTACCGCCGCCGCCCCTAAAGTCTTCGCCGCGCTTATCCGCGATATAACCGCCAAATATATCTTGCTTTCCTATAATAATATGGCAAATAAAGGAGACGGCCGTTCCAACGCCAAAATTTCCGACACCGATATTCTGCAAATTCTCAGTCAAAAAGGAACGGTAAAAGTATTTTCCGAAACCTATAAGCCCTTTAGCGCCGGCAAATCAGACATTACCGAAAACGCCGAACGGCTGTTTCTATGCATCTGCGATCAGGAGGAATAAATGGATATCATTCCCTCTCCGCTGAATTTTACCGGCGGCAAATATAAATTATTGCCCCAGATTTTACCCCTTTTCCCCACAAATATTTGTAGCTTTGTCGATTTATTTTGCGGCGGCTGCAACGTAGGGCTAAATACCCCCAGCCGCCAAACAATATACAACGATATCAACGCCAATCTGTTAGGGCTATACCAAACCCTGAAAACACAGGATATTTCTTATACGTTTGATCAAATCCGTCAGATTATCCACGACTATAATTTGTCTTTGGTCAGCGAATATGGCTACGCCTACTACCAATGCGAAAGCAGCCGGGGCCTGGCCGCTTACAACAAAGATAAATTTCTGCGCCTAAGAGCGGATTTCAATCGCAAACAAGAAGCGCAAGATCTAGATTCCACATATTATCTCATGTTATATGTGCTGATCGTCTATTCATTCAACAATCAAATCCGCTTTAACCGCAGCGGCCAATTTAACCTTCCCGTAGGCAAACGGGATTTCAACGCCCGAATGGCGCAAAAGCTATACCGCTTTATCCAACGGCTGCAGGAACAGAATTGCCACTTCAACTGTGGGGATTTTCGTCAACTGGATACCAGCTTTCTCACCGCCGGAGATTTGGTCTACGCCGATCCGCCCTACCTGATTACCTGCGCTCCTTATAATGAACAAGGGGGCTGGAACCAGCAAACCGAACAGGATTTGCTGGATTTTCTGGACGAATTGCATCATCGTCAAATTCGCTTTGCTTTATCCAATGTGCTACAAAGCAAAGGCAAAACAAATGATATCCTCATCCGCTGGACAGAAAAAAACGCCGGCAAATACAAGACGATACCGCTGCAATACAGCTACGCCAACGCCAACTATCATATTAAAGATAAATCTTCTCCTAGCCAGGAAGTACTGATCGTCAATTATTAAGGAGCCAACACATGCCCCAAAACATTTCCTACAAAAGCTTTTGCTGGTGTTTTGGCACCACCAGCTTCCGTACCAAAAATTTTAACCAAAATATCGAGCGCCAACTGGCTCTCTTGGATCAGTTTTGGCATCTGGAAGAAAACCAGGGGCAATCCTGGGCGGGAAATGCAGCCTTGCAAACCCGCTATTACGACTTCATGCATGAACAAGGCTTTGTTCTGGGAGATGCCGGCAACAAAGCCAAGGACGCCCGGGAAAAAACCTCTGGTTTGACGGATATCGGTTTACTAAACGGCCAAAGACGGTTGACGCCCGCCGGCCATGCTTTACTGGCGGTTAGCCAAAATAACGATTTTCATTCGGACAATTTTCTGCAAATTCCTAAAGATAGCTATATTTATCTCAAACAATTATTAAAAACCTACTATTATATTAACGGCGATTGCGTCCGGCCGTTTTTGATCTTACTTTACCTATCCTCCCAATTGGCAAGCCTATCCCTAGAAGAATATACCTATTTGCTACCTTTATGCACCAACGCGCAGCGCACGCAACAAATCATCGCCGACATCCGCCGTTTGCGCCAAGGCGAAACCAATATAGATCATATTATCCTCAACCGCCTGATGGAAATGGAAAATTATCAACAGGCTTGGCGGCTGTTGCAAAACAATCCTGTGGATGAAAACCTGCTGTGCCAAATCGGCATGAACCGCAAAAGCCGCACCTATGATCGTCCCTATTACGATTTATACCGGCATTTATATACGGTTTATATCCATGGCCAGGCGGATGCATTGCCTTTGGTCTATCAGGCCAGCCAAAAAATAAAAATCGGCTCCTGGTGGCGCAGCTATCTGTTTCGGCCCGCCGCCTCCCTGGCGGCGATCCGCAAAGATCCCACCAAATATCAAAAGGCCAATCCCTTCGATCAAGTCGCCAATGAAAACGACTTTAAAACCGTATTTTTTCAAACCATGCATTTGCTGAAAGCCAAATCCACCCTGGCCGACTATTTTGACCTGAACAAAAGATATATGCAAACCGCGAATATATTGCTTTTCGCCGACGGCATGGTAAAATTGGATATCGTACCAAAACATTTCTTTCACGCCGTGGCCGATCAACTCTATGAACAGGCCTTTACCCCTTCGCCGCTTCTGTTTCAAGACGCTCCCTTAACAGAGATCGCCCCTTGCCTAAACGCAGACACCACGGCGATTATCGCCGGCGTCAACGCGGAATGGGGCGTGGCCGTATCTACCCTGGACGAAGCGCGCAACGTATTAAACGCCAATCGCTATGCCAGATTAACACGATTAATCAATGAAAAATTCAACCGTCAACAACTTATCCATTTACTAGATTGCTTTGAACAAAGGCGAGATAAGGAAATCCAAAACCTAATTACAGATAATGCCGATATTCCTACCATATTCGAATATGTGCTGGGTATACTATGGTATACCCTCAGCGGCTGCCAAGGCAATATTCTGGAATATATGAATCTGTCTCTGGATGCCAATCTATTGCCGGTTACCCATGCCGCCGGCGGTCTGCCGGATATTGTCTATGAATATGCGGCCACGGCGGCCTATCCCGCCCATAGCCTGCTGCTGGAAGCCACGCTAACCGATGGCGCCAATCAAAGGCGCTCGGAAATGGAACCGGTGTCCCGGCATTTGGGAAGGTATTTGCTGCAAAACGGCAATCAAAACGCCTACTGCATTTTTGTTACCAACACCTTGGATATCAATGTCATCGCCGATTTTCGCAGCCGTAAAACCACTCCCTATTACGATACGCAAAATCCCTGTCAATTCATAGAAGGCATGAAAATTATTCCGCTACAAACCAAAGAGCTAAAACAAATTCTGCGCCAAAAATATGGCTACACTCACTTATATCCACTACTGGAAGAAGCTTTCCAATCCACATTGCCGCCTCATCTATGGTATGAAAACTGTCTGAAAGACCGCCTGTAAAACCAGGTATATTTCATCTCCGTCAACCAATCGCCGAAGGAGGAAACGGCTTAACTGTTCTTTTCTGTCACTTTATATATGCCAAAAGCTGTTTTTCTACACAACCATATGATTTTTCGGGAGGCCAAACATTATGAATGCAAAACACCTCCATGTTCTAATCTGCATTTTTCTATGCTTTCTATGGCTCATCGCCGGTTGCAGCCTGCTTGCGCCAGGCATCAACCATGTTGCCACAAAAGACGATACGCCAGCGGAAACCGACTCTTCGCAACAAGACATACCGGCGGTAGAACCCCTATCCCCTGAAGAACAATTGAATGAATCTATCCACCAAATGCTGGATCAATTAAGCTTGCGCCAACAAATTTGCCAACTGTTTATTGTCACCCCGGAACAATTAAGCGGAGAAGAGGCAGTCACCCAAATAAACGATAGGCTCTTGGCCGGTCTGGCGCAATACCCGGTAGGGGGTATTGTGTTATTCAGCAAGAATCTTGTAGATAGAGAACAATGCGCTGGGCTAATCGCCGATATACAAAAAAATGCCAACCTGAAACTGTTTATTGCCGTGGACGAAGAAGGAGGTTCCGTAGCCCGCTTGGGTAATTGTCCGGCCATGGAAGTCACCGCCTATCCGCCTATGGGCCGCTTGGCCCAACAAGGAGAAGAAGCCGTATACCAGGCCTATACTGATATTGGCAGGGAAATCAAAGCCCTAGGATTCAATATGGATTTCGCCCCGGTAGCGGATGTGAACAGCAATCCGAACAATCCAGTCATAGGCCAAAGAGCCTTTTCCAGCGATCCCCAAATTGTCGCCGCCATGGTACGGCAGGCGGTTGCCGGCCTGCATCAAGCAGGGGTAATCGCCGTGGCCAAACATTTTCCCGGACACGGCGATACCCAAAGCGACAGTCATCAGGGACAAGCCATAACCTATCGCAGCCTGGAACAGATGCGTAACAGCGAATTCCTGCCCTTTGCCGCCGCCATAGACGCCGGCGTCGACATGATTATGGCCGGCCACATCGTAGTAAACGAAATTGAGGATACGGCTCCAGCCTCTCTATGTCCTTATTTGTTGCAGGATATTTTACGGCAGGCGTTGTCTTTTCAGGGAATTATTATCACCGACGCCCTAAATATGAAAGCCATTACCAGCTACTATACTTCGGCAGAAGCAGCAATAGCCGCCCTGAACGCCGGCGCGGATATTTTACTGATGCCTCAATCCCTGCCAGAAGCAGTAGAAGGCCTTTTACAAGCAGTGGAACAGGGAAAAATTAGCCAGGAACAAATTGAAGCCGCCGTATTCCGCATATTGCGGCTAAAACTGACCAACGGTATTCTCGTTCCATAACATCATATTCCCTATACGTAACTATTCTTTATACAGAAAAGAGGTTTGCCATGTTAACCGAAGCGCAACGCAATGAAAAATCTTTCTCCTATCCTTTAACATTGGATGTATCCATGTTTAACCCCCAAAGCGCCCTGTATCCCTCTGCGGCGCAAAAAATGTCCGTACACATGATTGAAAACCATTTGGAACACATCGAAATGGACGTTCCCCGGCTGATACGCCAGTTTAATATGTCCTGGGTATTGCTTTCCTTAAGCATAGAATATAAAGAAGCTATTCGACCAAACGGACAATATCATGGCCGCACCTGGCATACCAGTCATAGCTTACCAATTTATCGCCGGGAATTTGCCATTTACGATCATCAAGAACAACCGGTAGCCGTTGGCGCCATGTTTACTTCCCTATTAGATTTGCAAAAACGCCGTATTTGTTCAGATTTAAATATATTGCGCCACTTTTGCCTGCCTGACGGAGAGGCACTGCTAACAGCAAATAGCCGCTTTACCGATGAACCCAACTTTATACAACAAGAAGTTATTCATGTACGCCCCAGTTGGCTGGACGAGGTAGGACATGTTAACAACAGCCGCTATGGCGATTTTGCCTACGACGCATTAACAGCGGCACAAAGAAGCAATATGCAAAACCTGCGCCGCCAGGATTGCTGGTTTATGGCTGAACTACAGGAAAACGCCGAATTGGCAATCGAAAAAGCCGATGAAGAACAAAGCACAATTGTCCGGGGGCTGATTCTACCCCAGAACAAACCTTCCTTTATTTTTAAGCTACAATTCTAAGGGAAAACCAAAAGCGCCGCTTCACCATCATTCTCCCAATACGTATGGCTCATCCCCTACCACATGTTGGGCTCCCATCGCCGAAGCAACACAATAATAATCCCGCCAAATGGTTTCCACCACACTATATAATGGATCATTGTACAGAAGAAAAGAGAAATTTCTTGACATTGCAAATTGCAACGGATATAATATATAGGCACGCTTGTTGACTTCTGCCCCGTTGGCAACAGGCGTCTGCATGTTGTTTTCATTTTGCGTTTTGCATAATTGTTTTGCAATATTAAGGAGGGAATCTTGTGGCTACTTACATGGCCAAGCCCGCTGATATCGTGAGAAGCTGGTACGTAATCGACGCCGACGGCAAACCTTTGGGCCGTATTGCAACCGAAGCTGCCCGCTTGCTCCGCGGCAAACACAAAGCGATCTTTACGCCCCATATTGATACCGGGGATTTCGTTATTATCATCAACGCCGATAAAGCCGTACTTACCGGCAATAAATTGGCCAATAAAAAATATTATCATCACTCCGGGTATCCGGGAGGACTCAAAGAAGTAACGTATAAGGATATGATGGACAAAAAACCCGAATTGGCGATGGAAAAAGCCGTAAAAGGCATGTTGCCGCACAACCGCTTGGGCCGCGCTATGGCCAAGAAACTCAAGGTATATCGGGGAGCCCAGCATCCTCATCAAGCGCAAAAACCTGAAATTTGGGAATTTTAACCGGCGAGAAGGAGGAATAAAACGTGGCTCAAGAAATGAAATTTTACGGCACCGGACGCCGCAAAAACGCAATCGCCAAAGTATGGATTCTCCCCGGCTCCGGCAATATTACCGTGAACAAACGGAACCTTGACGAATATTTTGGCAAAAAAACCTTGGTCATGATCGTCAAACAACCGATGGAACTGACCTCGACCAATGAAAAATACGACGTAATCGCCAGCGTGCATGGAGGCGGCACCACCGGCCAAGCCGGCGCCGTGCGGCATGGTATTGCCCGGGCTTTGGTGCAGGCGGACAGCGAATTGCGCCCTGCCTTGAAATCCGCCGGCTTTATGACCCGCGACCCAAGAATGAAAGAACGTCGCAAATACGGCTTGAAAAAAGCCCGTAAAGCCAGCCAATTCAGCAAACGTTAATCGATCTTTACCTGTTTTGAACCATTTACCCCCCTTGCCGAATCTATATCGGCAAGGGGGGTTCTTATCTTTCCCTTTTGCAAAATTACGCACTATACATTTACCAATAATTGCCATAATTATATGCTAAAGCGCAAGCTTATGAATATTTGCTTTTAAAATATTTTTTCTAACTGCAGCCGTATTATGAAACGCCTTCAAAAAATCGGAAAAAAATATTTTTAATTTATCCGGCATATGGTATAATGTCCAGTAGAATAAAATTTGACCTGCCATTAGGCAATAATTACCCAGACCATATGATATATTTTTCCAAAAAAGGAGCGGCTTATGAGCATTGTATCCCTACGCCACGGCCTGCGGACGCAAGATAAAATTACACAAATTACCCGTCTACTGGCGCCTTTAGGCGGAGTGGATACCTATTTTTGCCCAGGCGAAACCGTTGCCATATTGGCGGATTGGGGATTGCCCCTTTCGGCAGCAGCCGGCGTCAACGCCCATCCCGCCCTTATCTATGCCATCAGCAAAATTGCCCTGGCTAACGGTGCAAAAGAAGTTCGTGTTTTGCTGCAACCTGCTGCCGGTTTTGATTTTCAGCAAACTTTACAGCGCAGCGGCTACGATGATTTGGCTAAAGAATCCATTCATCTAATCAATCTAGCACAACAACAACTTCTAAACCGCCAAACCACATTAAATTTACACCAAGATACATACCCAATCTATCAACCTTTGCTTAGCGCCGACGTATTGATCTCCGTAAGCAAATTCAAATGCGATAAAAATCTGCTTTTCGGCAGTGCAATAAGCAATTTGGCGGCAGGAGCCGCCGTGGAGCATTCTCCCGGGATGCCGCCTGCCAGCCGTATCATGGCGGATCTTTCCACCATTATTACCGCTGATTTGCATATTGTGGACGGCTTTCGCGGCAATGCAGGCTATCAGCCCCAAAAAGAAGATTTTTTGGCAGCAGCTACCGATCCCTGGGCGCTGGATACCGTATTAACCGCCATTGCCAATATTCCATCTGCCGCTATCCCCTATCTATGCCTAGGCGCGCAGTACGCCTTGGGCTGCTGCCACCCTGGAGATATTATGGTGGTAGGAGATACCCTACCCACCACGTCCCCATCCTAACTCACAAGAATCTGCCAAAAGAAGGGAACACCCATGCAACTTTACGACTACCACGTACACAGCGATATTTCTTTTGATGGACGCATTCCCCTGCTGGAGGTCTGCCGTCTTGCCTTGCGGGCCGGCGCAGCAGGTCTGACCTTTACCGAACACGTAGAATTTACCCGCCCCGACCGTCCCGGCCGTATTCCTAACTTTGCCCTGTACAAACAACGTATCCAAGAAGCCCGGGAAACTTTTCCCCAGCTTACAATTGGCATGGGTTTGGAAATCGGTCTGTGTCCCGGACATAGAAACGATGTGGAAGAAATTGTAAACAGCGAAAAATGGGATTTTATTCTGGCCTCCATACATAATGTGGATGGCCTGGGCACCTATAACGAAGATTTCATTCGCGGCAAAGATAAACAATACGCCTACCGCCGCTATTTTGACGCCATGTATGATCTGTTTGTTGAAACCCCCTGTTTTGATGTGGCCGCCCATCTGGATATGATTCGCCGCAATCAAGGCTATACAGATCGCTCCCTACGCTATGAAGATTATGCCGAACAATTAGATGCGATTCTTAAACTGCTGATTCATCGTGGCCAGGGTCTGGAAATCAATACCGCCGGTTGGCGCTTTGGTATCAACGGCGCCCATCCCGATCCTTCCATTCTTCACAGATATAAAGAATTAGGCGGCGTATTGGTCACCTGCGGCTCCGATAGCCACAGCGACAAAGTGTTGGATCATATTTCCGAAGGTTATGCCTGGCTGTTGGATAACGGTTTCAACCGCCTGGCCTTATATCGGCAACGCAAACCTTTTTTCATTAATCTAACCCGCTAAAATTATCTTGACAAAGCCGGCGCTGTCGTTTATACTTATATGCGTCGGTTCTTTGGGGTTATAGCTCAGTTGGTTAGAGCGCCACGTTGACATCGTGGAGGTCATTGGTTCGAGCCCAACTAACCCCACCAAAACCTGGCTGTTTCGGCAGTCAGGTTTTTTTATATCTCTTGTCTTCGCTACTTATCTCCATAGACGAAGGAAAGCCTATACCAGCGATTTCATATCATAAGCATATCTATTTTCCGCAAATAAAAGCAAAAGCTTGGTCGAGATTTTCGACCAAGCTTTTGCTTTTATTACATAATCAACCATATTGTCGCTAGAAACACTTATTCTGCAAAATAAGCAACGGCGCCGGCAAACATTTTCACATCCTTGTCGCCCGGTACATTCTGCAAACAATAGCGGGCTGCCCGTTCCGGATGGCCCATACGTCCAAACACCCGTCCATCCGGAGAAGTCAATGCTTCCACAGCCCATAGGGAACCGTTGGGATTGGCGGCAATATCCATCGAAGGCGTGCCGTTTTCGTCCACATATTGGGCGGCAATTTGTCCGTTTTCCGCCAATTGGCGCAACAAAGGCAAAGGACAAACAAAACGTCCCTCCCCATGGGAAATGGCAATGGTATATATATCGCCCACCTGATCCAAACCCATCCACGGAGACTTCACCGATGCCACCCGACTGCGAATTAAACGGGACTGATGGCGGCCAATGGTGTTAAAGGTCAAAGTGGGAGAATCGGCCTGGGGATCACGAATTTCGCCAAAAGGCACCAATCCCAGCTTGATCAAAGCCTGGAAACCATTGCAAATCCCGCCAATCAAACCATCCCGCTGAGACAATAGCCGGCTAATGCTTTGCGCCACCAAGGGATTGCGGAAAAATGCGGTAATAAATTTGCCCGATCCATCCGGCTCGTCGCCGCCGGAAAATCCGCCTGGCAACATCAAAATCTGGCTTTGATCAATCGCTTTTGCCAGTTCTTGCGCCGATTCTGCCAATAAATCCGGCGTAAGATTGCGGATAATCAGCAAACGAGGATCTCCACCGGCTCGCCGGAAAGCCGCCGCCGTATCATATTCGCAATTGGTGCCGGGAAACACCGGAATCGTTATCCGGGGACGCACCACTCTGCCGCCTTTTTTCACCAATACCTGCTTTTGCGTATAACTTAACACCGGCGGCACATCGCCACTTTCGGCTACACGGGTGGGAAAAACTTTGGCCAGCGTGTTGTGGTAGATGTTTTCAATTTCCGTTAAATCTACTCTTTCCGTTCCATAATACAAAGCGTATTCAGGGAGAATCTCGCCTAGATTTATACCAGAGTTGCAGAGATCCCCCTGTACTTCCAACAAAAAGCTGCCATAGCTATAATCAAACAAATCAGCCATAGTTAAAGCTGGGTTCAGACGACACCCCAAACCATTACCCAAAGCCATTTTCAGCAATCCTTCAGCCACGCCGCCATAAACCGGCGTATACGCCGACAAAACCTGGCCGGATTGTATCCATTGCGCCACCTGCCGGTATACCGCTAGTAAACTGTCTTTCTCCGGCAAACCGTTGGCGTCGTATTGCGGCTTTAGCCAAATCAAAGAAGAACCGGCTTTTTTCCATTCAGGAGAGCAAACCCGGCGGCAATCGCCCATGGCCACGGCAAAACTAATCAATGTCGGCGGTACGTCGATTTGTTCGAAACTGCCGCTCATCGAATCCTTACCGCCAATAGAAGCCAGGGATAAATCCAACTGTGCATTCAAGGCGCCCAGCAGCGAAGCCAAAGGCATACCCCAACGGCTAGTATCTTTAGCCAATTTGGGAAAATATTCCTGAAAACTAAGCCAACAACGTTCTAAATCCGCCCCGGCAGCCACCAATTTGGCAACCGACTCTACCACCGCCAAATATCCGCCGCGATAAGGATCCTTTTCACTGATTTGCGGATTAAAACCATATGCCATAAAGGAACAGCTGTTGGTTTCGCCATCCAATACCGGCAGTTTAGCGGCCATAGCCTGAATAGGCGTAGCCTGCCGTTTGCCGCCAAAGGGATATAATACGGTTTGCGCTCCCACCGTGCTGTCAAAACGTTCCGACAGCCCCTGTTTGGAACAAGCGTTTAAATCCCCTGCCAAATCCGCCAAGCCCTGAACCAGGGAAGCCGGGGCGTCCTTGCGGAAAGGCAAAGCAGCCCTTACTTTGGCCTGACTATGTTTTACCGCCCCATTGCTATCCAAAAAACGCCTGGCAATATCCGCCACCACCTGTCCCCGCCAAGTCATGGTCATACGGGGTTCGGCTTTAACCCGGGCCACCGGCGTGGCCTCCAAATTTTCTTCTTCCGCCAATTGCAAAAACCGCTGCAAATCGCCGGCATCCAATACCACGGCCATCCGCTCCTGAGATTCGCTGATGGCCAATTCGCAGCCGTCCAAACCTTCATATTTTTTCGGCACCCGATCCAAATCAATCTCCAATCCCGGGGCCAATTCGCCGATAGCCACGGATACGCCGCCGGCGCCAAAATCATTGCAGCGTTTAATCAAAGACGCCGCTTGGGGATTGCGGAACAATCGCTGCAGTTTCCGTTCTTCCGGGGCGTTCCCTTTTTGTACTTCCGCTCCGCAACTGGTAAGAGAAGCCACGCTGTGGGATTTGGAAGAACCAGTGGCGCCGCCAATACCATCCCGACCGGTACGGCCGCCTAACAACACCACTACATCCCCAGGCTGGGGCCGTTCCCGCCGAACATTGGCGGCAGGCGCCGCGGCAATCACCGCTCCCACTTCCATACGTTTAGCCACATACCCCGGATGATACACCTCGTCCACCAAACCGGTGGCCAAACCGATTTGATTGCCATAGGAAGAATAACCTGCCGCCGCCGTGGTGGTAATTTTCCGCTGCGGCAATTTTCCCGGCAAAGTGGCGTCCACCGGCTGGTTCGGATCCGCCGCTCCGGTAAGACGCATAGCCTGATATACATAGCCCCGTCCCGACAAAGGATCGCGAATCGCCCCGCCGATACAGGTGGCGGCGCCGCCGAAAGGCTCGATTTCCGTGGGATGATTGTGGGTTTCGTTTTTAAACAACAACAACCAGGGCTGTTTTTCGCCATCTACATCTACTTCCACCTTAACAGTGCAAGCATTGATTTCTTCCGATTCATCCAAATCCTTTAATTTACCAGTTGCCCGTAAATAGCGGGCGCCAAAGGTAGCCAAGTCCATCAAAGTCAATGGCTTATTCCAGCCCATCTCCTGCTTCAGACGGCAATAGCGATCATATCCGGCCTGCACTTGCCGGTCTTCGATTTCCGGCGGCGCAATATGAGCGCCAAAAGTGGTATGCCGGCAATGATCGGACCAATAGGTGTCGATAATTTTCAACTCCGCCAAGCTGGGATCCCGACCTTCTTCCCGGAAATAGTCCCGGCACATGGCCAAATCCGCTTCATCCATGGCCAATCCCCGCTGCTGAATCATTTTCGGCAAATCCGCTTCCTCCATGCGGCAAAATCCGTGGAGAATTTCCACCGCTTCCGGCTGAGGATAATCCTGCTGCAAAGTAGTAGGCATCGCCAAATCCGCCATCCTACTTTCCACCGGATTAATCAAATGTCTCTGGATTTTTTCCATGTCGCCGTCGCTTAAATCGCCGCTTAGCAAATACACCTTGGCGCTATGCACCAGCGGCCGCTGGCCGCCTAAGACGAACTGAATACATTCGGCGCAAGAATTGGCCCTTTGGTCAAATTGGCCGGGTAAATATTCCACCGCCAGCATTCGTTCTGCCGGCGGTAGTTCCCGGTAAACCGTATCCACCGGCGGTTCGGCAAACACCACCGGTATACAGGCCGCAAACTGCTCTTCGCTTAGCCCTTCCACATCATAACGATTCAACAAACGCAAACCGGTCAAAGCCGGTATAGATAAGTTTTCCCGAATATCCGCCAGCAAACCGGCGGCTTCCACTGCAAAATCTGCCTTTTTTTCCGTATATATCCGATATATCATCGCCGTTTCTCCTGCTCCTATGGCTATCCTATACTGTTCTGTTTGCGCTCAAATTGGCGCAAACCATCTCCACCCCTTGGGGCAACAATTGCCATTCAGCCTCTTCCATCACTCTTTTTTGCAAAGTTTCCGGCGTATCCCCGGGCAAAACCGCCACCGCTTTTTGCAAAAGGATTTTGCCGCCATCGGGAATTTCGTTTACATAATGCACCGTGGCTCCGGTAACTTTTACCCCATAATCCAAGGCGGCCTGATGCACGCGCAGGCCATAAAACCCTTTGCCGCAAAAAGAAGGAATCAGCGATGGATGAATGTTAATAATCCGCTCCGGCCATTTCCGAACAAAATCAGCGCTTAATATAGATAAAAAACCGGCCAAAACAATTACTTCAATGCAATATTTTTCCAAAATAGCCTGCAATTCTGCTTCAAATTGTTCCGGCGTCATTTGCCGCCGGGGTATTGCCGCCACAGCCAAGCCTGCTTTTTCTCCTCGCTGCAAGGCATAGGCCTGCGGGTTGTCGGAAATCACCACCGTCAACTGTCCATGGGGAATTTCCCCTGCCTGCTGCCGGTCAATCAGCGCCTGTAAATTGGTACCGCCGCCGGAAACCAACACCGCCACTTTTCGTTTTAGCATAAGCGCACTCCTTCTTCGCCGGGCTGCAACTCGCCAATGATATAGGCGTCCTCTCCTTGCTGCTGCAAAAAGGCCACCGCTTGATCCGCCTGATCGGCGGCGACAGTCAGACACATACCCACGCCCATATTGAATGTATTAAACATATCCCGCTCCGGAATATTGCCTTCAAATTGCAGCATATCAAAAAGGCGGGGAATACGCAGAGATTTTTTACGAATAACCGCCGTCAATCCCTGCGGCAACATGCGGGGAATATTTTCAAAAAAGCCGCCGCCGGTAATATGCGCAATACCGCTAACGCGAATCGGCTGTTTCAGTAAAGCCAACACCGGCTTCACATAAATCCGCGTCGGCGCCAACAGCGCCTCGCCCAAGCTTTGGCTTAATTCCGGCAAATAATGATTTAAATCCCGGCTGGTCACGTCAAAAGCCTGCCTGGCCAAGGAAAAACCGTTGGAATGTAAACCGGAGCTGGGCAAAGCCACCACAGCATCGCCAGGTTGGCTTTGGCTAACGTCGATGATTTTATCCTTATCCACAATGCCTACGGTAAAACCGGCCAAATCATACTCGTCCTCGGGATAAAAGCCCGGCATTTCGGCGGTTTCCCCACCGATCAGCGCGGCTCCCGCCTGAACGCAGCCTTCCGCCACCCCGGAAACAATCGCGGCAATTTTTTCCGGATAATTTTTGCCGCAAGCGATATAATCCAAAAAGAATAACGGCGCCGCGCCGCAACAAATAATGTCATTCACGCACATGGCCACGCAATCGATACCCACCGTATCATGCTTGTCCAAAAGAAAAGCGATTTTCAACTTGGTTCCCACGCCATCGGTGCCGCTAACCAAAACCGGTTGCCGGTATTGCCCCCAATCCGCTGCAAACAAACCGCCAAAACCGCCTATACCGGACAAAACTCCCGGCGTTTTCGTGCGATCAATATGCTGCTTCATCAGTTCCACCGCCGTATAACCGGCGGTAATATCTACGCCGGCCTGTTTATAGCTGTTGCTAAAACTCTTATTCATAATACCCTCTTATTTCTGAATTTTTTGTTCCTGGAACAAGCGCTCTCCCGCGCCAGATACGTCCACCGGATACTGCCCGGTAAAGCAGGCGGTGCAAATACCGTCGTGATATTTATCCGCCAACCTAGGCAAATCGTCTATACTCAAATAGCCCAAACTATCCACGCCGATAATTTCCGCAATTTCTTCCACCGTATGATGGCAAGCAATCAGGTTTTCCCGGGAACGAATGTCCGTACCAAAATAGCAAGGGTTCAAAAAAGGCGGCGCCGATACCCGCATATGTACCTCTTTTGCCCCGGCAGCCCGCAATAAACGGACAATCCGAGCGCAGGTAGTTCCCCGCACAATGGAATCGTCGATCATAATCACCCGCTTATCCCGTACCGTTTCGCTAACGGCGTTCAATTTGATACGCACCCGATCCTCCCGGTGGCTTTGACCCGGCGCAATAAAAGTACGTCCAATATACTTATTTTTTATCAAACCGATACCATAAGGAATCCCCGATTCTTTGGCATAACCAATGGCGGCGGCAATACCAGAATCGGGTACGCCAATCACCACGTCGGCATTGACCGGATGTTCCAAGGCCAACATCGCCCCTGCCCTTTGGCGGGCGATTTGCACAGAACTGCCCTCGATCTGGGAATCCGGACGGGCAAAATAAATATATTCGAATACGCATAAAGCCTTGGGTCCCGGATGGCAATGCTCAGTCAGGGAATGTAACCCTTTATCGTCCACCACCACGATCTCTCCCGGACGGACGTCCCGGACATACTGGGCGGAAATAGCGTCCAAAGCGCAGGTTTCCGAAGCCAACACATAACCGTCATCGCCAATTTTGCCGATTACCAAAGGCCGGAAGCCCAAAGGATCCCTGGCGCCAATCAATTTCTGCGGCGACATCAACACCAAAGAATAGGCGCCCTGAATAATATCCATCGCCTTGCTCAAAGCTTCCTCGATGGAAGAGCTATTCAAACGTTGCCGGGTAATTTCGTAAGCGATCACTTCCGTATCGCTGGTGGTATGGAAAATAGAACCGTTCAACTCCAATTCCCGGCGCAAAGCCGCCGCATTGGTCAAATTGCCGTTATGCGCCAAAGACATCGAACCTTTTACATGGTTAATGGTCAACGGCTGCGCGTTACGCCGGTTAGAAGAACCGGTCGTACCATAGCGCACAT
Source organism: uncultured Peptococcaceae bacterium (assembly GCA_949289995.1). GTDB lineage: Bacteria > Bacillota > Dehalobacteriia > UBA4068 > UBA4068 > JAILCQ01. The sequence goes on from CASEQE010000079.1 coordinate 17,878, forward strand.
GCCCCATAGCGATTTGCCCATCGCCCAAGCTACGCATAACATCCTCGGTAAACACATCGTTCACCAAACCTACATCCCGATACGGCGTCATCACGCCGTTGTCGTTGACCACGATACCACAATTTTCCTGCCCTCGATGTTGCAAGGCAAACAATGCATAATAACAGGCGGAAGCTACGGAAACGCTCTCATCGCGGCAGTATATACCAAATACGCCGCACTCTTCATGCAAATGATTGTCCATTTTTCTACCCCGTTTTAATAAAATCTACCGTTTATTCTCCCAACAAACGACGTAAAATCTCTTTATAAGCATCTTCCACACCGCCCAAATCCTGACGAAAACGATCTTTATCCAGTTTTTTATGGGTAACGCTATCCCAAAAACGACAGGTATCCGGCGAGATTTCATCCGCCAGCACAATTTCGCCGGCAGCGGTTTTACCAAATTCCAATTTAAAATCAATCAATTCAATATGCAAATCCCGCAAATAATCGCTAAGCAACTCATTAATACGCAGAGCATAGTCAGCAATTTTTTTCAGCTCTTCTTCCGTTGCATATTCCATGGCCAAAATATGGTATTCATTAACCATAGGATCGCCTAAATCATCGTTTTTATAGGAATATTCCAAAACCGTCTTTTTCAATTTTGTTCCTTCGGGTATTCCCAAACGTTTGGATAAAGAACCGGCGGCAATATTGCGCACAATCACTTCCAAAGGGATAATATCCACTTTTTTCACCAGGGTCTCCCGAGGAGAAAGCTCTTGCACATAATGCGTAGGAATTCCCGCTGCCGCCAGCAGGCGCATCAAATGGTTGGTCACTCGGTTATTAATCATGCCTTTGTCATGAATTTCCCCTTTTTTCAATCCATTAAAGGCAGTAGCACTATCTTTATAGGAAACGATGCAATAATTAGGATCATCCGTAGCAAACACTTTTTTTGCTTTGCCTTCATAAAGCTGCTCTCTTTTTTCCATGCTTATTTATCCTCCCTCAATTGCTGTTGCAATGCTTCATCCTTGGCCAAAACTTCCGCCGCCATATCTTGCTTCATTTGCAGCAAACAGGCAGCTAAATTTTCATCCGTCAGCGATATGATTTGCGCCGCCAGCAAAGCGGCGTTATAGGCGCCGTCGATGGCAACCGTGGCCACAGGAACGCCAGCAGGCATTTGCACCGTAGCCAACAAAGCATCCAAACCGTCCAAAGTTGAAGATTTAATCGGGATACCGATCACCGGCAAACAGGTATGTCCGGCCAATACCCCTGCCAAATGGGCGGCTTTTCCGGCGGCGGCGATAATCACGCCAAAACCGGCCTGTTGCGCGCCGGCGGCAAAACGGCTGACCGCCTCCGGTGTGCGATGGGCGGAAAATACATGCGCCTCCCAAGGAATCGACAACCGCTGTAACAAATCGATCCCCGGCTGCACCGCTGGCAAATCGCTTAAACTACCCATAATTACGGCTACTCTTTTCATTCCGTCATCCTCCCGATAAAAAGTTCAGGGTGCAGCGTTTACACACTACACCCTATCGCTTCGTTTTAAAAAGATAGACGGCCACCCAACGCTAAGCTCGCCGCTTTGATCGGTTTTTCAACAAGCAAGTGCAACGCAACCGCCCCTTTCAATGCCGAAAAATTGTGGGGAATTCTTTCCCTACTCTTTTTCAGACAGAAAATAAAAAACTATATATTATTTTAGCATGACTTCAACCATCGTGTCAATAAATAAAGGACGTCGATCTTCCTTTCCCGACAAACCTGGCACAACATAAACCCCAAAGCTCAGCGTCAGGCAATTTCTTGGCAAACATGCCCCGGCGGCAAATGTTTATAACGCTTTTGCCGCCAAAGCTTTATAGGCTGCCAGCCAATCTGCCGCCCCCAACACCGCGGAACCCGCCACCAACAAATCCGCGCCGGCGGCAACGGCGGCGGCAGCGTTATCCAGGTTAATCCCGCCGTCAATCTGCAGCCAAAAAGGATATCCCTGCCGGCTGCGTATTTCCGCCAGTTTCGCCAGTTTACCTAAAGCGCCGGCAATAAACTTTTGCCCGCAAAACCCCGGATTAACGCTCATCACCAATACCAAATCCACCATAGGCAATACTTCTTCCACAGCGCAAATCGGGGTGGCTGGATTTAAAGCAATCCCCGCCTTCATCCCCAAGTCTTTAATCTGCTGCAAAGTCCGGTGCACATGCCGGCAAGCCTCCACATGCACAGTCAGGCTTTCCACACCGGCTTGAGCAAAGTCCTCCACAAAGCGGCCAGGTTCTTCCACCATCAAATGGGCGTCAAACACCATCTTGGTATGAGGCCGCAACGATTTAACAAAATCCGCGCCAAAAGAAATATTGGGCACATAAGCGCCGTCCATAATGTCCAAATGCAAATAACGGCAACCGGCCTGTTCCAAACCGGAAATCTGTTCCGCCACCCGCCAAATATCCGCCGCCAAAAAAGACGGAGCAATCCAAGCCATCTATTTTTCCTCTCTTTCCTGGGTCTGACGTAGTATGGCCGCGTATCTTTGATAGCGTCCTTCATCGATTTCACCATTTTCCGCCGCCTGACGCACCCGACAACCCGGCTCCCGAAGATGAAGGCAGCCTTGAAAGCGACAATCCGTCCAGGGGGCAAATTCCGGATACGCCGTCTGAACCTGCTGCTGTGATAAACCTGCAGGCAAATCCAACAAAGAAAACCCCGGCGTATCGGCTAGCATACGCCTACTATTCGGCAAAGGATATAGCGTCACGTAACGGGTGGTATGCTTTCCCCTTTGTAATTTGGCGCTGATATCCCCTACCTGGGCTTGACTTTCGGGGCACAGCCGATTGAGCAAACTAGATTTGCCCACCCCGGAAGGGCCAGCCAAAATCGTGATCCCATCCTCCGCCAGCATAGCGCCGGCATCTACGCCCCAGCCATCCACAGCGGAAACCACCGCCGCTGCAAATCCCGCCCGACGATATAATCCGCACAGTTTTTCGCCCAATACCGGCTCCAAATCGCCTTTGTTAAAACAAATAAACGGTGAAATTCCTTGCTGCAAAGCCACTACGATCATTTTTTCCAACAAAAACAAATCATATGCCGGGTCCCGCAAGGCCTGCACCAATATGGCCCGCCGCACATTGGCCACCTTAGGGCGAAGCAAAAGATTATCCCGGGGCAAAATATTTTCCACCACGCCGCCGTCGGCTAAGCATTCCACTTCCACACGATCGCCGGCGTAAATAGCGCCGAAACGCCGCTTTAATTTGCCCCGGGCCGTGCAGCAAAGCATAGCGCCACCGGCCAAAGCTACCTGATAAAAGCCGCCGTAACCGGCGCAAACAATACCCTTTTCCATAAACGCCTCTATTGCATGTTTTCCGTATACACCGGCTCGCCATCCATATATACCGTCACCACAGAACGGTTATAATATTCAATTTCAATATATATTGTCTCGCCAAAGTGTACCGTTTGATTGTATACCTCCGTGGTTTCATACACGTCTTGCGACGTGATCACGATTTCATGGCTTTTGCCATCGATAGGTAACATATAGGTAAACATGCCCGTCTTCAAAATCGGCCCCGGGCCTTGGCTGACATAAAGGGTTACATATTCGCCGGTCAGGGTTTGGCTATTGGCAGCGATACTTTGATCATATACATAGCCCTCATCATAATCATAGCTTTCGCCATATTTCACTTCCTGGACAAACAAACCGGCGTCGGTGATCAACTGCCGGGCTTCGTTTACGGTTTTGCCCCGCAAATCCGGCATCGCCACCGGCGTAGCTTCCGCGCCCATGCTAATTACCAAAGCCACCGTACCGCCGGGGGCAATTTGCTCTCCGCCCTGCGGATCCTGAGCCATCACTTCCCCTTTGGCATATTCGTCGCTATATTCTTCGCTAATTTCGGTAAATAAGCCCAAATTATTTAAAGTGGTTATGGCAATTCTTTCCACATATCCCAAAACCGACGGCACGTCTACCAAAGGTTCGCCGGCGCTTACCGTTAAATCGACAACCTGACCTTCGCTGACCGCTTGCCCTTCGTCAATGCTTTGGGACATCACCTGCCCTTGGGGGATATCGCTACTGTTCTTTTCTATAATATTGACTTGCAAACCATGTTCCTGCAACAATGCCACGGCATCTTGCTGATCATATCCCACCACATAAGGCATGGTCGTAGAAGCGTCGCCGCCAAAATAGCCGATCAAACGTACCGCCGCCCAAACGATGGTCAGGGCCAAAAGAGCCATTAAAACCAGCAAAGCAATCCGGCCACCGTTGAGAGTCCTTCTTTTGCCTGCAGCAGAAACGCCGTTTTTGCCGCCTTCTTCCCGGCGGCGGCGGAAATACATTTCTTCGTCCTCGTCTTCTTCCTGATAATCGTCATAATCCTTTTCATAGTTTTCTTTATGGGAAGCAGCCCGTTTTTCCCCAACATAGCCAGCGTTGCGTTTTTCTCCACTGGGAGAAACGGCATTAAAAGGCCGCACCGCTTGGCTACCGCCATTCCACACCGCATAGATCGCTTCCGCCATTTCCTGGGCGGATTCATAACGGGATTCGGGGTTTTTGCGCATCGCCCGCATTACCACATAGGACAACCCCATAGGAATATTCGGATTCAATTGATGGGGTTGCACCACTTCTCCCTGAACATGCTGCATAGCGATGGAAATCGGCGCATCGCCGGAAAAGGGCATCTGACCGGTTAGCATTTCATAAAATACCACGCCCACAGAATAAATATCCGATTTTTCCGTTACCGCCTGCCCCTGCACTTGTTCGGGGGAAATATAATGTACCGAACCCAATATTTTAGAAGAGGTATTATAGGTCATGGTAACGTCGCTCATACCCACGGCGATACCAAAATCGGTCACCTTGGCTCGACCGTCTACGCCGAGCAATATGTTATGGGGCTTAATATCCCGGTGAATAATACCATGCTCATGAGCATATTGAATACCTTGCAAAATTTGCGTAATAATATTGCAAGCTTCGTTGATTTCCAAGGCGCCTTTGCGTTTGATATACTCTTTTAGCGATTCCCCTTCTACAAACTCCATTACGATATAATGCATGTTTTCTTCATAGCCTACATCGTAAACGGAAACGATATTGCCATGGGACAAGCTGGCCACCGCTTGGGCCTCCCGGCGGAAGCGGCGCACGAAATCCTCGTTGCTGGCATATTCCTCCCGCAAAATTTTAATCGTAACCATTCTACCTAAAAGCGTATCTAGGCCGCGATAAACGATCGAAGTGCCGCCGGAACCCAGCTTTTCCTTGATTTCATAGCGGTTATTAAACAATTTACCGATCACGTAGCGTACCTCCCTGCTTAATCATGGGCTACCAGCACCAAAGAAATGTTGTCGTAACCGCCCCGGTTATAAGCCTGCTCCGCCATAAACTGAACGGCCGTGCTCAAATTGGCGGCTCGTATGGTAATCTCTTTCATTTCCTCTGGTTCTAACAAATTATGCAGCCCATCGGTACATAGAAGCAAATAATCGCCGCTTTGCCAATCAAATTCTCCTTCATCGGGCGCCACCAACGTTTCCAAGCCTAAGGAACGGGTGATCACATGCCGTTGCGGATGGTTGGCGGCTTCTTCCGCACTAATGCGTCCGTCTCGTAGCAAAGCCTCGACCAAAGTATGATCTACGGTCAATTGCCGGATCTCCCGGCGATTAAACCAATAGGCCCGGCTATCCCCCACATGCACCCAATAAATTTTTTGCTCATTGGCATAGGCGGCAGTCATCGTCGTACCCATACCAGGAAAACCTTTGCTTTTTCCCAACTGATGCAGGGTATCGTTGGCTTGATAAAAGACTTCCCGCAGCATTTCTTTAGGATCCCCGCCGGGAAAACCGCCGCTTTTATTGGCCAAAACCTGCACGGCGGCGGCGGAAGCCAATTCTCCGCCTTGGCGGCCGCCGATTCCATCCGCCACTGCAAAAAGGCCGCAGGATGGATCGCAATATACCGCATCCTCGTTATTTTTTCGCACCGCGCCTACATGGGAAAGAAATTCCGCACGCAAGCCAACACCTCCTTACGCCCGGCCTCCCGGCATCGGGAATAGGTTTCCCCTCCCGCTTCGGAAAAGTCCGGTCACCGGCGAAACACATCGCCGTTCCTCTGATTTCCTTTGCGCAATTGGCCGCAAGCCCCGTCAATATCCTGCCCTCTAGATTCCCGCAATTGAAAATAAACCCCCAAACGGCGGCAGGCGGCGGTAAATTCCTGAACCGTCTTAGCGGAAGAAGGCCGAAATACGCTACCCTCTACCGGATTTGCAGGTATAATATTAACAAGAATATCTTCTCCTGTCAACAAACCGGCCAATTGGGCCGCTGCCGCCGGGCTATCGTTAATCCCTTGGAACAGCGCGTACTCAAAAGTCAAACGCCGGCCGGTTCGCTGCCGGTAATCGCGACACGCCGCCATCAATTGTTCCAAAGTCCAGCGCCCGGCTCCCGGCATCAGCTGCCGGCGCAACGTTTCGTCGGCACTGTGTAAAGACACCGCCAACTCCACCGGTTGTTGCCACTGGCTTAAACGATAAATTTGCGGCACAATACCACAGGTAGATATGGTAATACGTCGGTGACCAATTGCCAACCCCAAAGGGTGTTCCAATACACTCAAAGCCGCCGCCACGTTAGACAAATTATACAAAGGTTCGCCCATCCCCATAAATACCACATTGGTTAACCTGGAAAATCCCTTTTCCCTAGCCACGCGGCACGCCCAATAACATTGGGCAAGGATTTCCCCGGCGCTTAAATTGCGAAACCGGGTATATTGGCCGGTGGCGCAAAAGGCGCAACCCATGGCGCAGCCGCTTTGACTGCTAACACAACAAGTAGCCCGATCTCGGCTATCTTTGCGCCAATACAACATCAACACCGTTTCAATTTGTTCGCCATCCGCCAATTCCAACAACAACTTTACCGTATTGCCGTCCGCGGCATCCTGCCGCCGTAGCAGCCGTAAAGGCTGAAAATCCGTTTCCTCCGCCAATTTTTGCCGCAAGGCCTTGGGCAAATCGCTCATTTCTTGCCAATCTTCTGCGTTTTTTTGATGCAACCAGCCGAAAATCTGTTTAGCCCGATATGCCGGTTCTCCCCAGGCGGCCAACAAATCGGTTATCCCGGCCAAATCCATAGACAAAATCTCCGGTTTAGACATAGTCGTTTCTTTGCAATACGGCGATAAAAAAGCCGTCGGTATGATGTTTATGGGGCAGTAATTGTATATAGCCCTGCTCCAAGCGGCGTAAATCCTGGGGATCATGAAACATACGCCGCAAGCCGGCAATAGGAACCAGGCGAAAATCATTCCGCCGGGCCAAAAACCGCCGCACATTATCTATATTCTCTTCGTCCGTAATCGTACAGGTGGAAAAGCATAATCTTCCCCCCGGACGAACCCGATCCGCCACGGAGCACAACATGGCTAGCCCTTGTTCCGCCAGGCGGGAAATATCTTCTTCCCGCTTACGCCAACGGGCGTCGGCCCGGGCGGCCAAAACCCCCAAACCGCTACAAGGCGCGTCCAATAACGCTCCGTCCGCCATGCCCACAGCCTGCCCGTCGAGATGCAGCGCATCCGCCAAAACCGGCTGCACAATCGATATACCCAACAAAGCCGCGGCGTCCTCGATCAGCTTCAATTTATGGGGACGAATATCGCAGGCCCATACCCGCCCCTGATCTTCCATCAACGCCGCCATATGGGTAGATTTGCCGCCGGGCGCAGCACACATATCAAGGATTTGCATATTTGGACGGGGATTCAGTGCATGGGCAACCAATGCAGAGGCTTCCCCTTGCACGGCAAACAGCCCTTCTTGCCGTAACCCTTGTAAAGCAGCGGCGCCATTGTGAATCACCACGCTTTCCGGCGCATAAGGGCTGGCTTCTCCTTCTATGCCCGCTTCCTGTAGGCGCTGCAGCAATTCTTGACGGTTGATGCGCAATGTATTGCAACGAATCGCCACCTGACGGTTGGCATTATCGCAAAGACAAAAAGCCTCTACTTCTTCTGGCGGCCAAAGCTTTAGCAATCGTTCCACCAACCATTGAGGATGAGAAAGGGTTACCGTAAGATACTGGGTGAAATCCTCCTCCCGCCGGGGCAACAAAGCCAGCCCACCCTGACGCAAAGCCTGACGCAACACCGCGTTGACCAAATTGCCAATTTTTTGCCCAGCATATTTTTTTGCCAAAGCCACCCCTTCGTTTACCGCCGCCGCCGAAGGGATTTTATCCAAATACAGCAATTGATAGAGGCTCAAACGCAAAATCGGCAAAATATAATCCGGCAACTGTTCCAAAGGCTTGCTTAAAAAACGCTCCAGAATATAATCCAAAGCATTCTGCATACGAATTGCACCATAGGCAATTTGCGCCGCCAAGCGTGCGTCCTGTGCGGTTAAAACGTTTTCACGCAAAGTTTGATTCAAAGCTATATTGGCGTAAGCCCCCTCTCGCTCCACCTTGCGCATAATCAATAACGCCGCCTGACGCGCGTTTACCGGTTTACTGGAAGTTTGCTTTTTCCATTCTTTTCGGATATTATCTTTGACCAAAATATAAACTCCTTACTCTCTTCGTCCGCCAAAAATCAAAATCAAACGCAACAATTGCAACATGGCGGTTAATGCCGCCGCCACATAAGTCAAGGCCGCCGCCTGCAACACTTTGGCCGTTTGATCCGTTTCTTCCCGGGTTAAAAAACCGCCGCCTTCCAAAGCGGCCAAGGCCCGGGAACTGGCATTGAATTCTACCGGCAACGTGACCAATTGAAACGCCACCACCGCGGTAAAAAAGATAATCCCCAAACCAATTAAATTCAATGCGTTGGCCAATATGCCAATCAAAATCAAAACCCAAGAAGCATAAGAGCCAAATTGCGCCACCGGCACCAGTAAAGAACGCAATTTCAACGGCATATATCCTTCGCTATGCTGCAGGGCATGACCGGCTTCATGGGCGGCCACGCCCAATGCCGCCACCGAACGGCTGGCATATGTGGTTTGGGATAAACGCAAAACCTGTCTCCGCGGATCATAATGATCGGTTAAATTTCCCGCCACCATTTCTACCCGCACATGCTTCAAACCATTATAATCCAAAAGCTGGCGCGCCATATCGCAGGCAGCGATACCGCTGGCGGCTTGCACTTTCGCATATTTTTTATAGGTAGAAGATATTTTAAACTGCGCATATAGGCTTAAAGCCAATGCCGGTAACAACAACAACCATGTAGGATCATAATAATAAGGCATTTCCAACCTCCTATTTTTAAAACTTATAACAAGCGATCCCCGGGCTGCAACGCATAGCCGCGAGCAAAAGCCCCGGCGCTCATCACCGCCTTGCCTTCCGGTTGTACCGCCTGTAAAATCACCGCGCCGGAACCGGCGCCTACCTTTACCGTCTCCCCATCCAAAGCTAAAATTTCCCCCGGAGCACAACAAACACTTTCGCCCTGCGCTAGGGCGGCTTTTTTGATTTTCAACCGTTTGCCATTATACCAGGTATATACGCCGGGAAAAGGATTCATACCGCGAATCCGATTGTGCAACGCCGCCGCCGGCAGCGTCCAATCCAGTTTTTCATCTTCTTTGTTCAACATCGGCGCATAGGTGGCCAAATCATCGTTTTGGGGAACGGCCTCAACTTGCCCGCGCTCCAACAAGTCCAAAGCCTCTATCAGCATATCCGCCCCCAACAGGCTTAAGCGGTCGTGCAAAGAAGCAACATCCTCATCCGGGCCGATGGGAATCGCCCGGCGCAACAACATATCGCCGCAATCCAAACCTTCTTCGATAAACATAATCGTCACCCCAGTCTCCCGTTCGCCATTGATAATCGCCCTTTGTATCGGCGCGGCCCCACGATAGGCAGGCAATAGAGAAGCATGGATATTAATAATACCTTTAGGTGGCAACTGCAATACCGGGCGACGCAAAATCTGCCCATATGCCGCCACCACCATAACGTCGGGCTGCAAATCCTGCAAAATGGCCAAAGCTTCCGGACTGTTAATTGATTCCGGTTGATATACCGGCAAGCCGGCAGCCAATGCCGCCGCTTTTACCGGCGTGGGAGAAATTTTCTTTCCCCGACCCTTTGCTCGATCCGGTTGGCTGAACACCGCCGCCGGCGCCAGACCGCAATCGATCATCCGTTGCAAAGGCGGCACCGCAAAATCCGGCGTGCCTAAATATACCGTACGCATTATTCCTCATCCTTTACTTCTTCCGTCATAATATCCACAAACAAGCGGCCAAATAAATGGTCGATTTCATGCTGAAATACCCGGGCGAAAAAGCCTTCCGCTTCCAGCTCATGCTTTTCCCCATATCGATCCTGATATTCCAGACGGATTTTGGCCGCCCGTTTGACCACGCCGCCGCAACGGGGTACCGATAAACAATATTCCACGGCCTCCTCTTCCCCCTGGCGGAATGTAACCGTTGGATTTACCAATTCCAAAAATCCATGTTCTCGGTCGTCTACTACAATCGCCCGTTTACTGATACCGATTTGCGGCGCAGCCAAACCTACGCCTCCGGCATCATACATCGTATATTTCATATCGTCCAATATTTTATGCAAAACCGGATTAAAACGACGCACTTCCGCTGCTTGCCGCCGTAAAATAGGATCCCCTTCTAAAACGATTTGCCGCACTTGTGCCATATGTCGCTTTCCCGCCTTTCTTGAAATTTGCCCTTTGATATTGCCAACCGACTAAAGCCGGTTTTTCGTTGATTTTTATAGTATATCATAATCCAAGCTTTTTTACTACAACAAAGAAAAAGGATCCACATCGATAAGAAATCGAATAGGCTCGCGACATAAAGCTGTGTGTAAATCTTGCAGCCGTTGGCGCAGCAAGGAAAAATCCTTAAATTTTAATAAAATTTGCCAACGATACCAATCGTTTATTTTTGCAAAAGGCGCCTCCGAAGGCCCGATGATTTGCCAATTGCAGGGTGATCGACGTAAGTTCTCCACCGCTTGCCTGGCATAAGCTTCGGCAGTGGCCGGGGTTTTGGACAAAAACATCAGGCGAATCAAGCGACAAAACGGCGGATAATCCCGCTCTCGCCGGTCCGCCAATTCAGCCTGATAAAATTTTTGATAATCATGGGCGGCGGCAGCTACCACCGGCAAAGCCGTAGGCGTATAGGTTTGCACAATGGCCCGTCCCTGCACCTTTCGGCGGCCGGCCCGGCCGCATAACTGACTAATCAATTGAAAGGTACGCTCTCCCGCCCGCCAATCCGGCAAATTTAACATAGAATCGGCGGCCATTACCGCCGCCAGCGTAACGCCGGGAAAATCCAAACCTTTGGCCAACATTTGCGTGCCCACCAAAATATCCGCCTCTCCCCGGCGCATCGCCTGACACACCCGGCGATAGGCCTGCCGATCCTCGGCCATATCGCTATCCAAACGCAATATCCTCGCCTGGGGCAACAGCCGTTGCGCCTCCTCCGCCACTCTTTGCACGCCTGCGCCAAAGCGGCGGATATGCGACGAACCGCAATGGGGGCAGCGGCTAGGCGCCGTAATCACCGCGCCGCAATAATGGCATTTTAACACCCCTGTTGCACGGTTGCCATGATAAGCCATAGCCACCGCGCAATGGGGACAAGTGATGGTATGGCCGCAATCCCGGCAAAAGAAAAAATGATAATAACCGCGCCGGTTCAAAAACAATATGCTTTGACAGCCTTGCGCCAAATTTTTTTCCAGCGCTTGCCTTAAAACCCGGCTAAACATAGCTGTATTCCCCTGGCGCAATTCCCGTCGCATGTCCACAACAGTCACCGCAGTCGCCGGGGAGGCATAATACTGGCCTTTTAATGTCGCCAAAGCATATACGCCCTGTTCCGCCAGATAATAGCTTTCCACGGAAGGCGTGGCACTGCCCAAAACCAAAGCGGCGCCGTTAAGACGAGCCCGCATCCGCGCCGCCGTCACCCCATGAAAACGAGGCTGGGTTTCCTGTTTGTAACTGCTTTCTTGTTCTTCGTCTACCACAATCAAACGCAAATTGGCAAAAGGGGCGAACAAGGCGCTACGAGGTCCCACCGCCACCTGATATTTGCCGGCGGCAATATCCTGCCAAAGCAATCGCCTTTCGCTGCCGCTTAAAGCGCTGTGTAATACCGCCACCGGCAAGGAAAAGCGTCTTTGCAACATATCCATCATTTGCCCGGCTAAAGCAATTTCCGGAATCAAAACAATAGCCTGTCCTCCTTGCGCCGCTACATGCTGAATCAGTTTGCCATAAATTTCCGTTTTACCGCTGCCGGCTTCACCGTGCAACAAAACCGGCCGGTTTTTCCCCTGTATTTCGTCTATAATCTTTTGATAAACCCTTTGCTGCGCCGGCGATAGCACCGTTTCTTGGACAAAACCTTCTGTCTGCTTGGTATCCCGCCGTTGCCGTCGCGAAGTCACCAGCCCCGCCTTTTGGCAACGATACAAAAAAGCGGCGTCAAAGCCGGCGGCAGCCAACTGTTGTGCCGTACATTCTCCATGTTGTTGCAAATATTCGATTAAAGCCCGACGCTTTTCCGTAGTCTTTGAGGAAAACTGCGTTTCCGCCAAGGCATAGCAATTCTCCATCCTGTTTTGCGGCGGCCGCCCGCTTAACACCAATCCAGCAGGCAGCATAGCCTGTATGGCTATAAATAACGGACAGATATAGTATTGGCTGATCCATTGGGCCAAACGCAACAAATCCGGCGTCAATAACGGCGGCCCTTCATTCACCGCCATCAAATCACGAATCTGTTCCTCCGATACATCGTCAGGCGGATCCGGCGTAATGGAAATCGCCACCCCTTCCAGCGTTTCCCGGCGCAAAGGCACGGAAACCGCCATCCCCGGCCGCAACCGTTGTTCCCATTCCACAGGCACCCTATAGGTAAGCAGCTTATCCCCATCGCCTATTTTTCGATTTAACGCTACCTGCACATACATTCTGTTATTCGCCCTTCGTTAGATTCCGCTCCATCATTTTCCCGGTCGGCGACGCCCAAACGCCCGTTTCTGGACATTCATTGTATCACAGTATGTTTTGGCCGTCATCCATAAATTCCCTGCCATCCGCCGACAAACCATACGGCGTTTTTTCTTTTCTTTACAGAAAAAGCATTTGCGATTATAATAATATTTATCCGTCGTTTCAGAGGATTGCTACATAAACCTGGCGCTGCGGAGAAAACCGGCGCTTTTCTTATGCCCTTTTGGCGGAAAAACCGCTTTGCATACCGTTTTTTTTAGGAGGCGACAACATCAGACCATGGATTCCTTTTCCCCCCTTCATTCGCAACAAACCGAACAAGCGGAAAAACAAACGATTCTCGGACACAAAGGGCTGATTCTCTTTCTTGTTCTCAGCAATACCTTTGTGCCTTTGTCCACCGATATGTATTTACCGGCATTACCCAATATGAGCGAATTTTTTTCAGCTTCCACTGCCATCACCAATTTAACTCTTACCGTATTTTTTCTTTTTTACGGCATCGCCACCATTTTTTGGGGACCCTTTTGTGATAAATACGGCCGCCGTCCCTGTATCATTTTAGGAGCGGCTTGCTATACGCTGGCCAGCTTGGCCTGTTTCCTGGCGGATACCATACAAATGTTAATCGCCGCCAGAATCTTTCAGGCCATCGGCGCCGGCGCCATCATTACCATTTCTATCGCTATCGTTAAAGATTGCTTCATCGGTTCCGCCCGAGAACGGATTTTGGCTTTCATTTATACCATGGGCGGCCTGGCGCCGATGTTGGCTCCGGTATTGGGGGGACAAATTTTGCGCTTTTTTACCTGGCGCTACGTATTCCTGACTTTGGCGCTGATGGGCGTTCTTTGCCTATCTCTCGCCCTTTGCTATAAAGAAACCCAACCGGAAGCAGAACGCTGCCAAGGGCGATTAAAGGATTCTTTTCATCATTTCCATATTTTGCTAAACAAAAAATCCTTTATCATCCCAGTTCTGCTCTACGCTTCACCCATGATACCTTTTATGGGCTATATCGCCCTTTCTTCCTATATTTACGAAGGCTTTTTCGGCTTAAGCGAACAAGCCTACAGCCTTTACTTTGCCGCCAACGCCTTGGTCTGCATGCTAAGCCCCACCGTATATCTGCGCTTTTTTGCCAACAAAGCCAAAGCCATGGTGGGCACGCTAATCTTTTTTGTGGATAGTATTTTCGGCGCGCTCATGCTTTGCTTCGGCTCTTTCGCCCCTTGGACGTTTTGGCTTTGCTTCGTCGGGTTTGGCTTTCTCAACGGCACTTGCCGCACCTTCTCCGTGAATATGATCTTGGATCAACACCAAGGAGACAGCGGCAGCGCCGCCGCGCTAATCGCCTCCTCCGGTATCCTTTTCGGCAGCGTGGGTACGGTTTTGGCCTCCTTCTCCCTGGGTAGCTTCCCCATTGTTTCCACCCTAGGGGCCTTAATGCTAACCTTTTGCTTTTTACCCTTGCTGGGATGGCGCTGGTTCCTTAAATCCTCCATCCCTTGCATCGGCGTAAAATAGCCGCTCCGATAAATTCATAATTATCCAGCTGTATCCTAACCAACCTTTCTGTAAGCATAGTCTGTAAACCACGTTTAATTTATTGGTTGACAGGCCATGCTTATCATGTTATAGTAACAGCAACCTGTATTTGGTAACATGGAGGAAAACATAATGGCAGCTGTTAACCGCAAATGGAGCACACTGGATTTGGCCTATATCGCACTGGCTACGGTTATCATAATCATTTGCGCTTGGATATCGATTCCTACCCTAATCCCCATTACCTTGCAAACATTGGGCATATTTTTATGCGTCGGTTTGCTGGGTCCGGGCCGAGCCACCGTGGCCATATTGATTTATCTTGGTTTGGGTATGGCTGGGTTGCCGGTATTTTCCGGCTTTCGCGGAGGGTTAGCGGCAGTGGTAGGCCCTACCGGCGGCTATCTGTTGGGTTTTTTTCTTTGCGTACCGCTTAGCGGTTGGTTGATTCAGCTCAGCAAAGGCAAAACCATTCCTTCCCTGCTGGCTATGATCGCCGGCTTAATCGTCATTTATATTTTTGGCACGCTGTGGAATGTTTGCATCTACGCCCCGGAAACCGGCGCTTCAGGAATGATGGCTGCCTTAGCCCTATATGTGTTTCCCTTCGTTTTGCCAGATATTCTGAAAGTAATTTTGGCCTGGTTTTTATGCCGGCGGCTCAAGCCTTATGTTAAAAGCCGCTCTCATCAATCTACCTAAATCTATGATTGCGCCCCGGCGGTACGCCGGGGCTTTTGCTTGTTTTATCATAGTGCAAATAACAAAATATTCTGCTGCATGTTGTATAAACAAACGTTTTTTATTGCCCCTGTTGCGGATGATCCAGCCGCATGGTTAAAGCTATTCGTTTCCGCGCCACATCCACTTCCAAAACTTGTACTTTTATCTGATCTCCCACCTGTAAAACCTGAGAAGGATGTTGAATAAAGCTGGAACTGATATTGGATATATGTACCAGGCCATCCTGATGTACGCCAATATCTACAAAAACGCCAAAATCTACCACATTGCGAACAACGCCTTCCACAATCATGCCAGGTTTTAAATCTTCCAAAGTCAAAATATCGGCGCGTAACTGAGGTTGAGGCAAGTCCTCCCGAGGATCCCGCCCCGGTTGCATCAATTCCCGAATCATATCCCGCAATGTAGGCAAACCTACGCCAATGCCCTGAGCCACGCGCTCTTCGCCCAATTCCTTTACTTTCAACGGCAAACAATTCAACGCTGCCTTGCCCACATCTCCACTGGCATAACCACACAATGCCAGCAAGCGCTTGGCCGCAGCATAAGATTCCGGATGCACGGCGGTATCGTCCAAAGGTTCTTCGCTTTTCGGCACACGCAAAAAACCAGCCGCCTGCTCAAACGCCCTTTTACCCAATTTGGGGACTTGCAACAACTGGCGCAAATTGCGAAAACCACCATATTGCTGCCGGTAGGCCACGATATTTTGCGCCAGAGCCGGACCAATACCCGACACATAAGCCAGCAAAGATTGGGAAGCCGTGTTTACGTCCACGCCCACGCTGTTGACGCAATCCTCCACCACGCCGTTTAAAGCTTCATCCAAACGTTTGGCCGGCATATCATGTTGATATTGGCCCACACCTACGGATTTTGGATCAATTTTCACCAATTCCGCTAAAGGATCCTGCAATCGCCGGGCAATAGAAATAGCCGAACGCAAAGAAACATCGTATTGAGGAAACTCCCGGGCAGCTAATGACGAAGCGGAATATACGGAGGCGCCGGCTTCGCTCACCACAGCATATTGCACGGGTTTGCGCAAGTCCCGCAACAAATTCGCCACAAATATTTCCGCTTCCTTACCGGCGGTACCGTTACCGATGGCAATGACGCTGACATTATAGCGAAAGATCAAATCCCGCATAATTCCTTCCGCCCGGGCGATTTCCTTGCGGGGCGGCGTAGGATAAATCACATCCACTGCCAGCACTTCTCCGGTTTCATCCACCACCGCTAGTTTGCAACCTGTGCGGTATGCAGGATCCAACCCCATAATCACCCGGCCTTTTACCGGCGGTTGCAACAACAACGGTTTCAAATTCAAGGAAAATACCCGTATACTTTGCTGAGCAGCCTGGTCCAATAGATTTCCCCTTAGTTCCCTGGTCAAAGAAGGATACAAAAGCCGTTTCAAGGCATCGGCCGCCGCCTGACGCACCAATTCCCCACAGGGAGAAAATCCGGGTTTCACAGTATGCTCCGTTACACGGAACAACGCCTCCCCCCAATCCATTTCCACGGTTACTTTCAGCGCCCCTTCTTTTTCCCCCCGGCAAATTGCCAGCAAACGATGGGGAGCAATTTTTGCCGCCGGTTGGCGAAAATCATAATAGCTTTGATATTGTCCACTTTCATCCTGGGCAACGCTGCATTGTATATAAGCGTTGCTCTGCATCCACCGGCGCAAACTCTCCCGCACTTTTCCATCTTCGGCAATTTGCTGCGCAATAATGTCCTGGGCTCCGGATAAGGCCGCCTCCACATCCGCCACCGATAAATCCGCATTTACATAATCCGCCGCCACCTGCCATGGATCGGTATGCTGATCTTGCCCATAAATAATTTGGGCCAATGGCGCCAATCCTTTATCCCTGGCAATTCCCGCCCGGGTGGGGCGTTTTTGTTTATACGGTGCGTATAATTCTTCCAACTCCGTAATTGTAGCGGCAGAAGACACCGCCGTCAACAATTCCGGCGTAACCCCGGAGAGTTTATCCAATGCCGCAATAATCTCCTGCCGCCGTTTTTCCAAGCGCCGCAAAGCATTCAGACGTTCCGCCAAATCCCGCAGCTGACCGTCGCTTAAACAACCAGTTTTTTCCTTGCGATATCTGGCAATAAAAGGCACCGTATTGCCCTCATCCAAAAGCCGGGCCGCCATCTCCGCCTGATTGCGGCCAATAGCCAGTTCCGTGGCAATTTGTCCATATATATCCAAATTCTTTTCCTCCCTTTCCGGCGGCCGGCGGCGGCATATGCCGCCGGCAACATGTAAGCCGTTTTACCTGGTATTTTCCCGGTAAAACGGCTTATGCGCCTCTTTCTACGCCCAAAGGGCCGTCGGCGATGCTTCTGCCCGCCGCGCCCCTGCCTATGCTAGCCGCAGCAATAGCGTCAGCACCGGTATCTTCGTCCGCGTTTGGCTAAAGGCGGGGCTAAAATTTCGCCGACGATTATCCCGTTTATCCATTCCCGCCGGCTCAAACCTTTGGCAAACATATCCGCAGCGTGGCTTCGTTCAGCGGCAAGCTCCGACGCCGTGGCTTCGGGAAAAAAACCGCCGCTTTTGCTTACGCTTTGACCCGCTTTGGCCGCTTCTTGGCCGGCTTGCGGCGGCCTTTGGTCATGCCCAGACTCCGTCCCGGCGGCGGTAGCGACCCTTGCCCGACCGGCTTGCGGCGGCCTTTGGTCATGCCCAGACTCCGTCCCGGCAGCGGTAGCGACCCTTGCCCGGCCGGCTTGCAGCGGCGGCTGCAGGTCATGCCCAGACTCCGTCCCGGCGGCGGCAGGCCGCTCCTGCCAGGGATGTTCCCGCAGGTCGCGCCCGTTTTGGCGCTGCTGCGCCATCCAAGCTTCCCGACGGCGGCGCTGCTCCTCCACGTTTTGCTGCCGCCGTTGTTGCCGCCGCTGGCTAAAAGCGGCGCTTACCGCCCGAAGCAAAAAATAAGCTACAAATACAATTATCAGGCTTTCCATAGCGCAGACTCCCGTTTATTTTTTATCCTGTGCGCCGTCAACCAACGGTGGATTGGCATTCATAGCGGCAATATTCTCCCGCATTTTGGTATCGGAAGCCACGTTCATCATATTATAATAATCCATTACCCCCAAGCGACCGTTGCGAAAAGCGTCGGCCATCGCTTTGGGCACTTCCGCCTCGGCTTCCACCACTTTGGCCCGCATTTCTTGCACGGCGGCCATCATTTCTTGCTCCCGAGCCACAGCCATGGCCCGTCTTTCTTCCGCTTTGGCCTGGGCGATTCGTTTATCTGCCTCCGCTTGATCGGTTTGCAATTCAGCGCCAATATTCCGGCCTACGTCGATATCGGCGATATCGATAGACAAAATTTCAAACGCCGTACCGGCGTCCAGGCCTTTACCCAACACGGTTTTGGAAATCCGATCCGGATTTTCCAAAACATCTTTATGCGTTTCGCTGGAACCCACGGTGGTTACGATACCTTCGCCCACCCGGGCTATAATCGTTTCCTCTCCCGCGCCGCCTACCAAACGATCAATATTGGCGCGAACGGTAACTTTCGCCTTGGCTTTCAACTCAATACCATTAATTGCCATAGCCGCCACCACCGGGGTTTCAATAACTTTCGGATTTACGCTCATTTGCACAGCTTCCAAAACATTACGACCAGCCAGGTCAATCGCCGCCGCTCTTTCAAAAGACAGTGGAATATCTGCCCGCTCCGCAGCAATCAAAGCATCCACCACCCGGTCTACGTTACC
>CASEQE010000080.1 GCA_949289995.1 uncultured Peptococcaceae bacterium
GCAGAGAAAAGCCTGCAACCCCGGAGCATCTTTACTACGACAAATTTCCACATCAGCAAAATATGGCAACAATCCGCTTTGCTCCAATCGAGGTTGCTGTACATAGGCTTCTGCTTGCGTCCACAGTAGCAAAGGAAAATCCCGGCTAAGAGCTGCCAATACCTGGTGAACATTAGGCGCCAAACGAGGTTTTTTTCGGTATACCGCCCAGCCTGCCGCTTCCGCCGCTTCCGCTATTTCCGGCCGTTGCGGTACGAAATACGCGGCGGCCTGCCGCATGGCCAAAGGAAAACAATCCGCCGCCAAATAGCCGCGCTGCGCCACGTTAGCCAAATCGGCAGCGTTTAAATAATCGGCGATTTCCTGGCGCCGGTTGCAACCAGCGCCAGCCAAAAGCCGATACAATTCTTCTCGAGCGGCGTCAAAAATTTCATTGGTATATACCAAGGTATCGTCAAAATCAAAAACGATTACCTGTTTATTTCCCCCGTTCATTTGGCTTCCGCCCGCACTTTCAGACGGTTGTCTTTATCGGCGCATAACAAATAAAAATCGCAACATTCCACAATGCGGGATACCACCCGCAAACCTAAAATATCTTTCAGTTGCTCCAAATCCAAATTGCTGGTGATAATAACTGGCAAATTATGGTTCAAACGATAGTTTAGCAAAGCATACATTCGATTCTTTGTCCATTCGCTGTAGTTATGGGAACCCAAATCATCCAATACCAATACCGGCGACTGACGCACACGGGTCATCAATGCCTGTTCACTGGTTTCCGATTCCGGATCATAACTATAGCGCAAACTGTCCAGCAGGTCTGGCACAACAGTAAACAAACCTTCTCCGCCTTGTTCAATCAATGCATTGATCACCGCCGCAGCCAGAAAAGTTTTGCCCCGGCCAACTTCCCCTTGAAAAAACAACCCGCGAGGATGTTTGTCGTTCAAAACATCCGCTACAAAAGTGCGACAGGCCTGATAGGCGTTTTCCGCCAATTGACGATAGGTACGTCCCTCCGGATCGGTTAAAAAATCCGAGTAATAGTCCAAACGAAAAGCCTCGAAAGTATGGCTTATCAGGGCAGGTTGCAAGCCTGCAGCCTGTTTTCGCGCCGCCAACTGCTTTTCCCGCCGGCAATCGCAAGGATAGGCGCCGTCTTCGCCAATTCGCCAACCAGTATCCCGGCATAAAGGGCAACGATATACCTCTGCATCGCTTTTTGCCGCATATGTAGGCCAAAAGGGCTTGGCGTCAATACGGCTAAATCCACCGTTTCCATCCAGATTCAGCAAATTGACTTTTGCTTGTTCTTCCGTCACTTATAAACCTCCGAATAGTCGTCGCCGCTATGGGGCGTTTTTTTATCCTGGCTGCGACTGTTATGGCTATCCCGGCCGGCAGCTGCTTTCCGCCCCTCTTTATCCAATGCCAACACCGCTTCTAAAGTGGTTAAATTGCGTTTTTTCCAACTTAACAAAATTTTATCAATATAGGCCAAGGGTGCGTTGCCGTGCATCACACCCTGCAAAACCGCCCGGCGCAGAGCCTCGTCCAGCAATTCCTCTGGAATATGCTCTGTATTCAACCATTCGCGAATTTGTTGATTTTCCTTAAAAGACAAACTACGGCCCATTTCCTGTTCAAACGCATAGTAAATACCGCCGCTGGAATTCTTTTTACGTTTAAAGGATAGGTTATCCGCGGATCCGGCTTTGCCTTGACGGCGTTGGCAAATCACCCATTGTTCATATAGCAGCCGGTACAAGCCGTCAAACTGATAAAAACGTCCCTGATCATAATCGTTAATTAGCCCCGCATCCAGATAAGGCGCCAGCAAATCTGCGGCAACCTCTGGAGAACAGGCAAATTCCTGGGCGATATCTTCGGGATACAAAGCTCCCTTTTTTTGGCGCAAATATAATAAACGCAAAAAAACCGGCAATTGACTTTCGTTCAGATTAAAACGACGGTATTCCCGCAACAATAACATCGGCGCAATACAAGATTCGCCGTTTAAATCCTGGCTAAAGCGGAGATTTTTAATAAGCATATCCGAGTTTTTCCCCGTGGCATCCATGTTTCATCTTTCCTATCTGCAATTTTTTCAACACAACCGTTTCAGGAAATCTCTGGCCCGAATCAGGTTTTCGATATCTTGGGCCATAGCCAATTTTTGCACCACGGTATTGATATCCACCAAAATATTTTCGTCCAAAACCTGCTGCGCAAAATCCTTGTTGGCGGTAATGACCACCGGTTCGGCGCTTAATTCCACCATATCGCCCATTTGCGGCACGGTGGTTTCTACGCCGTATTTTTCATGAATCGCTTCGGCGAAAGATAGGGCGGATTGTTCTTCGCCGTGCACCACAAAAATTTGTTGCGGCAAACGTTGAAAACGATCCAGCCAGGACAACATTTCATTTTTATCCGCATGAGCGGAAAAGCCTTCCATATTGACAATATCCGCTTTCACGTCGATTTCTTCGCCGTGGATGGTCACCTTTTTCTCCCCATCCAGCAAACGCCTGCCCAGGGTGCCTTCGGCCTGATAACCGAAAAACAAAACCGAAGATTCCGCCCGCCATAAATTATGTTTCAAATGGTGTTTGATCCGCCCTGCATCCGCCATACCGCTGGCGGAAATAATGATGGCGTTGCTTTTGATAGTATTGATATGTAAAGATTCTTCCGTCGTGCGTGAAAATACTAAATTATCCAGCATAAACGGCGGTTTTCCTTCTTTATGGTATAATTCACTAGTAAATTTGTCATAATACTCTGGGTGTTCGGCAAATATTTCCGTAGCCTTCACCGCCAAAGGGCTATCCACATATACGGTACAGGGACCGATTTTGCCTTCATCCATGAGCGCACGAATCATCATTAAAATATCCTGGGTGCGGTCCACGGCAAAAGCGGGAATCACCACGTTGCCGCCCTTGGCAAAGGTAGAATTGATCACCTGAGCGAAATGGGGCAATTCGTCCATGGCGTCCACCCCGTGCAAACGGTTGCCATAGGTAGATTCGATGAGCATAAAATCAGCCTGCTCTATGGTTTCCGGGTCGTCGGTTATGGCCTGATCATAACGGCCCAAATCGCCGGTAAAGAGAATCTTTTTCTCTTGCCCCTGGTCGGTATAATACAATTCGATCATTGCCGAACCTAAAATATGTCCGGCATCCCGAAACACCACTTTTATCCCTTCCGCCGGTTCAAAAGCCTGGTCGTAATTTTGTTCCCGAAATAGGCTTTGCATATCCATGGCGTCCTGGGCGGTATAAATCGGATCCAGCAACGGCTCGCCTGCCCGGGTGCGCTTGCGGTTTTTGCGTTCAATTTCCATTTCCTGAATATGGCCGCTGTCCGGCAACATCACCGCTGCCAGCGCCACCGTAGCGGAAGTTGCATAAACCGGCTGACGATAACCGTAGCGGTATAATTTGGGCAATAAGCCGCTGTGGTCGATATGGGCATGGGTAAGCAAAACAAAATCAATATCGCCGGGGTTAAACGGAAAGTCATGGTAATTGCGTTCTTTTAACATTTTGGGGCCTTGAAACAGGCCGCAATCTACCAAAAAACGGCTATGATTGTGCTCCAACAAGTAGCAAGAGCCGGTAACGGTTCGCGCCGCCCCTAAAAAAGTAATTTTCATCTTCGATCCCCCTTTATAAACTAATTAATTTCTACCTTTTCCAACAAAAAACCTGCTTTGCTGTATTAAAATAAACCATGGGAAATGAAAAATTTCATTGACAAGGATTTCCCTATCAAGTATAATGGGAACGTTGCAAGATATTCCCGGGACGTAGCGCAGCTTGGTAGCGCACTTGATTTGGGATCAAGTGGTCGCAGGTTCAAATCCTGTCGTCCCGACCACTTTTGCTAATCAAATTTCATAATTAATAATTAATAGATATTGATGGGGTGTAGCCAAGCGGTAAGGCACCGGTCTCTGAAATCGTCATTCGATGGTTCGAATCCATCCACCCCAGCCAAAACCGTCCTCCTCCTGGACGGTTTTTTTATCCGGCGCTTGCCCGTATCCCCTCGCCCCCAATATCAGGGGCCGGCGCCGGCTGTTCCATACTTTGGAGCGATTCTTTGACGCTTTACCTGCATAAGCCAAGTCGTTACCTATCCTGCCTATCGCCTATATGTGGCGATAAAACTGCCAATTGCTATTTTGTGAGGATATCATGGATACGCAAATGCTAACTTCGAACAAAATGAATCCCGGTTTTTATAAAACCGTCGCTTCCATTGGCGTACCGGTGATGATCAGCAATTTGATCAGTATCGGCTTAAACATGGTGGATACAATTATGGTTGGCCGCTTAGGCGTGCTGGAATTATCCGGCGTTGGCGCAGCCAATCGGATCACCTTTATCTCCCAGGTCATTTGCTTTGGTTTTTATACCGGCATCACGGTGTTTTTGGCCCAATACTGGGGGATCAAGGATATCAAAAACATTCACCGTACCTTAGGTATTGCTTATACCAGCGGTTTTCTGTTGTGCGCTCTGTTTACATTGGCGGCGACCATATTTGCCTACCCGCTGATGTCTCTGTTTTCCGACGATACGGCGGTGATTCAATATGCAGTGGATTATCTGCGCATCGTTTGCTTCACTTACCCGATTAGCGCCATTTCCTTTTTGATTATATTTGCCTCGCGCAGCGTACATCGACTCCTGTTTCCCACCATTTTTAATGCCACGGCGCTGTTAACCAATACGTTTTTCAACTATTGCCTGATTTTTGGCAAATTTGGTTTTCCCGCCTGGGGCGTTAAAGGGGCGGCGGTAGCCACTTTGGGCGCGCGGATTATTGAAATGCTGCTATTGCTGTCCTATGTATACATATTCAGCAAAGATCATCCGGTTGCCGCCAAAATTTCCGGCATGTTCCCCATTCAAATCCCCTTTTTAAAAGCCATCTATCGAACGGCCTTACCCTCTTTGATTAATGAGATGATCTGGAGCATTGGCACTTCGGTATATTATATCGCCTTTGGCATGGTCAACAACTCGGCCATTGCAGTTGTGCAGGTAGCCGGGGTGGTAAACGACTTTTGCGTAGCCATTTTCTACGGTTTGGGCAATGCCAGTATGGTAATGATTGGCAATGAATTGGGGCGCAACCGCACCCAATTGGCCTATCAATATGGCAAATCTTTTATTCGAATCTCCTTAATCTGCTGTTTATTTTCCACGGCGGCTTTATTCTTTAGCCGCCCGCTGATCGTCAGTATTTACAATTTCGATGCTTTTACCAACCAGCAATTGATGGAAACGCTATTGGTATACGCCGTTTTTATCACGCCAAGAATGATGGGTTATGTGGTTGCGATCGGCATTTTGCGCGCCGGGGGCGACACCCGTTTTTGTCTATGTTGCGATATAGTGGGCATCTGGTGTTTGGGCGTACCGCTATCCTTTTTAGGCGCCGTAACCCTAGGTTTGCCCTTGGCCTGGGTGGTGGTATTGTGTTTTACGGAGGAAATTATCAAAGTGGTTTTCTTCATTCGCCGTTTCTACAGCAAACGCTGGATTAACGTTTTTGTGTAATGCCGGCGTCAAAAAACCCGCGGTTGCCTAGTACAGGTTCCGCGGGTTTTTCTTTGACCAATTTGCATTATGCTTATTCCTGGGTATGCTCTGGCCGGCAATTTTTTTCTTTTTGATTCTGCCATAGATTGCGCAAGCTTTCGCCGATGAGCGGCACGGCCTCTATGGCCTTATCCAAAGGCGTAGCGCCGCATACCGGGATTAAACGCACCTGATCCTGGCAAACCACCAAAAAGGCCACCGGCTGCAGGCTAATACCGGCGCCGCTGCCCCCGGCAAACGGCCGGCTATCCATAGTTGCCCGGCCATATTCGCCGCCGCCGGCAATAAAACCGCAACTCACTTTTGAAACCGGGATAACCGAAACCCCGGCGGAACTTTCGATAATATCGCCGACGATAGTATTGACATCCAGCATGGAACGAATACTTTCCATGGCCGTTTCCATCAACTTTTCGATTTCATGCTCTGCTTGCGTTCCGTGTTCTCCTGACATAGCCATTCTCCTTTGGGCGTTTAATTTGGCATTTTAAACAAGCCGTCGTTCATAATATTACCCAGGCAAATGCTAATTATACATTCGCCGCTGACTACCGTCCCCTGTTGACCGGAGACAAAGCCAATGTTTAATTGGGGCCTGCAGGGCGTCTCCGCCAGCAAAGGAATTAAACCTCCCAACAAAGCATATACCCCACCGCCTAGCAAAGCCGCCAAAGCCGGGTTTTGATCTTCGCCGAAAGCCACATCCACATGGAACCTGTGCCAACGGCAACGGCGCAGCAAATAGCGAAACAGACGGCCGAGCCAGCCTTTGCCTGATTCAGCGCCCCGGTTAAAAGAAGGCAACGAAAACGGTCGGGCATAGCCGGCAAACACCCGAGGCAGCCAGCAAAAATGCCAGACGCCTTGGTTAAAAACAATTTTAAAGGTTAACGGATAACTTAAAAGCCATATCAGTAAAAAGAAAATTGCTACCCAAAACAAAAAAAGCACCGCCTTCGGCCTGTTTTTCACAGTATGCCCCTAAAGACGGCGGAATATGAATCTTACTATGCAACCATAAAAAAAGACTATATCTGAATCTTATAAACCGTATCTTCAGATAAATTGTCGAAAAATCAACAATCCGCTTATCTATATTGCCAAAATCTTCAGCTTTTTCTTCAAATCCTTCCTTTGCGGCGGCTTTGTTCACAATAAATGGGCAATCCCTTTTGGAAATTGCCCATTTATTATGAAATATATAAGTATAGTTATTCGATACATCTGTTTGTCGCTAATCATAACAATATGCGCCTTTGCTACGATTATTTTTGGCAAATCGATTATGCTTGCAGGGATAACGTGCTACTTTTAATATAACTTAGCGCCTGCCGGAATATGATTGTCCACCATCAAAAGATGGAGTTTTTCCTGGCCTTCCTCAGTATGCACTGCAGAAAGCAACATACCGCAGGATTCAATACCCATCATCGGCCTTGGAGGCAGATTGGTAATGGCAATACAGGTCTTGCCCACCAGTTCTTCCGGCTCATAATAGGCATGAATGCCGCTTAAAATCGTCCGATTTTCGCCGGTTCCATCATCCAGTGTAAATTTCAACAGTTTTTTTGATTTTGGCACTGCTTCACAGGCCAATACTTTGACTGCTCTGAAATCCGATTTGCTGAATGTTTCAAAATCCACGAAATCTTTAAATAACGGCTCAATTTCCACTTTGGAAAAGTCGATCTTTTCAGGAGCGGCGTTGATATCATCGGCGGTTTCTTCCGCTCTGGCGCTTGCTTCATGCGCTGTATGCGCCTCTTTCAACGGTTTGAGCGTGGGGAACAAGATCACGTCGCGAATGGAAGGCGAATCGGTAAAATACATCACCAGACGATCAATACCCATTCCCAATCCGCCGGTAGGCGGCATACCGTATTCCAATGCCCGGAGAAAATCCTCGTCGGTTTCATTGGCCTCTTCGTCGCCTTTGGCCCGTTGTTCCATTTGTTTTTCAAAACGCTGGCGTTGGTCGATGGGATCATTTAATTCGCTGTAGGCATTGGCCAACTCCCGGCCATAAACAAAAGCTTCAAAACGATACACAAAGTTGGCATCGTCATGTTTCCGTTTAACCAACGGAGAAATTTCAATGGGGTAATCCATAATAAACGTGGGTTCCACCAGATGTTCTTCCACTTTTTCTTCGAAAATCAGATTGATCACATTTCCCCGGCTCATATCCGCGTCCGGCGTCAAGCCAATGGATTGTGCAGCGGCACGGGCAGCCTCATCATCGGCAATTTGATTAAAATCAATACCGGTATATTGCCGTATGGCCTCAAACATTGTCATACGCCGCCACGGCGGAGCAAAACAAATCTCCGTACCCTGATATTGTACCGTGTCGCTACCCAACACTTGTTTGGCTACGGAGGAAACCATATTTTCCATCAATTCCATCATGCCTTGGTAATCGCTATAAGCCTGATATAATTCCAACAGGGTAAATTCCGGATTGTGACGTATAGAAATCCCTTCGTTGCGAAATACCCGGCCGATTTCATACACCCGTTCCATACCGCCGACAATCAAACGTTTTAAATGCAACTCCAAAGCAATACGCATGTATAAATCTATGTTTAAAGCATTATGATGCGTAATAAACGGTCTGGCGGCGGCGCCGCCGGCAATGGTATGCAGGGTAGGCGTTTCCACCTCCAAAAAGCCCTGGCCATCCAAAAAGGCGCGGATGGCGCTAATCATTTTGCTACGAATGATAAAAGCATCTTTGACCTGTGGATTGACGATCAAATCCAAATACCGTTGGCGATAGCGCAATTCCACATCGGTAAGGCCATGCCATTTTTCCGGCAAAGGACGCAAACATTTGGTCAAAAATGTAACTTTTTGCGCCTTAATAGAGATTTCTCCCCGTTTGGTACGAAAAACCTCGCCGGAAACGCCGATAATATCGCCAATATCCCATAATTTCATCTGAGAAAAGGCTTCTTCGCCTAACTCATCCACTTTTAAATAAATCTGAATTTGTCCTTCCTTATCCGCCAAAACGATAAAGCAGGCTTTGCCATGGCCACGAATGGCCATAATGCGACCGGCCACCACCACATGGCTGCCTTCTAATTGTTCAAAATTGCCAAGAATCTCCGCCGAAGTATGGGTGCGGACAAAACTTTCCCCGTAGGGATCGATGCCGGCAGCCTGCAACTGGGCGGCTTTTTCCCGGCGAATCTGCATTTGTTCAAAATTTTCTAATTCAGCCACTTGTATCCTCCCCGGCCCTGTGGGCCGTAATTATTTGCGAATATCGAGAATTTCCACTTTCACCACGCCGGCAGGCACGTTTATTTCCAACACATCACCAACTTTATGCCCCAAAACAGCTTTGCCCACCGGACTTTCATTGGATATTTTGCCTTCGAAAGGTTTCGCTTCCACCGAACCGACGATTTGGATTTCTTTTTCCGATCCATCCTCAAAAAATTTTAATTTTACCGTGCTATATTCGGAAACCGACGTGGTAATCACGTCGTCTTCATTGATAATTCTTGCATTTTTGAGCTGTTTTTCCAAAGACATAATCTGGCCTTCGATAAAAGCCTGCTCATTTTTGGCGTCTTCATATTCGGAGTTTTCACTGATATCGCCAAACTCAATCGCCTGTTTGATACGGTCGGCCACTTCTTTGCGCCGTACCGTTTTCAAATTTTCCAGTTCTTCCTCCATTTGCTTTAAACCTTCTTCGGTAATCAGCATTTCTTCCGTCATCCGTTAAACCACCTTTCGGATTCCTTTTATTGCAAACAAGTCAAACCGCCAATTGGCGCTTCTGTATCGGAAGCGCCTAGGTACGGTACGATATAAGCCGATTGGGTTTACTCGTCCTGTTTGGTTCTGTTGCCTGTCGGATAATTATATTCTTTCAGTTGCTTTTTGTCAATATATTTCAGTCTATTCCCTTAAAAACATGAAAGAAAAACCAGACATCATCTATTTAACCGCTGCTTCTCGCAGCACCACAACTTTTTTTTCCCAAAAACAGCAAAGTTATCGTTTAGCCGCTGGGAAGATAAGCTTAAAAGTGGTGGAAATTTCCCGCCCTTTTCACCAAAAAGAGCTGGCCTGTTTATACCAAGCCATACAACGCCAGGGTATTCCTGCTTTGGCATTGCCTTTATCCGCTGTTGCGGCATACCCGCCGCAGCGGGTCGGTTGGTTTGCGGCGGATGGGCGCTTGTTATCCTTGGCGCTGGCGGCGGAGGCTTGGCATAACCGCTATCCCTCTGCCGATGACATAGTGCCGGCTGTGGATATTTCTTTATCAGAAGGTCGTTTGCTGGCCCGTATGGCGCCTCATTTTCTGCGCCGGTTTTGCCTTTGGGGCGGCACGGCGGAACATACGGCGCAAACGGCCCGGCAAATTTACCAGGAAAGCGGGCTGGTGGTAGAAGCAGGCCGGGGAGAGGTATTGCTGCGCCCGGCTGGCACGGCATTACGCCCCCAATGGCAGCCAACGCCGGCGGATTTTATTCTGCCTTTGCCCAATATAGCCACAGCAACCCAGGTTTGTAGCACAGCTTTGGCGGAAGCGGCGCTGTTTTGTGCATTGCGCCAGCCGCCTAAAGATCCCTATTTATTGCTTCAGGCCTTGCGGCGGCAAGCCTATCGCTGCAAATACTACGGACAATATGAACCGGATAAATAAGCATGGAACAAGGCTTCGATTTCCTCCACGCTGTTCAAACGGTTCAAATCCCGTCGCAAAGCCGCCGCATGAGGCAAACCCCGCACATACCAGGCCAAAGGCGTGCGCATGGAACGCACCGCCGCCAGTTCTCCTTCCGCTAAAGCTTTGGCGTCGCTTGCCCCATATCGCCAGCAGGACCAATAGCGGCAGCGTCCCCGTTGCCGCCGCAAATGGCTCAACGCCTGCGCAATAATTTCCGCCGCTTCAGGTGGCGGCGGTGGGTTTTTTCCCTGCAAAACAGCGATAATTTGCCGAAACAGCCAAGGATTGCCCAACATGGCCCGGCCAATCATCACACCGTCACAGCCGCTTTGCTCCAAAGCGGCTATGGCCTGCGCCGGGCTGTCGATATCGCCGTTCACCAACACCGGTATGGCTAACCGTCGTTTCACTTCCGCTGCCACGCGCCAATCCGCCCTACCCTGATACATTTGGGATCGGGTACGGCCATGCACAGCAATTAACACCGCGCCGGCCGCCTCCATTTTTTGGGCAAAATCCACCGCATTACGCTGTTGATCGTCCCAGCCCAAACGGATTTTTACGCTTACCGGCAAACCGGATTGAGCCGCCGCTTTCACCAAAGCCTGGGCCAAAGCCGGATTTTTCATCAGAGCTGCTCCCTCGCCGTTTTTCACAACCTTGGGCACAGGGCAGCCCATATTGATATCAATGGCTTCCGCCCCCAAGTCCTTGACGATACAGGCAGCTTCCGCCATATATTCTGGCACAGAGCCAAACAACTGTACAATGCGAAGGGATTTTTCTCCTTTTAGATCCAATAATTCCCGGGTTCGGCGACTTTTGTAATGTAAAGCCGTAGCGCTGACCATTTCCCCATAAACCAAATCTGCTCCATGGGCCCGGCATATATCCCGAAAAACCCGATTGCTGGTTCCGGCCATAGGCGCCGCCGCCACTAAGGGACGTATCGCAGGCATTTTATACCTCTTTTCTATCCAAACTACGATATTGCACGGCTTCGGCAATATGAGCCTGGCCAATTTGTTCCGCCCCGGCCAAATCCGCTATGGTTCTGGCCACTTTTAGAATACGGTCATGGGCGCGGGCGCTCATTTTCAGCAGACGAAAGGCCTGTTCCAACAAAGCAGCCCCTTCTGCATCGCAGCGACAGAATTTTTCCAATTCCCTACGGCTCATGGAGGCATTCAACGGCGATTTTTTACCGGGAAAACGCTTGGCTTGTATTTCTCGTGCCGCAATCACCTGACGACGCAGTTCTTCGCTGCTTATGGATTTTTCTTTGCCGGAAAGCTGCCGGTATTCCGCTCGTGGAACGGATATATGCAGATCGATTCGATCCAGCAACGGCCCGGACAAACGATGCAAATACCGCTCCCGGGCATAGGGCGTGCAGGTACATTCCTTTAATCCATCTCCATAGTAACCGCAAGGGCAAGGGTTCATCGCTGCGATCAGCTGAAAATCCGCCGGATAGTCTACCCGGGCGTTCACCCTAGCCACCGTCACCCGTCGTTCTTCCAAAGGTTGGCGCAAAGCCTCCAATACATCCCGGGAAAACTCCGGCAATTCATCCATAAACAATATGCCATGACTGGCCAAACTGATTTCTCCCGGCCGGGGATTGGCGCCGCCGCCGATGATACTGGCGGCAGAAGCTCCATGATGCGGAGCACGAAAAGGCCGGCTAATCTGCAAAGGATGATCTTCGCATAATAAGCCGCTGACACTGTATAATTTCGCCACTTCTATGCTTTCTTCCAGGGACAATGGCGGCAACAAGCTGGGAATCCGTTTGGCCAGCATGGTTTTTCCGCTACCCGGCGGGCCGATCATCAATACATTATGGCCGCCTGCCGCCGCAACCGTCAAAGCTCGTTTCACGCCTTCTTGTCCTTTGACGTCCGCCATATCCAACTCTTCTTCCCCGGAGGATTGATGCAACAAGGCCTGAATATCCACCTTTACCGGCAGGCATTGGCTGGGATCAGCCAATTGCTCCGTCAGGTGCCGCAATTCTTCCACCCCGTATACCTGGATATCCTGAATAATGGCTGCTTCCTTGGTATTGGCCATGGGCAAAAAAAAGCATTCCAGCCCTTGATGGGCGACGCATACCGCCATAGGCAGGACGCCGCTGATCGGCCGCACGCCCCCTTCCAAAGACAATTCACCTACAAAAGCGCTTTGGCGTAAAACAGTTTCATCCCAGGATAGTTGGCCGGTAGCCGCCAAAATGCCCACGGCAATCGGCAAATCCAGCAAAGCTCCTTCCTTACGAATATTGGCCGGCGCCAGATTAACGGTAATCCGGCGCAAAGGGAATTCAAACCCAGAATTGCGCAAAGCCGCCCGTACCCGCTCCCGGCTTTCCTTAACGGCTGCATCCGGCAAGCCTACGATGTCAAAACGGGCAATACCAGGACTTACATCCACCTCCACGGTTAAAGGATAACCATCCATTCCCAACAATGCGCAACTGTTCACCAAAGCAAGCATGCAACCCACCCTTTAAAGCCCTTATATTTTGTCAAACGCTGCAAAAACGACATTATTGTAGTGGTTCGCCGCTGGGATTGGTTTCCCTGCTTGCAATTCAACGGTGAATGGATTAGAATAAAGACGATTAGCGAAATCATCCGACACAATAGACGATTGGAGGTTGACTATGGCTACCGTCAAACCCTTTGCCGCTTGGCGCTATAATGCAAACTTACCAATAGAACAATTGGTTTGCCAGCCCTATGACGTGATCAGTCCCAGCCAACAGGAAGCATATTATCAAAAACATCCCAATAACATGATTCGCCTGGAATTACCCAAAAAAGAGCAGGCAAACGAGGATGTTTATAGGGCCGCCGCCGCCGTTTTTCAGGCCTGGCAAAATCAGGGCATATTGCTCCGGGATGAAAAACCAGCATTTTACCGCTACAGTCAGGAATTTACTGAAGCAGGACAAACCATTTGCCGCACCGGCTTTCTGGCCCGGCTGAAAGCGGAAGGCTATGCCAGCGGACAGGTGGCCCCCCACGAGGAAACCCTACCCGGCCATAAACAAGATCGTTTTTTAATGATGCAGGCCACCTATGCCAATTTCAGTCCTATTTTTGGGCTTTATGCCCAAAAAAGCCGAGAAATCGACAAGGCTTTGGCTACCGCTGCCGGCGGACAAACGGAAATTGATTTCGTAGATGAATATCAGGTACGCCACCGGCTACAACCCGTTACCGAGGCAAAAATTCTCGCTCAAATAGAAGAACAAATGGCCAATATGAAAATTTATATTGCCGACGGCCACCATCGCTATGAAACCGCTTCCCGTTTTGCTGAGGAAATCGCCCCCGGATCGGAAAACGCCGCCTATGTAATGATTCATCTGGTGAATCTATATGATCCAGGACTAATCGTTTTACCGACTCATCGTATGGTACGCAATATAACCGGTTTTAACGGGAAATCGCTGCTGGAACAATTGGACAAAGGCCCGTTGCAGCTAACGAAAATTTCTGCCGCCAATCAACAAGATAGTCGAAACCGGCTGGAGCAAACCATGGCTGCGGCGAACCCGGACGAAACCGTGTTCGGATTATACCTGGACGGCGCTTATTATGCATTGTCAATAGACAAAACCTCCCCCGTGCTGACGCAAAAAACCGCCGGCCATTCCACCGCTTACAGCCGCCTGGATGTTACGGTAGTGCATAAACTGGTTTTGGAAAATTGCTGCGGCATCGGCGACGCAGAAGCAGCCTCCGGCCAATACCTTTCCTATAGCCGCAAAATTGACGATGCCATTGCCGCCGTGGATAGCGGAGAATACCAGTTCGCCATTTTGCTAAACGCCACCAAAGTGGAAGAATTGCTGGCCGTGGCCGACGCCGGGGATAAAATGCCCCAAAAATCTACCTTCTTTTATCCAAAAGTAATCGCCGGCTTAACCATAAACGACTTAAAATAAATTTTTACAACCTCTTGACAAACCATAAAGCCGGTGATATCATATGGTTCAATTAAATTATGCAAACCGGTGATTGAGAATAGTACCCTTTGGGAACCGTTTTCACAGAGAGCTGCCGACGGTGGGATGGCGGCAAAACGGGCAAAGGCGAATGGACTCATGAGGGCGGCGTAATGGCCGACGGCACTCTGTCCGTTATCATGCAGAGCGTATGTGATGGCATACGATAAAGCGGCCTTCGGGCAATTTGGGTGGCACCGCAGAGAAAAATCTTTGTCCCAAAATTGGGACAAAGATTTTTTTATATATATCACAAAAATGTATTTACGAAAGGAGAACAACCATGACGAACATCCCTTACAAAATCTATCTGGAAGAAAGCGAGATGCCTCGTCAATGGCAGAATATACGCGCTTTCATGAAGGAATTACCGGATCCAATGCTCAATCCCGCCACCATGAAACCGTGTACTGCCGAAGATCTGGCGCCCGTATTCTGCGACAAGCTGATCGAACAAGAACTCAACGATATCGATCCCTATATCGATATTCCCCAACCCGTATTGGATTTTTATCACATGTACCGGCCCTCGCCCTTGGTGCGCGCCTATAATTTGGAACGAGAACTGAATACCCCAGCCCATATTTATTATAAATTTGAAGGCAATAACACTTCCGGCAGCCATAAGCTGAATTCCGCTGTGCCTCAGGTGTACTACGCCAAAGAGCAGGGGATTACCCAGGTAACCACGGAAACCGGCGCTGGCCAGTGGGGAACGGCTATGGCTATGGCTTGCGGCTTTTTCAAAATGGATCTTACCGTCTATATGGTCAAAGTTTCCGCGGAACAAAAACCTTATCGCAAAGCGATTATGGAAACCTATGGCGCCAAAGTTATCCCCTCCCCTTCCAATACTACGGAAGTCGGACGGAAAATTCTCAGCCAATATCCAGAAACCGGCGGTTCCCTGGGTTGCGCCATTTCCGAAGCGGTGGAAAAGGCGCGGCAAAACGATAACTGCCGCTATGTTTTGGGCAGCGTGTTGAATCACGTAACCCTGCATCAATCCATTATCGGCCTGGAAACCCAAATTGCTTTGGATAAATATGGAATTCAGCCGGATATGATTATCGGTTGCGCCGGCGGCGGTTCCAACTTGGCTGGTTTGATCACTCCCTTTATCTGCCAACGGCTACAGGGGAAAAACAATATTCGCTTTATCGCCGTGGAACCGGCTTCCTGCCCCTCGTTGACCCGGGGACGCTACGCCTATGATTTCGGCGATACCGGACGCACCACGCCGCTGTTAAAAATGTATACCCTAGGCTCCGGCTTTATCCCCTCGCCTAATCATGCCGGCGGTTTGCGCTATCATGGCATGAACCCGATTCTTTCCAAACTATATCACGACGGCTATCTGGAAGCCCGCGCCGTGGAACAAAGCAAGGTGTTTGCCGCCGCCCAAACCTTCATCCGGGCGGAAGGCACTTTGCCGGCGCCGGAATCCTGCCATGCTTTAAAAGTGGCCATGGACGAAGCCATCCGTTGCCGGGAAACCGGAGAGGCAAAAACCATTCTTTTTGGTCTAACCGGTACGGGATATTTCGATCTTGCCGCCTATCAGGCGTTCAACGAAGGCAAAATGACCGACTATATTCCCACCGACGCCGATTTGCAACCAGGCTTTGCATCCCTGCCCCAAGTATAGTGCGTTGCCAAAATTGTTGCTTGCGCAAGGAACACAACCGATAAAAATCATAATTGCATATATAAGCCAAATATTCCGATCTCTTCCCTATCTATAATAGATGTGCTATTTATAGATAGAGCATAATTTTAACGATTGAAAAAAGCCCAGGGAAATTCCCTGGGCTTTTATAATATCATTTGCTACCTTTTTTGCTGTTTTTATTCCGGCCGCAACAGCTTTTCCAATATGCGGCGAATTTCCCCCGGTTCGCCGGCGCCTTTTAATTGCCGCATAGCCTGGCCAAACAAGAAATCCAGGGCTTTGGTTTTGCCCCCTTGATAATCCGCCACCGATTTGGGATTGTCCGCCACAATAGCGGCCAATAACGTCTCCAAAGCGCCTTGATCTACAGACGCATCCAAATTATGTTCCTTAATATAAGCGGCCGGATCCACATTGTCACTAAAAATGGCGGCAAAAAGTTTTTTGCCATTGGCTCGAGTCAGGGTGTGGTCTTCCACCCCACGAATCAAATAGGCCAATTTTTCTGGATCCAAAGCCATATCGTCAATGGCAATTCCATGCTTTTTGGCCAAAGCCAAGCCTTCGCCTACCAGCCAATTGGCCGCTTCTTTGGGATTGCCGCACAAGTCCGCGCTTTGCTCAAAAATGCGCGCTAAGGAGGGACTGTGGCTTAACAAAGCCGCATCTTTGGCGCGGATTCCCCATTCCGTCACATAACGTTCCTGCTTGCGGTCGGGCATTTCCGGTAAAGCGGCGCGCACCTGCTGGATCCATTGGGGCGAGATTTCAATCGGCGCCAAATCCGCATCGGGGAAATAAAAATAGTCTCCGGCATTTTCCTTTTCCCGCATGGCAAAACTGGCGTTTTTGGCATCATCCCAACGGCGAGTTTCCTGAATTAACGGTTCTCCCCATTCAATAGCGTCAATATGCCGCTCCGTTTCATAGGCAATCGCCCTTTCAATGGCGGAAAGAGAATTCATATTCTTAATTTCCGTACGCACGCCAAAATGTGGATCTCCTTTTTCCCGCACGGACAGATTTACATCGCAACGAATGGAACCCTCCTCGAAACGAGCCCGGGCTACGCCGGCAAAACGCAGCAGGGAACGTAATTTTTCCAAATAGGCGATTACTTCCTCGGCGCTGCGAAAATCCGGTTTGCTGACGATTTCCACCAAAGGCACGCTGCAGCGATTATAATCTACCAAAGAAATCCCCAGCATATCGTTATGCATTAATTTTCCCGCATCTTCTTCCATATGAATTTGTTTGATACCAATACGTTTATCGCCCTGAGACGTATGTATATCCACATAGCCGTCACGACAAATCGGCGCATACAATTGGGTGATTTGATAGGAATTGGACAAATCCGGATAGTAATAATTTTTCTTATCAAAAGTCGTTTCCGAACTGATTTGACAATTGGTAACCAAACCGGCGGCAATAGCCAATTCCACCACTTTTTTGTTGGTAATCGGCAACAATCCCGGCATACCGGCGCAGGCCGGGCAAACGTTAAGATTTGCTTCCGCCCCATAGCCCACCGGGCAAGCGCAAAAAATCTTGGAATTGGTGGCCAATTCGGCATGTACTTCCAACCCCATTACCACTTCGTAAGCCATGATCCATTTCCTCCTTTGCTTATTTGCCCAAAGCGGCGGCGGCGGCGAACACGGCGCCATCCTGCCCCTGCGCGCCAAACAATTGACACGGCAAAGGCAGCCCTGTCTCATCCTCACCGGCGCTGAACGCTACCGCCGGCAAGCCCAGCAAGCTGGGAATGGCGGTATAGAAACGATCACGGAAAGAAAGTTTGCCGCCCCGGTCTTCACCGGCCAAATAAGGCGAACCGGCAGCCAATGGGGTAAGGATTAGGGGATATTCCCGGAACAGCGCCTCCATCTCTTGCCACAGCAGACGGCGCAGCTGCAAAGCTTTCTGGAAATAAGCCTGGTATTGCTCTTTTGCCAGCACATACACGCCTAAAACCGCTTCTTGTTTCACTTCCATACCCAGGCCTTGGCTACGGCTATAGCAATACAATTCTTCCATATTTCTGTATTCCGGCGCCCGATAACCGTATTTTACGCCATCAAAGCGGGAAACGTTATTGCAGCCTTCCGCCGCGGCAATCACCGTCAAAGCCAAATGGGCGTAAGCGGCATAACGGGTTTTGACTTCCACCGGTTCGACGCCGGCTTGGCGCAGTAAGGATACGCCTTGTTCCAAACAGCGACGATCATAATCGCCGGTTTGATAGTCCAGCAGTACCGCCACTTTTTTGCCGGCGGTTTGCTGTTGCAAGTCATAGGTATAGGATTCCTGGGGCAAACTGGTGCCGTCTTTCGGATCATGTCCGGCGATCAGGCTTAGCAATGCGGCGGCTGATTTCACATCTCGGGCAATGGTTGCAATTTGTTCGCAGGAAGAAACATTGGCAATCACGCCAAATCGGGACACCGTACCATAAGAAGGTTTACAGCAAACCACGCCGGCTTGCGCTGACTGGCGGCGCACTTCCCCTAGGCTATCCACGGCCAAAGCCAAAGGCACGATATCGCTGGCCACGGCGGCGGCGGCGCCACCGCAACGGCGCGCGGCATCCAAAGGATGGATCACCGGCCCGAAATAGGAGCTTTCTTCTCCGCCCATCTTCAATTCACCCATATTGGCTTTGCCAATCAACACCAAACCGGCTTGATCCAAGCGGCGTATAGCCTCCGCGCCAAATGGCGGCGCAAAATTGGCCAACATACGGCTGCCACCGCTGCTAATTTGCCCCTTTACCATAATGGCGTCTTCCGCCACATAAGGCAAACCAACCAGAGGTCCATTAAAACCGCCAGCCATGCGTTGTTCCACTTCCTGGCTTTGGGCCTGACAGCGTTGCCGGTCTAGTAAAGTCAAACAATTCAAATCATCCGCTGCTGCAGCGGCCAAAGCTTTTTCCGTCCAGGCCACAGAGGAGCTTTGGCCGGATTTCCAATCGTCGCAAAAACCCATAGTTGCCATATTTTTCTCCCCTTTCTAGTCCGCCACTCGCGGCGTTACAAAAGCGCCGTCCTGTTCTTCCGGAGCGCAAGCCAATATTTCCTGGCGGCTGATGGTTTGTTCCACCGTATCTTCCCGCAAAACCTGCCGTAGGGAGGTCAAATACACCATCGGCGGCGTATCGCCGCAATCCAGCTCTGCCAAAGGCGCCAATTGCTGTAAGCGCCACTGGACCAAAGAGTAAAGTTCTTCTTTTTCTTCCCCTTCTAGGATAAATTTATTAAAGCGGCAATATAAGTCAAATTTTTCTTTTTCCATATATTCTGTCCTTTCCGGCCCCGGCCTATTTCATTTGCCGCGGCATTTGTCCGGCGGCCAAAGCCAGCAACCCGGCGGAGGGATCCTGAACTTTCGCCAGAAAAATCATAGCGGCAATAATATATGGTTTATAGCTGGCTTGTTTATATAGGGAAATTCGATTGCGATTGAAAACCTCCTGGGATACTTCGCCCGTTTCACAGGAAACGCCGCTAATATCCGCCGGCAGGCAATGGAGATACAGGGCATTGCCATTTTTGGTCAATTTCATTTTTTCTTCCGTGCATTGCCAGTTCTGATAGCGGCTATTTTGGGTCAACATTTCCCTTTCCAATTCCGCAATACCGGCTTGGTCGCCCTGATCAAACAGTAAGGTACGCTGTTGCATGGCGGCAAAAGGCGCCCAACTCTTGGGATATACAACATCCGCATCGGCAAAAGCATCTTCCATGGAATCGGTACGGCGAAAACTACCGCCGCTTTCCGCCGCCTGGCGGGCGGCTAATTCTTCAATTTCCGGCATAATTTCATACCCTTTGGGATGGGCCAAAACGATATTGGCGCCAAAACGGCTTAACAAACCGATAATACCTTGGGGTACGGATAACGGTTTGCCGTAGGAAGGGGAATAGGCCCAAGTCATGGCAATTTTTTTCCCTTGCAATTGTTCCACGCCGCCAAATTCATGAATCAAGTGCAATGCGTCGGCCATAGTTTGGCTGGGATGGTCGATATCGCATTGCAAATTAACCAAAGTGGGTTTTTGCGCCAAAATTCCGTCGGCATGGCCTTGACGCACCGCGGCGGCAACCTGCCGCATATAGGCATTGCCGCGGCCGACAAACATATCGTCGCGAATACCGATGACGTCGGCCATAAAGGAGATCATATTGGCGGTTTCCCGCACTGTTTCGCCGTGGGCCAACTGAGATTTTCCCTCATCCAATTCCTGCACGGCCAAGCCTAACAAATTGCAAGCGGAAGCGAAAGAAAAGCGGGTGCGGGTAGAATTATCCCGGAATAGAGAAACGGCTATGCCGCTATCGAAAATTCGCGGCGAAATGTTATGCTCCCGTAAAGCCCGCAAAGCGTCGGCCACCGCAAAAACGCCCTTTAGCTCGTCCATGGTTTTTTCCCAAGTCAGGAAAAAATCCTCCTCATACATTTTTTTCAGTTTTAAGCCTTTAATCGTATCCATACATTTACTTAACATCGCCACAACCTCCGATTTTTACCAATCCTGG
>CASEQE010000081.1 GCA_949289995.1 uncultured Peptococcaceae bacterium
ATATGCAAAAAGCATTTAACACTATGATCTACCGCCAAGAATACCTGCTCCGGTTCACTTTTTTCGCAAAGACGCATAGCATATGGACAACGGGGGGCAAAAGGACATCCTGGCATATCGTTTGCCAAATTTGGCGGCGAGCCGGGAATAAAATATAGTTCCTCAGCGGCCTCCTGTTGGTATCCCGGCAAAGATTGAAGCAAAGCGGAAGTATAAGGGTGAGCGGGGCGAAGAAAAATATCTTGCACGCTGCCCGATTCAACAATAATGCCGCCATACATAATCACGACTCTATCGCAAATTTCCGCTACTATACCCAAATCATGAGTAATAAACAATATCGATTTATCAAGACTCTGTTTCAATTCTTTAATCAAATGCAAAATTTGCGCCTGTATAGTCACGTCCAAGGCCGTGGTTGGTTCATCGGCAATTAATATATCCGGATCGTTGGCCAGCGCCATGGCGATCACAACACGCTGCCTCATGCCCCCGCTTAAAGCATGGGGATATTGTTTCATACACAGTTCCGGATCGGCCAATTTTACAGCTTGCAACAAGGATAAAGCACGGCGGCGAATCTCCTGTTTTTTCATATGGGGATTATGCTCTTTAATGGCTTCTTCCACCTGATAGCCAATCGTAAAAGATGGATTTAAAGCAGATAAAGAATCTTGAAAAATAAGAGAAATATCTTTCCCTCGCACTTTACGCATCTCTTTTTCCTTTAAATCCAGTAAATTGATGCCTTTATATAAAATCTTCCCCGATTCCACCTTGCCGGAGCGGGGTAAAATCCCCATAATGCTTTTGGCCATCACGCTTTTGCCACAACCAGATTCGCCAACGATACCGACAATTTCCGATGCATATAATGTAAAATTTATGCCGCGCACGGCTTTCACTTGATTGGTAAAGCCGGTGCGTAAATCTTGTATTTCCAAAACTGCTTCTTTGGGCTCCATACATTTACCTCCTGATCTGCGGATCCGTAGCATCCCGCAAACCTTCCCCCACAAAATTAAAGGCAAACATCGTTAAACAAATGGCTATTGTGGGCATAACCAGTTGATAGGGATAACGCATAATCACCGCCGTAGCGTCGTTACATAACGTTCCCCATGAAGCCAGGGGCGCCGCCACGCCTAAACCAATATAACTTAAAAAAGCTTCCATAAAAATAACTTTGGGAATCATTAAAACCACGGTGACGATAATCGGCGCAATAGCGTTGGGAATAATGTGCCAAAAGAGAATACGGCTGGCGCTAGTACCGATCGTACGCGCCACCATCACATATTCAGCAGCTTTTAACCGCAGCACTTCCCCTCTAACAATCCGGGCTGTTCCCAACCAATATACGGAACCGATGGCAATAATAACGCTTTTGATCCCTGAGCCTATGGTAACCATAATTAGAATTACGTAAAGAACCAAAGGAATCGTGTCGATAATATCCACGATCCTCATCATGATATTATCTATTTTTCCCCCGAAAAAACCAGCTATACTGCCATATAAAACGCCAATTAGCAAATTGACGCATGTGGCAACCAAAGCGATAAGCAAAGAGATTCTGGCGCCATAGGCCACACGTATCAATAGATCCCTTCCTAAATCGTCCGTTCCTAAAATATGCGCTTTATTCCAAACGCGTTTGACCTCTGTAAAAGCGCTGCCATCCGCTTGTAATAATGTCAGCTGTTTATTATTATAATCCAAAATGACTTCTATGTCTCCTAAAGCAAAACGCATTTGCTTGGCAATGGTATCTTTCTCAATTAATTCCATGGCCTGGATATAGCTTTCGCCTTCGCCGATAAGCCATACTTTTTGATCGGAATTTTTATAAAACTCATGCCCATTGTCATCCATATATAAAGTTAAGAGCGGCGGGATATTGGCATTTTCCGCATGTTGGTCATTATAACCATAGGAACTAATTAAAGGGGTAACTGTAGCGAACAGAATCATAAAAAGAATTATAAATATCCCTACCATTGCCAAGTTATTTTTTTTAAAATAATTCCACACATCTTGGCTATAACGCGTTACATGCAGGGAAAGTTGCTCCGCTTTATTTTCACGATCCTCTATCGGTAATAGATCCTCCGGGGCAGGCTGCCAATCATTATGTCCATGCTGCTGGATATATGCATCCGTCACTTATCGTTTCCTCCCCCACAACATACGCTCAGCATCTTTTGCTGCTTGCACCATTGCCAATATATTTTCTCTTTGGTACCGGGCGGCACATCGCAGTCGGCGCTTAAAATAAAACATCCCTCGCGCGCTCCCGCTAAACAATCAGCATATGCCCGACAATATACCTCTTCCGGTCTGCCATTTAGCAATACGGCACAAGAAGGAACATTGCCCATCAACGTCACCTTGCCGCCATATTTGCGCCATACCTGTGCCGTATCCGGTTCTTCAATATGCCAAGCGGAAGCCGGCTCTTGTAATAGCAGATCCAAACGATCTCCATAGCCACCGCAAGTATGAAGCACGGTATACACCCCCGCTTGGTGCAAGCGAGAAAAAAATCTGCCGTTAATATCGGACACACACTCCCTGTATAAGCCAGGGGAAATACAACGTTGACCAAACCAAGGCAATGGAAAACGCAAAAAATCGATCCCTGCCCGTGTCAACTCCATACAAATATCAAAACAAAAATCCCCAACCGCTACCTACCGCCCCGGCAGAAATAGGATATTTCCTTAACTCATCAATTTACGATTCAAATTGGATGTATTCCATTGAACATTGATATACGATTGAGATTTTGCACCTAGCAAAATATCATACTATTTTGTCCCCATCATGCATTAAAATACAAATACTTGATTAGGTAAAATGATGAATTGAACCAAATTTTATTGAAACAACCCAATCCCCATACATATTTATTCTAAATCATTAATTAATATATTTATAGAAATATTACCAAATTAGTATAATATTAAATATTTTGCTAGTCAAATTATATAGAAAAAAGTAAGAATAAAAATAATGATCGATTTTTTAAATAAACCTATTTTACTGAAAAATATCACCAAGTTGTTAACTATAATAGTATGATCAGCATATTCTTCACAAAAATAGACCGCATCTTTTTTGATGCGGTCTATGATAAAACCTATATTTATAAATGTTATAACTTATATTTTCCTAATTTGAAAAGCAATTCCTGGAACTTAATCATGTATATTCCATTTATTCTTTTCCGATCTCGCGAATCAAATTCACCATTTCAATTGCAGAAAGCGCACAATCATAACCTTTATTTCCCGCTTTGGTGCCTGCCCTTTCAATCGCCTGTTCAATATTATCCGTGGTAAGAACACCAAACATTACCGGTATGCCACTGGACAAGGCAACAGAAGCCACGCCTTTGGATACTTCATTGCATACATAGTCGTAATGACTGGTAGCGCCACGAATAACCGCTCCAAGACAAATTACCGCATCATATCTGCCGCTTTTTGCCATTTTCGAAGCAATCAACGGTATTTCAAATGCCCCCGGAACCCAAGCCACATGCACATTCTTCTCCTGTACGTCGTGACGCAACAAACCATCCATAGCGCCATCTAATAATTTAGATGTAATAAACTCATTAAAACGAGAAGCCACAATACCAATGGTTATATCTTCAGCGACCAGTTTTCCTTCAAATATTTTCATAATGAACATCCTTTCCATTTTACATGTTTTGTATTAATATTTTAAAATATGCCCCATGCGCTCTTGTTTGGTCTTCAAATAGAATAAGTCATACATAGTCGCATCCATTTGAATCGGCACACGTTCTTTAATCTCGATGCCAAATTCAGCCAGTTGATAAACCTTATCCGGATTGTTGGTCAAAAGACGCATACTTTTCACACCTAATTCCCGTAGAATCTGGGCGCCAATATAATACTCCCGTTCATCACTAGCAAATCCTAACGCCAGATTTGCCTCCACCGTATCCATACCTTGTTCTTGCAGCGCATAAGCCCGCAATTTATTCATTAAACCAATTCCTCTACCTTCCTGACGCATATATAACAAAATGCCACGTCCCTCATTGTTAATCTGTGTCATGGCCGCCGCAAATTGTTGTCCGCAATCGCAGCGTAAAGAACCAAAAGCATCACCGGTTAAACATTCGGAATGAACCCGGCACAATACGTTTTCACCATCGCCGATTTCTCCTTTGACCAAGGCAACGTGATGTTCGCCGTTAAGACGATTGACGAAGCCATAAGCGGTAAAATCGCCGTATTTTGTAGGCATATGCACAGACGTTACCTGGTCCACCAGTTTTTCATGGCATTTACGATAATTTTGTAAATCATGAATGGTAATAAATTTCATATTCCAGTGTTTAGCCAGTTCTGCCAATTCCGGCGCACGCATCATTGTACCATCTTCCCGCATAATCTCACAACACAGACCACATTCCTTTAATCCAGCCAAACGACATAAATCTACTGTTGCCTCGGTATGCCCATTGCGTTCCAGTACGCCGTTTCGTTTTGCCAACAGAGGAAACATATGCCCCGGCCGGCGAAAATCTTCTGGCTTTGCATTGGGATCCACACAAGCCAAAGCCGTAATGGAGCGTTCGGCGGCGGATATCCCCGTAGAAGTAGATACATGGTCAATAGATACGGTAAAAGCCGTTTCATGATTATCGGTGTTTTGCTGTACCATCTGGGGAATCCTTAACTTTGCCACATATTCTTCCGACATCGGCAT
Organism: uncultured Peptococcaceae bacterium; assembly: GCA_949289995.1. Lineage (GTDB taxonomy): Bacteria > Bacillota > Dehalobacteriia > UBA4068 > UBA4068 > JAILCQ01. Next base: position 4,750 of record CASEQE010000081.1, read on the forward strand.
ACATATTAGCCCTTTGCCATATGTAGCCATAAAATTAATATTGGCCGTGGTAGCAAATTGCGCGGCACAAATAAAATCTCCTTCGTTTTCACGCGTCGGATCATCTGTAGCCAAAATAATTTTGCCTTGTTTTAAATCTTCAAGCGCTTCTTCCACCGTATTAAACTGTATCATCGTTCATCCTCCTAAAATCCATATCTGGATAGAAATTCCTTGGTAATCCCACTTTGTTTGGGTATATTTACCTCCATATGCAGCAGTTTCTCCACATATTTCCCAATTATATCCGTTTCTAAATTCACGAAATCCCCCTCGTGCCGTTCTTGCAAAATGGTTTGAGTCATCGTATGTGGGATAATGGAAACAGAAAAATCCGTATTTTTTACTTCTGCTACCGTCAGGCTAATGCCATCAATAGCGATAGATCCTTTTTCCACAACATAACGTAAAATTGCCGGTGTTGTCTGAATCGTATACCATACTGCCGTATCGTCCCGATGTATGCGGACAATTTTTCCCACACCATCTACATGACCAGAAACAATATGTCCGCCAAACCGTCCATTGGCTGGCAAGGCCCGTTCTAAATTCACACGACTCCCTGGGCTAAGTTTCCCCAGGGATGAGCGATTTAATGTTTCGTGCATTACATCCACGGAAAAACTGCTGGATGTTAATGCGGTTACGGTTAAACAAATACCGTTGACGGCAATGCTATCGCCAAGTTTTGTTTCTTCCAACACCGTCCTGGCATGTATTTGCAAAATAGCAGAATGCGCACCACGCCGAATGGTATCCACACTACCCACTTCTTCAACAATCCCCGTAAACATTCGGCGCCACCTCGCTTTCTATAAACAAATCCTGCCCTAATCTTATCACAGAATAATTCTGTAATAGAGTGGCCATTGTTGGCGAAGCAAAGCCTTGTCCTTCAATCGGCGTTTTTGCTTCCCGACCGCCAAACAATTTTGGCGCAACATATATCTGCACTTTATTAATAATGCCGCTTTCTAAAGCCGACCAATTTAACGTGCCGCCTCCTTCTAGCAATACGCTATCCAGATTTTCTTCTCCTAGACGCTTCATCAACAACTGTAGATCCACATGTCCATTTTTTTCTTTCACATGTATAATGCGACAACCACAACGTTCATAGTCAAAAATTCTGCTCTGATCCGTAGAACAAGTTGCCAATATGGTGGGCGTTTTCTGCGCCGTAGTTACCACCTGGGATTCAAGCGGCGTACGTAAATGGGTATCGCAAATAATCCGCAAAGGATCCCTTTCCCCAGGAATACGACAGGTCAACAAAGGATTATCGGCCAACACCGTATCAACGCCTACCATAATTGCTGCATAGCGACTACGTTGCCGTCGGGCATGACCACGAGCTTCTTCACCGGTAATCCATTTGGATTGTCCAGTATAAGCAGCAATTTTTCCATCCATAGTCATAGCATATTTCATAACAACAAACGGCAATTTGGTTTTTATATAGTGTATAAAGATTTCATTTAATCGCAGACATGCTTCCTTTAGAACATTTTCCGTCACAGATATACCATGTTGGCGCAAAATTTGTACTCCTTTTCCACTAACCAATGGATTAGGATCCAAACAACCCACCACTACCCGCTGTACGCCTGCAGCCAAAATTGCCTCGACACAAGGCGGTTGTTTGCCATAATGACAGCAAGGCTCTAATGTAACATACATAGTAGAACCTTGGGGCGATTCCTGGCAGGCTGCCAAAGCGTTTCGCTCTGCGTGAGGAGCGCCGTATTGTTCATGCCAGCCTTCGCCGATAATCCGTTGATGTTTCACAATCACGGCTCCTACCATAGGATTGGGCGAAGTCCAACCTCGCCCTCGTTCCGCCAAACGTAATGCCATACGCATATAGGATTCATCATTCATATCATCGCCCCCAAATGCAAAATGCCCCGAACCAAAGGATTCAGGGCCAGCCAAAATAACAGGACTGCATTTCTTGTTCAAAACACAAAACTCTGGAATGAAAACATTCCAGAGCAGTCCCTTTTAGCACAGAACATATTATGCCAGTTCTGTGCTTATTAATCTTCTTTCATCCAGACTATACGATCGGCTTCGGAGTTTCACCGAATCATGCCTTACGGCTCGTGGGCTTTACCACCGGTAGGGAATTTCACCCTGCCCTGAAGATTTATTCAATTTAACACAAAGTATACGCGCCTAAATTATATTTGTCAAGATTCTGCTCCAAATTTTTCTCCTTATTTACCATTTTTATAGTGATCTACCTTACCGGCTAGGATTTACACGGCAAAATTTTCTTGCAACTATCGACTATCAGAAAAAATAGAAAAAAACGCCGGCATATAAGCAATATACTATATACCGGCGTTTGGTCAACAATAATTTAAATTTTGCGTATTAAAAGGCAAACAATCCCATGCATAAACATAATTATTACTTTTCTTTAGCCATTTAATTGCGAAGCAATTAATCCATCGCCGCAATAAATCGCCCGCAATTTTGGTTTTTCAATTTTCCCTGTGGGATTACGTGGAACATCGGCAAAAATGATACGTTTTGGTCGTTTATAACGAGGCAATTCTTGACAAAAATTATCGATACCTTGTTTA
>CASEQE010000082.1 GCA_949289995.1 uncultured Peptococcaceae bacterium
GCTACGGAAGAAGCGGTAGAAGCGGCTACGGAAGAAGTAGTAGAAGCAGCTACGGAAGAAGTAGTAGAAGCGGCTACGGAAGAAGCGGTAGAAGCGGCTACGGAAGAAGTAGTAGAAGCGGCTACGGAAGAAGCGGTAGAAGCGGCTACGGAAGAAGCGGTAGAAGCAGCTACGGAAGAAGTAGTAGAAGCGGCTACGGAAGAAGTAGTAGAAGCAGCTACGGAAGAAGTAGTAGAAGCGGCTACGGAAGAAGTAGTAGAAGCGGCTACGGAAGAAGTAGTAGAAGCGGCTACGGAAGAAGTAGTAGAAGCGGCTACGGAAACATTTTTCCAGGAGGCGGTGGCTTTAGCGGTGGAAAAAGCTGCGGCAAAAGCGGATTCGGAGGCAGCGGAGCAGCATGATTCCCAGGCGTTGAACGTCTCTTTGCCGCCTTTTATGCTTGAAGGCGACGATACGCCTCAGTCGAAAACTTCCCGTGACATTATACAAGATGCATTGGATCAAATTACCATCGAATTGGATCGTGCCGAAGTGGAGGCTGCTTTGGCGGCTGCCCAAAGGCAAGAGGAATCTGCACAAGCTGAAACAGCAAAAGAAGAGGTTGATCTTTCAAAAGATAAGGTCAAGGACAATCTTCAAGACGGGGAATCTTTTGCTGCAGAGAAAGCGGATTCGGCAATGCAAACCGTTGCCGATATGTCGCCGGACGATCACGTTGCTTCGCAAGATATGGCGACAGTTGCCGATCAACAATTGGCAGATCTTTCTTCCGTTACGGCGGAGGCCCGCGAAGAGTTGGCGCAATTAGAAGAGTTGATGGTTCAAAGCGAAGAAATGCTTACGCAACCTGTAGATTTAGAAGATGCGGATGCGGAAAAGACGCAGCCGGCTGCCGTGGATACGGTAACGTCAGACTCTAAAGAACGCAAAGAAGCTGTTCAGGAAAAAGAACAGGAAAAAGAACAGGAAAAAGAAAATGATGCCAAACCGGCCCATCGTAAGCCGTGGGATCGTCTATTTGGCAAAGGGAAACGCCGCGCCGGTCATGGCAATGCGGAAGAAAAACATCATCATGGGGAAGAACAAAAAATAGAAGCCGCAAAACAAACAGAATCTACAATCGCCTCGGAACAAACCGTAACGGAAAGTTCGCCTGCAGAAGAACCGGCGTCTGTAGAACAGCCTTCACCTGAAGCTATGCAAGCCAGCTCCAGCATAGACGAAGCGGAAGAATTGTTGCGTTTGGCGCAAAATGAGGCTGAAGCTTTGGCGCAAGCGGCAAAAAACGGCGATGAAAAACCGTTGGTTGAGATTGCCGATCCCCATTTGCAACAAGCAATTGAGAACCGTGCCGCTGAAAAACAAGAAGCGGAGGAAGAAGCGGAATTGCGCAATGCCATCTTTTCGATGATCGATAAGAAATAATGCCGTTACAGGCAAAACGGGGAAAGGCTGTTTCAAAACCCGCAGCGGCTGGCTGGTGAACGTTTTGAAGCAGCTTTTCTATTTATGAATGGAGGTATGGGCATGAGGGCTGTTATTTCTGTAGTTGGAAAGGATCGAACCGGTATTTTGGCAAAAGTAAGCGGTAAATGCTATGAATTAAACGCCAATATCGTCGATGTGACGCAAACTATTTTGGAAGATTTATTTGTTATGGTGATGTTGGCGGAAATAGATCATATTAATTGCGATTATCAACGTTTTGTAGCCTTGTTTATGGAGCTAGCTGAAACAAATGGCTTAAAAATCCATGTGATGAACGAAGATATTTTTAACGCCATGCATCATATTTAGGAGGGGCTATGCTGAATATTCGCGATATACTAGAAACCATTCATATGATCGACGAAGAACACTTGGATATTCGTACCGTTACCATGGGTATTTCTTTGCTGGATTGCACGGATAGCAATGTGGACAAGGCGTGCAAAAAAATGTATGCAAAAATTTGCCGCAAAGCGGAGCATTTGGTGACGGAGGCGGATCGCTTGGCGGAAAAATACGGTGTGCCGATTATCAATAAAAGGATTTCCGTGACCCCTATTTCTTTGCTAGCCGTAGCGGCGGAAGCCACGCCGGATTCATTGCTGCAATATGCCTTAACCATGGATAAAGCGGCTCAAGCTTGCGGCGTGGATTTTATCGGCGGCTATGGGGCTTTGGTTCATAAAGGCATTAGCCGAAAAGAAAGAGATTTCTTGCTGTCCATTCCCCACGCATTGGCGGAAACGAAGAAAGTATGCGCTTCTGTCAACATTGGTTCCACCAAAAGCGGAATCAATATGGATGCGGTGGCGATTATGGGGGAAGTTATTCATGAAACGGCACGGCTTACCGCCGCGGATAATTGTATTGGCGCTGCAAAACTGGTGGCATTTTGCAACGCTGTAGAAGACAATCCGTTTATGGCCGGCGCTTTTCACGGCGTAGGTGAAGGAGATTCCTGCATCAATATTGGCGTATCCGGTCCCGGAACGGTGCAGGCGGCTTTATCCCGGCATCCTGATGCGGATTTTAGTCAATTGGCGGATATTATCAAACGTACGGCTTGTAAAATCACACGCGTAGGGCAACTTATAGGCGAGGAAATTTCTCAACAGTTGCATATTCCTTTTGGCATTGTGGATTTGTCTTTGGCGCCTACGCCGGCTCGCGGAGATTCTGTGGCGAGAATCTTGGAAGAGATGGGCCTGGAATCCTGCGGCGCCTGCGGTACCACTGCTGCTTTAGCGTTGCTGAACGATGCGGTGAAAAAAGGCGGGGTTATGGCATCTTCGCGGGTAGGCGGACTTTCCGGCGCCTTTATACCCGTTACGGAAGATGCCGGCATGATTGAGGCGGCGGAAAAGGGCGTTTTATCCATTGAAAAACTGGAAGCAATGACGGCGGTTTGTTCCGTGGGTTTGGATATGATTATTATCCCTGGCGATACCTTGCCGGAAGTTATCGCGGCGATTATTGCCGACGAAGCGGCGATCGGTATGATTAATAATAAAACTACCGCTGTGCGGTTAATTCCAGCCATTGGTAAACAAGTAGGGGATAGGTTGGAATTTGGCGGCCTGTTAGGCGGCGGCCCGGTGATGCAGGTTAGCAATTTATCCCCGGTGAGTTTTGTGCGCCGAGGCGGCGTCATTCCCGCTCCCATCCATAGTTTGCGCAACTAGCGATCCATAGCCTGTCTTTTATTTGCCGTTTAAGATTTATGGCGTTTATAAATATGATCCCTATTAACCTGTGGAAGCGTTTGACGATTTATGATTCATATATTACGCTAAAGTATGAAAGAAAAGCTTGGGCAAATTAGGAATATGTAAAATGGAAGCATGGCAAAAAAGCGGATAAGAAACCGTTGGGTTTCCTATCCGCTTTTTTTGTGCGGCCCTTAGCAAATAAGCGCTCCGCACGGCATTAAGACCGCCTCTTGTGCTATTCGCTAGGATGGAGTATATGCCGGCTTAGGCGTAAGCTTGTATATTTCGGCGCTGCCAATGGTTTGCATCCGTCAGCCTTCTTTGCCGTTTTTATTCTTTTCCCTGCCATTGATCTTCAATGGTTTGCCCACACAGAGGTATGCCGCTGCGATAAGCATTTTTTGCCAGAAAATGGGCGCCAATCGGATTGGTCAAGCCAATGAACAGCAGCACCAGAAGACAACGGGCAATCAAGCTGCCGGTGGATTCTTCTTGTATGAAATACAGTATTACCGCCAGCATAATCCCGGACATTCCCATGACGGCGCCCATTGTGGAGGCGTGCATGCGGCAGTAGACGTCGGGAAAACGAATAATGCCTAATATGCCGCAAAATATAAATAAGCAGCCGCCTACAATGAATATGGCGATAACGATGCTGAAAATATTTTCAATCAATGATATCGCCGTCCCCTCCGATAAATTTAGCTATGATCAGCATTGACATAAAGCCTAATAAAGCCACCACCCATACGGCGGGTAAATAATCCAGAGTATTCAGTTTGATGCAACATAAGCTAATCCCAGCCATAACGGAAGTAGCCAAGGCATCGGAGGCTACGGCCCGGTCGGCGGCGGATGGGCCGCGCAAAATGCGGTATAAGCATAGCAAAGCAGCCGCGCCTAATATGGCCAATCCTATGTTTACAGCAGTTTCAATTATAAGTTGGTTCATTGCGTCACCTTCTTAATATGAGCTTCCAACGTATCGCGTATATCTTGGCAGAGTTTTTGGCTATCTTTTAGATCTAAGGTATGGATATACAAAGCGGATTCATCTTTGGCTATTTCGATGGTAAGGGTTCCGGGCGTTAAAGTAATTAAATTGGCTAAAGCGGTAATTTGTTCTGGAGTGGTTAGTTCAATATTCATTTTTACAATACCTGGCGTAATCTTTACCTTTGGTCGTAGAATATGGCCAAGAACTTGGAAAGCGGATTTTATCAGTTCGCGTATAAAAACGACTAATAATTGCAGAACATATAGCAAACGGCTACCGTAGAAGCGGCTTTTCCCCAATAAGGGATTCAGCAAAGCAATCAAAATCGCCGCTAAAATAAAGCCGATCAAAAAATCTGCAGCCGTATAGGGACGATGAAAAGCAGTCCAGATGATAGCCAAAAAGACGTTTAAAAGAAACTGATTCATGTTTCCGCCTGCCTTTAGTTAATTTTAGAAAAAACCGCCTGAATATAGAGGTTAGGATCGCTGATTTCGGCGGCGGCCCGTAACACAACCTCGATTATGGGCGTGGAGGCGAAACCTACGACCAGAGAAAGCATTACCAGAAGCCATGGCGATATCAATTTTCTACGATAACCTGACGTCGATATGACAGCCAGGGTTTTCTCTTGGCCCCAATAGCAATACATAAAAATTTTTATCATTGAAAACAGAGTCAAAAAACCTACAGCCAGGATAAAAAACATCGCCCAACCTTGGCCAATTTCCGCCGCTCCTTGCAACATCAATAATTTGGCAAAAAAACCGGAGAAAGGGGGAACGCCAGCGAGGGATACGCCACCAAGAAAAAAACCCCAGGCCAGGACGGGAAAACGATGTATCAAACCGCCCATTTGTCTCAAATCTCCCGTTCCGCTGATTTCTTCCGTGGCGCCGGCGAAGTAGAACAGGCTGGTTTTGACGATGATATTATGAAACATAAAATACATGGCGGCAGCGATTGTTAACGTCGTATGCATGGCCAGGCCGATCAACATATAGCCGACCTGGCTGATAATGTGAAAGGAGAGGATTTTGCGAAATTGATATTGGCAAATGGCGCCCAAACCACCTAAAACCATGGTAAGAATACCTAAAACAAAGAGTAGAGTATAGATAAATGTAGAATCGCCAATAAACATTAGGGTGAAAGTGCGAATTAAACAATATACGCCAACTTTTGTTAACAAACCGCCAAAAATCGCCGATATTGCAGCGGGCGGTTGAGCATAGGAATGAGGTAACCAATAAAACAGGGGAAAAATAGCTGCTTTACTACCAAAAACGAATAAGAAAATTACGGAAATCAAGTTGATTAAAGATTGATTTTCAATTTGCGGTAGTTTTATCGCTAAATCGGCCATATTGAGCGTGCCGGTGGCAGCGTAGAGCAATCCCAATCCAACAAGAAAAAAAGAGGAAGCCAATACGTTTAGCACCACATAGGTAAGGGTTTCCCGCAATTGTTTTTTTTCGCCTCCCAGCGCCAATAGTACATAGGAAGAGATTAACAGGATTTCAAACCAAACGTACAGGTTAAATATATCGCCGGCAATAAAAGCGCCATTGCAGCCTACCAACATCATTTGTATGAGAAAATAGTAAAAATATTTTTCCCGCTGCATATCGATATGGGAAAAGGAATAAAAGATACAGCTAGCGCCAATCAGAGCGGTTAATAAAACCAAAATGGCGGCAAAGGTATCTACTACCATGGTAATGCCGAAAGGTGGAAGCCAGTCGCCGGCCCAAAATACCAACGTGCCGTTTGTTAAAACGCAATACAGCAAATAGATGGCGTTTGCAACGGCGACAATGGCGGAAACGCCGCTGAGAATGCGCTGCCAGCGGACGCGCCGGTAGGTGAAAAGCAGCAGTACCGCGGTAATCCAGGGAATTAGTTGCGGCGATAATACCTGATTGCTACTCATTTTCGATACCTCTGCAGATTTCCGTATCGTCATTACCCAGAACTTGGTATGTGCGGTAACATAATACGATAATAAAAGCGGTCACGCCAAAGCCGATGACGATAGCCGTAAGGATTAGGGCTTGCGGCAAAGGATCTACATAGGAAGATGCAGCATATTCATGCAAAATCGGCGCCACGCCGTTTTTGAGCTTGCCCATGGCGATTAATAGCAATAACACGCCATGCGAGGTTAAGCTGATACCCAAAAGGATTCTTAAAAAGGTGCGGCTTAATAATAAATATGTGCCAGCGGTAAATAATGCGCCGATGACAATCGCCATTAGTATTTCCATTCCAGTATCTCCTTTTTACATTCCGGCATTATGGTTCGCTGCTTGCCGGCGTATTCGTATCTGAAGTAGTCGTTTGCTGCTGTCCATGGCGCCGTTTTGCTCGATCGCTTTCGCCAATTGCGGTAATTGCCACCACGCAACCGCCGCTAACCACGCAATAAACGCCTAAATCAAATATGGTTGCCGTAGCTAATTCGATTTCGCCGAGTACAGATATGGACAAGACGGTAAAAGTATGGGTTAAAAACGGTTTTCCCAATAGGACGGCGGCTAAACCGCAAGCCAAAGATATGCTTAGTCCAATGGCTACCAAATATTTGAAATCAAAAGTCAACGTTGTATGAAGCCATTGTGAGCCGAACGTAAGATATAATAGAATAATCGCAGCCGCGCTAATCAATCCGGCAATGAATCCACCGCCCGGCGCGTTATGGCCATGCCAAAACAAGAAAAATGCAAGCAGCAAAATGATATAAACCAGATAGGTAATCGAAGTATGCAAAATTAGCGAATTCCCTTTCGCTGCATGATTTGGAGAAGATGAGTTTTGTTGTTCCTGTTTCATTGGTCATCACCGCCTTTACGGTTTAACGGTTTGCTTAGGGCTAAGCCAATTAATGAAAATACGCCGATGGCGGCGATGGCAATTACTGAAATTTCGCCCATGGTGTCTAAACCACGAAAATCTACCAAAATAACGTTAACAATATTGGCGCCGCCTGCCAATGTTTGGGCATTTTCTATATAATATTCAGAAATACTGGGATAAAAGCGATTAGCCATCCCAATAAGAACCAGTAGCGATATGCAGCAGCCAGTGAAAATGGAAATGAATAAATTGACAGTTTTACGTCGCCGGCTTTGGGGCTTATCGGCAAAGGATAGAGGTAGGTGGCGAAAAGCCAGTAAGAATAGGGCTAGGGAAATGGTTTCGATTAATAATTGTGTAAGAGCCAAATCTGGTGCGCAAAAAACCACAAAATAGAAAGAAACGGAGTAACCGACCACGCCCAGGCACAGAATTGCCGGTAGGCGGCGTTTGCTTTTTACAATACCTATAGCGGCGGCAATTATACAGAGGGCCCATAGGCATTCAAATAGGCTAACTGGCGTCGTTCCTTGTAGCAGATACAACTTATCGGCGCCTAAAAGGACAGATCCTAATGTTAGAATTAGAAAAAAGAGTAAATTCAACGCTACATAATCCTGTAATCTTCTGGTCATGTAGAGGTCGGTGGTTTTTTTGGCCTGTGCAATCAATCCATTGCCGGGAATAAGCTGATCGTATATAGCGTTCATGGAAAATCGTTTGGGTAGAGAAAAGAAATACTTCCGCGCTTTAGGCCAGGCTTTGAATAGCATAAAGCCCAGAAGAAAGACGATTATGGTCAACAATAAAGTAAGATTGAAACCATGCCAGAACGAGATACGTATCACAACCGTTTTTTCCAATAGGCCGTTTAAGGCGGGCGTTAGCAGATATTTGGCCAGTAGATTGGGAAAAAAAGCGATGATTAGCGTAAAAGAAGCCAAAATAGCGCTGGGCAATAGCATAACCGCTTTTGGTTCATGGGGTATCTGTGGTAGATCGGTAGGTAAGGCTCCGGTAAATACTCGAAAGAGAATTAATAAGCAATAGGTGAAAGTGAAAACGCTACCTAGCACGGCCAAAGCCGGAACCAACCAAGCGACGGGGCCGAGAAATGCCAAATTTGCGGTAACCGCTTCTATGGCGCTGCTAAAGAATAATTCTTTACTCAGAAAGCCGTTAAAAGGCGGCAAACCAGCCATTGCCAGGCAACCGCAAGCGGCTAAAACAGCAGTACGCGGCATGACTTTGGCTAAGCCGCCCAGCCGGCGAATATCCCGTGTGCCGCAACTATGGTCTATCATGCCTACCACGAGAAACAAACTGCCTTTAAACGTTGCATGGTTGACGATATGAAATAAGGCGGCTGTTAGCGACGCTTGACTGCCAAAGCCGATTAAAGAGACGATTAGCCCTAATTGACTGATGGTTGAATAGGCCAATATGCCTTTTAAATCCGTTTGTTTCAACGCCTGAAAGGCGCCAAAAATCAAGGAACATAGCCCGAAGAGAGAAAGGCTAGCAAACCAAAGCGTATTGTCGCCGAATAGAGGGGTCATAATCAGCAGCAAATAGATTCCCGCTTTGACCATAGTGGCGCTATGCAAAAAACAAGAAATGGGCGTTGGCGCTTCCATGGCGTCGGGAAGCCAAATATGAAAAGGGATTTGGGCACTTTTGGTGAAAGCGCCCACTATGATCAGGATAAGAATCGGAATATATGCGGAAGAATGGATAATTTGCTCTTTTTGCTGTATTAACGTTTCAATATCTAGCGTGCCGCTTACCGTATAAAGCAGAACAAAGGCGGCGAAAAGACAGAATCCACCGCAAACGGTAATAAACAAAGCTTTTTGCGCTCCATAACGAGCTTGCGGACGCTGATGCCAAAAGCCAATCAATAAAAATGACGTGAAAGAAGTTAATTCCCAGAATAAGTAAAGAACCATGAGGTTACGGGAGACAACCACCCCCAGCATGGCTCCCATAAAGAATAATAGCAAACAATAATAAGTAGTAAGATTTTCCTTATGCGTTAAATACCCCTGAGAATAACAGCAAATCAGAACGCCTACCCCAGAAATCAGCAAGGCAAAAATAAGCGAAACGCCGTTTAAAGCTAAAGAAAAATCAATCCCTAGTTGGGGGAGAAAAGGCCAAGAACAACTTGCCCCTGTACCGGCGGCTACGGCGGGGATTTGGCAGAGGAAATACACAAAGAGAAGAATGGGTATAGGTAGAACAAACCATCCCGTTTGCGGAGATATTTTGTTGCCGCAACAGGCGAGAATTATTGCGCATATAAATGGAAATAGGATGATTGCAGCTAGCATAAGAGCCTCGTTAAAAGAAACAATCGATTGATATCACAAATTTTGCTATATCGTACATCGCAATACAATGTGGATGATAATTGTTTTTAATTGTACAATATGAAAATTGTTTTTGTCAATAGTCATATGTTTGGTTCCTTTTATAGTCTTCTTGTGCAAGCATGGCCTTGACGTAAAAAAATGTTGCTTATATGGAAAATAAAGAACCTGGAATGCGTTATAAAATTGAGTGTTGCATTATTGCAAACAACCCGTATTTTAACCGGCCATCGTTCATATAAACTTCGTCTTCAGGCCTTCCGGCCGCAAATCGACGCGACGATTCTCGAGAAAAAGGGAAGCTTTATGTTTGGGCTATAGAATTAAGCGATTTTCGTTTTTACAACGATAAACGGCAGGCTTTTCCCAGAGCTGATCTGGAAAACGCCTGCCGTTTGCTATTATGTAGATCAGAAAGATATACAAAAGTAAGTCAATTGAAATATCTAGGCTTTAATGCCCTCCCGATAATCGGTGGCAAGTTCGATTTCTTCAAAGGTATTCATTTGATTAATAATGGCTAAGGCATCTTCTACAATACCCATAGCAATGGGGCAACCGCTGCCTTCTCCCAAACGCATGTCTAACAGCAATAAAGGTTTTAAATCCATAGCCTGGGAAGCCAACTGATAAGCGGGTTCTTCTGATACATGGGAAGGAATCATAAAATCTTTGGTCAGCGGCTGGAAACGATAGGCTAATAATGCGGCGGAAATGGCGATTACGCCATCGATTACGATGGGGATACGATAGTAGGCGGCGCCGATAAACATACCGCACATGGCGGCGATATCTAAACCGCCGACTTTGCTGAGAATATCTAAAAAGTCGTTGGGATCCGGGCGGTGCATGGCTAAGGCATCCGATATGACTTGTTTTTTCCGCGCATAGGCTTCATCCGTCAAGCCTGCTCCTCGGCCGACGCCACAGTGCAAATCATAATCCTGTAATGCGGCCTTGATACAAGCGGCGGCGGTAGTGGTGTTGCCCATCCCTACTTCGCCGGTACTGATTAGGTTATAGCCGCAATCAATAGCTTCTTTAACAAAATTAAAACCGGTTTCCACCGCTTGTTCGGCGATGTCCCGCGGCATGGCAGGTTCCTTGGCTAAATTGTTGGTGCCGTTGGGCATCAACTTGATACGACGGATATCGCCCTGCACTTCGCCGATAATCCCCATATCGATATTGTACAAATCTACGTTATGCTGCCGGCAAAGCACGGTAATACCGCAATTGACGCCTTGGCTATAAAAGCCCATCAGCAGTCTGGTGAATTCCTGAGGGCTAGCGGCTATGCCCTCAGCGTATACGCCGTTATCCGCGCCAAACAAATAGTGGGCTTTTTTATCCGCGCTATTTTTAACCTGACCGGTGATGCCGGCGATTTGAATCGATATTTTTTCTAACATACCCAGACTACCAGCCGGTTTTACCAAAGCATGCTGATATTGGGCTGCCTGTTCCATTGCCTGCGCATCCAAGGGGTGGATACCAGCCTTAATTTCTTGCCAATTCATCGTTTGTCCTCCATTTAATTAAGCTTAAAGAATATGCATAATGATTTTACGAAATTCTCTGATATGGGTTTCCATGGCTGTACGCGCTTTATCTTTATCATGTTCCATAATAGCGGCCAAAATATCTTTAAGATTTTCCATGGAAGCCGCTACGTTGCCGATATTGCTCATATGATAATACCAACCTCGTGTACAACGATCACCAACTTCTTCGCAAATTTCGTTTAAAGGTTGATTTAACACGCAGCTGCGGAGAATCAGGTGAAATTGTTGATCTAAAACCGCCAATTGTTTGCTGCTATTTAAACGCGTTTGTTCCTTAATATCTTGAATAATCGCTTGCAAAGCACAAATTTTTTCATCCGTAATGGTCTCGACGGCTAGAGAAGCGCTCAGGCCTTCCAGTACCTCTCGGATTTGATAGAGGTTCTTTAATTCCAGCAAATTAATATCTTCGGCAAAGGTACCGAAGCGGGGTAATATTTTTAACAATTTCTTATTTTGCAATTTTAATAATAATTCCCGTAGCGGTGTGCGTCCAATGCCAAATTCATCGCATAATTCTTTTTCATTAATGACTTGTCCCGGTTGATAATGTAAATAAACTAGCCGATGACGTAGTATATCATATACTTCGACCTTATCTTTTTTGCAAACAACGGTGGCGGTTTGGCTTTCCTGTCCCATGCTGATACGCTCCTTAGAGTGTCTAAAAAATTTATCCTAATTCTTATATTATACATTGTTTTCAAGAAAAAGACAATGACAGATGAAAAGAATTGTAGGATAAGAATATTTATTATTTTATTCAATTATATGCTTGTATATTTTTTATCATCTTGATAGTAATTTTTTTTATTACTTTGGCAGGAAATAGAAAAAATAAGTCGTATAAGCATTGTAATATTATTAAAATATTAATAATATATTTATGTATTGTAACAATAAGATTATTGTAATGGCATATCCAAATCTTAGATTTGGATCAGTTGCAGGGTAAAGGAGTGAATAAAAACTAGAGCAGTAAGGGGGGGCATGCGGAAAGAGAACGATTTAAGTGGATAACGGCGATTGCCGATGTATAGCGTGGTTGTCGTGGATTGCCGTTTTAGGAAAAAATATTATCAGCCAAAGCTTTTGCTTTGCTAACGATCATGTCATTAAAACATTAAAAATAACGAGAACAGGTCTTTATATCTATGCCGCCGATTCTATATTTAGCGACCGATAGAACAGCTGGCGGCCATATGGTTAGCAGACGGTATCGACCGTATATAACGCGATATACCTGGCCGTCAATGCGTAGACTTTCCCCACGGGTGGACAAGTCCGCCACGATTAAAAAATAAGGAGATGAGTTTACCATGAACAGCCCGCAAACATCTGGTCAGCCTGTACCGGCAGGTAAGACCACACATGATTTGAACAAAGGCGTTTTTTGGCCGTCCTTAATCGTTATTGGTGTAATTGTCGTATTGTTGTTGATTTTTCCTAAGCAAGGCAATTTGATTATTAATACCACACTACACTGGATTGAGTATAATTTAGACTGGTTTTTTGAGTTTGGCAATTTTGGTTTTTTGCTTTTTGGCCTATATATGGCTTTTGGCAAATATGGTAAGGTAAAATTAGGGGATTCTTTATCAAAGCCCGAATTTTCCACGTTAAGTTGGGCGGCAATGATGTTTTGTACAGGTATTGGTTCTAGTTTAATTTATTGGGGCGTATGCGAACCTTTGTCTTACTGGAGTTGGCCGCCGTTTGGACTGGAGCCGTATTCTTTAGAGGCTGCAGATTGGGGCGTGCCCTATGTAATGTTCCATTGGGGTATTATGGGTTGGGTGCCTTCTATTATTCCGGGATTGGCGGTTGGTTTTGCCTATCATAATCGTAAAAACGGTTCATTGGCCATTTCTCAGGCTTGCGTTCCATTAATTGGTAAGGCAAATGCAGACGGTTTGTTAGGAAAAATCATCGATATTTTGGTGATTTTTGGTATTATGGGCGCCGCAGCGACATCTTTAGGCGTCGGCGTACCTCAATTAACGGAAGCGATATCTCAATTGTTTCATATTCCCATTACCACCACTATGCAGGTAGCCGTATTACTTGTTTGGGTATGCATATTTGGTTTTAGCGTGTATAGCGGGTTGTATAAAGGAATAAAGATACTTTCGGATATCAACGTCTACTTAGCCTTCTTTTTATTGGCGGCCGTAATCGTTTTAGGTCCAACGGTATTTATTCTGTCCAATATGACCAATGGTTTTGGTTTGATGTTACAGAATTTTGTGCGGATGTGCTTTTATACTGATGCAATTGGAGGTAGCGGTTTTCCTCAAGAATGGACAATCTTCTTTTATGCCTGGTGGATCTGCTATGGTCCTTTGATCGGTATTTTCTTGGCGCGTGTTTCCAAGGGCCGTACTTTCCGGGAAGTCGTTTTGTGTTGCATTCTTTTTGCATCGCTGGGTTGCTGGCTAGTGACTGGAATTTTCGGCAGCTATGCCATTAATCTACAAATTACGGATACCGTGGATTTGTTGACGATTTATGCGGAGCAAGGCGGTGCAGCCGCCATGGTGGCAACCATTAATGCTTTGCCGGCGGCACAGTTTTTCTTGGTGGTATTTATTGTTTTACAATTCATTTTTATGGCAACCACCTTAGATTCTGCTGCTTTCGTTATGGCTTGTAATTGTACAAAGAATTTGAAAGGTGACCAGCAACCCAATCGCAGTTTGCGAGTGATTTGGGCGTGTATGTTGGGTGCGTTGGGGCTAGGCGTACTGTTGATCGGTACACTGAAGGCGGTGCAGTCTACCTCCATTGTCGGTTCCGTGCCTATATTCTTTGTGTGGATCATTTTGATATTCTCGTTGTTGCGTTGGCTAAAAACTACTTATGGTACCGGTTCCATTGATATGGATCATCCTTCTCCCCCGGATAAAGAGGTGGCATAAGCTCCCATATATTAGTTAATATATAAGGAAGATTCATGAAGACCTGTTTTCGTTATCTATAAAAAACTGAAAAAGATGTTGACATTTTATTATAATATTAGTAATATATTAATAGCACATGACAAACTTCTGGAATTGCTACATAGGAAAACGTTGTTGCTAGTGATTGTAGATGGGGAAGGTAGAGTTGGCCATCGTAAAGGTTGCTGTCTAATGGAATGTTGTCAGACCATGTTGAGAAGTATGACGCTTGCCGGTAAACGTTTGTTTATCAAGGAATTTACTTTAAGGAGGTACTAAAAATGTCTGAACTGTATGCGCAAATGAAACAATCCATATTGGATCTGGATAGCGATTTAGCGGTGGAATTAGCGGAAAAAGCCCTCGCTGCCGGTATCGCTCCATTGGATGCCATTGAAAAAGGATTTGCTCCCGGAATGGAGGAAATCGGCGAAATGTTTGATCGTTTGGAAGTTTTCTTACCGGAAGTAATTATGGCGGCGGATGCGATGATTGCCGCCGTGGAAAGACTTAAACAAAACATTGAGTTTGCAGAAGGCGAATCCCAGGGACGTGTGGTGATCGGTACGATCAAAGGCGACGTGCATGATATCGGAAAAAATATTATTAAAACCATGCTGATCGCCACCGGTTTTGAAGTATACGACTTAGGGAAAGACGTTTCTCCCAATACGTTTGTAGAAAGAGCCGTGGAAGTAGATGCGGATATTATTGCTATGTCGGCTTTGTGTACGTCGACTATGTTGCATATGCCTGACGTGGTGCGGATTCTCAATGAAGAAGGGTTGCGGGATCGCTTTAAAGTGATTGCTGGCGGAGCGCCGGTTTTGCCCGATTGGACGTATAGTTGGGGGGCGGATGGATATAGTGAAAACTCTTCCGAGGCCATACAATTATGCAAAAAATTGACCCATTAGCAACTATTGGCATGGATGGCCAATGACTGACCATAGAAAGCAAAATTAATGAAAAGGAGGCGTACTCGCCATGTACGTTAGTTATCAGGAAGTATTATATCGCGCCGAAACCGGACCGTTAATGAAAGAATCAGATTTTGATCGTAAAGTTGGCCAAGTGGCCCGGGAATTGGTAAAAAAGTACGATTTAAAATATAAGCCTGACGTAGTAGTCAATTATGATGACGATATTGCCGACCGGTTTTTTGAAGCGGCTTTGGATTTCTTTGTAGAAGTAGGTGTATACATCACCGAATATCAGCGTGTAGTCAAATTTACGCGCGAAGAAACTCTAGATACTATTGCGAGTGTTTTAACGCAAGTACAATATGGCCGCAACAAGGATGCGAAACATGTTTGGAAAAGAAAAATAGAGGATTATATCGATCCTTTCATCGTATTCAGCCCGGTGGGCAATCCTGTGGATCAAGAACTGTTTCAGGCTTTTATTCAGCATTATGCACAGGAGCGCATTACCGACGCATTGTTTAGTCCGGTGTTAACCAAATTCAACGGTCAACCTGTAAAATCCGACGTAGCATCGGAAATGGAGGCATCTATTTGGAATTTAAAAACTCTGCGCGAAGCGGCCCGTATGGTTGGACGTCCTGATATTGGTTTATGCAACTGGGCTTCTACGGCTGAGCGCACAGACGTAGTTATCGCTTTGGCGGATCCTGCTTTTGGTTCGATTATCAACGACGGCGTATTAAATGCGGCCATTGCTGAAATGAAGGTGGATCAGGAACGTTTGAAAAAAGTTAGCTATTTGCGGCAAAGAGGCTTTATTTTGGAAGGATTGCTAGGCCCGTTGATGGGCGGTTATGCCGGGGGGCCAGCGGAGACTTCTATTTGCCATATAGCCCACCACTTTTTAGCTGCTTGTGTATATCGAACCGATATTAACGTTGGTTTTCCGATTCATATCAATTATTGCTGCAATACCACGGCGGAAATGTTATGGCTTACCTCGGTAATCAACCAAGCTTTGGCCAGAAATTGCAATATTCTCAAGCTTTCCAATATGTTTAACCATGCTGGACCGAATACCGAATGTTGTATGCTGGAATCGGCTTGTTATGGTTTACCGGCAACCGTTTCCGGAGCCGATGCTTTGGATTTAGGCGCTTTGACCATGAACCGTCATCCTATGCGTTGGGCGGTTCAAGAACCGAAATTGGCAGCGGAAGTGGGGCATATTGCGGCTAGAATGGGTATCACCAGAAAACAAGCCAATGAAATCGTGAAAGCTTTATTGCCGGAATACCAGCATTTGTTGGGCACCATGCCTTTGGGTTCTACCTGGACCGAATGCTATGATACGGAACGTTTGATCCCCACCGATGATTATGCAGATTTGGTGGCGCGGATGCACAAAAAGTTGGAAGGCTTTGGTTTGGATTGGCAAGTGTTGCGAGTGGATAGATAATATTGCGGTATGTACATATTGGATTGAGCGAGGCGTTGCCAGCAACGCCTCGCTCAGTCTTCCACTTTCGGAAAGGGGAAAGATATATGCCGCCGCTTACTTTACCACGACAATGGCTGGACGATTATGCGGAAAGCGCTTTTTGCCAATTATGTGGCATTAACCGTAATCCCAAAAGATTAGCTTTTCTTTTGCAAAA
>CASEQE010000083.1 GCA_949289995.1 uncultured Peptococcaceae bacterium
AAATGGCGAAGCAAAAATTTGAAAGAACAAAACCGCATGTCAATGTTGGTACCATTGGTCACGTGGATCACGGCAAAACGACTTTGACCGCAGCGATCACCCTGTGCCTGTCCAAAGAGGGCGGCGCCCAAGTGATGGCCTACGATCAAATCGATAAAGCGCCGGAAGAAAAAGCCCGTGGTATTACGATCAACACGGCTCACGTAGAATACGAAACGGAAAAGCGGCATTACGCGCACGTGGATTGCCCTGGCCACGCGGACTATGTAAAGAACATGATCACCGGCGCGGCGCAAATGGACGGCGCGATTTTGGTGGTAAGCGCGGCGGATGGCCCGATGCCGCAAACCCGCGAACACATCCTGTTGGCCCGTCAGGTGGGCGTACCCTATATCGTAGTATATATGAATAAAGCGGACCAGGTGGACGATCCGGAATTGTTGGAACTGGTAGAAATGGAAATTCGCGATTTGCTGAGCGAATACGAATTCCCGGGCGATGACATCCCGGTTATCGTAGGATCGGCGTTGAAAGCTTTGGAATGTGGTTGCGGCAAACGGGATTGCCCCAATTGCGGCAGCATTTGGCAGCTGATGGACGCGGTGGATAGCTACATTCCCACCCCGGAACGGGATACGGATAAACCGTTCCTGATGCCCATTGAAGACGTGTTCACCATCACCGGCCGCGGCACGGTGGTAACCGGCCGTGTGGAACGGGGTCAGATCAAAGTGGGCGATACGGTAGATATCGTTGGTTTGATGGATGAAAGCAAAAAGACGGTGGTAACCGGCGTAGAAATGTTCCGCAAATTGTTGGATTATGCGGAAACCGGTGATAACATCGGCTGCTTGCTGCGTGGTATTGACAGAAAAGAAGTAGAACGCGGCCAAGTATTGGCGAAACCGGGCACGATTCATCCCCATACCAAATTTCAAGGCCAAGTATACGTTCTGACGAAAGAAGAAGGCGGCCGCCATACGCCGTTTTTCAACGGTTATCGTCCCCAATTCTATTTCCGCACCACGGACGTAACCGGCGTGGCCAAACTGCCGGAAGGCGTGGAAATGGTAATGCCTGGTGACAACATTGTGATGGATATCGAATTGATTACCCCTATCGCGATTGAAGAAGGTTTGCGCTTCGCTATCCGCGAAGGCGGCCGTACGGTAGGTTCGGGCGTGGTTACCGCGATCAACGAATAAGAAAAGATTGCTGAAACGAAAGGCCGGGCGGCAAAGGAATTTGCCGCCCCGGCTTTATTTTGCGCCGGTTATGAATTTAAATATTGACAGGCCGGTTAATTTATGATAATCTAACTTAGTGCCCATATATGGGTAAAATCGCTACAAGGAGGCGGCCGAAGATGCGCGTTTCGGTTACGATGGCCTGCACGGAGTGCAAAAGACGGAATTATATGACCACCAAAAATAAAAAGACCACTCCGGACAGATTAGAAATGAAAAAATATTGCAGCTTTTGTAAAACGCATACCCTTCATAAGGAAACAAAGTAAGGATGTGAAGTCGGCATGGCTAATTTAAAGGAAGCTGCTGCCCGCGCTGCCGCACAAAATAGCGGTAAAAAAAGAAAGGGCGGCGCCAAATCTTTTTTTAAGGGCGTTTGGGCGGAATTGAAAAAAGTCCACTGGCCGGATAGAAAACAATTGATTACCTATACCGGCGTGGTGATTATCGCTGTTTTGCTGATGGCGGTTGTGATATCCATTTATGATTGGATTATCGCTTCTCTGCTGGGTTTGATCATCGCTTAACGGGAGTTTGGCTATGGAAAAACAATGGTATGTGATTCATACCTACGCCGGCTATGAGAATAAAGTGAAGGCCAACCTGGAAAAACGTGTGGAATCCATGAACATGGAGGAAAACATTTTCCGGGTAATTGTTCCTATGGAAAATGAAGTTTCCATAAAAGGCGGCAAAAAGAAAATTACTCCCAGAAAGGTATATCCCGGTTACGTACTGGTAGAAATGAATTTGACCGATACTTCTTGGTATGTGGTGCGCAATACGCCCGGGGTTACCGGTTTTGTGGGAACCGGTTCTAAGCCGGTGCCTTTGCATGAGGAAGAAGCGGAGAAAATCCTTATGCAAATGGGCTATATGGAAAATCGCTTTAAAGTGAACTTTAGCCTTGGGGAGTCGGTGCGAATTGCCTCCGGCCCCTTTGAAAATTTCGTAGGCGAAGTAACCGATATCGATGCCGAAAAAGGCAAACTGCGGGTTTCCGTATCTATGTTTGGGCGGGAAACGCCTGTTGAATTGGAATTCTCTCAGGTTGAAAAGCTGTAATATATATTATTTGTATCACGGTTTCCCTGTGGGAGGAGAGCCATCTCCGCCAAACCACATCAAAATAAGGAGGAAAGTAAAATGGCGAAAAAGGTAACCGCAGTGGTAAAACTGCAAATACCTGCGGGAAAGGCAAACCCCGCGCCGCCGGTGGGCTCGGCCTTAGGCCCGCATGGCGTTAATATTATGGGCTTTTGTAAAGAATTTAACGAGAAAACGGCCAATCAAGCTGGATTGATTATTCCGGCGGTGATTACCATTTATGAAGATCGGTCCTTTTCTTTTGTCCTGAAAACGCCTCCCGCGGCGGTATTGCTGTTGAAAGCCGCCGGTGTGGAAAAAGGCTCCGGGGTGCCCAATCGAACCAAAGTGGCTAAGGTGAGCAAGGAACAGGTGCGGGAAATTGCTACATTGAAAATGCCCGATCTGAACGCGGCCACAGTGGAAGCGGCCATGAAGATGGTGGAAGGTACCGCCAGAAGCATGGGCATCGTAGTAGAAGGATAAAAAGCAGTGGGAGGAGCGCTGCTCCGCTGACCACGAAGGAGGTTTATATATGCCGAAACATGGCAAAAAATATGCCCAATTGGTAAAAGAGCATGATTATAAAGCTTTCTATGAGCCAGAACAAGCTTTGGCTTTGGTCAAAGAAGGCGCTAATGCGAAATTTGATGAAACCGTAGAATTAGCTATCCGGCTGAATTTGGATCCTCGCCAGGCGGATCAACAAATTCGCGGCGCGGTGGTATTGCCCAACGGTACCGGTATCAGCCGTTCCGTTTTGGTCTTTGCCAAAGGCGAAAAAGCGAAGGAAGCGGAAGAAGCCGGCGCAGATTTTGTGGGCGCCGAAGATATGGTGGAAAAAATTAAAGGCGGTTGGTTTGATTTTGACGTAGCCGTCGCCACCCCGGATATGATGGGCGCCGTTGGTAAACTGGGTCGTTTGTTGGGTCCCAAGGGTTTGATGCCCAACCCCAAGACCGGCACCGTTACCATGGACGTAGCGCGGGCGATCGCCGACATTAAAGCCGGTAAAGTGGAATATCGCCTTGATAAGGCCGCCAACATCCATTGCCGTATCGGCAAAGCTTCGTTCCCGGTAGAAAAATTATTGGAAAATTATCAAACCATCGTGGAAGTTCTGCTTAAGGCGAAACCCGCTGCGGCGAAAGGTCAATATATGAAAAGCGTGACTCTTTCTTCCACCATGGGGCCGGGGGTTCGTATTAACCCGGTTAAACCTTTAGGAAAATAAATTTTTGTACAAGATTCCTACTTTCTTTGCCCAAGACAGCCGGTCCGTTTTTGCGGATAAGCATCATGCGCCGGCCGAGGCGGAAAGCAACCGATAGCCGTTATGGATTCGGGGCTTGCCGTTTGGGCAAAGCCCCGATTTTGTTTAATCATTTCTTATATTTATAGATTTGCAAATTTTGAAGGGAGGTGCATTTGCATAGTGGATAAGAAGCCTCAACTGATTGAGAAAGAAAATCAAGTCGCCGCTTTACAAAAATTATTCAGTGAAAGCGCCGCAGCGATTATTACCGATTATCGTGGTTTAACCGTGGCCCAGGATACGGTATTGCGCAACAAAATGCGGGAAGCCGGCATTGAATATTTGGTAGCCAAAAACACGTTGATTAAAATTGCCTGTCATAATTTGGATCAGACTGCTTTGGATCCGTATCTGAACGGCCCTACAGCCGTAGCTTTTGCTCATGATCCGGCTGCTGCCGCCAAATTGATGTGTGATTTTATCAAGGAGACCAAAAAAACGGAAATCAAAGCCGCTTTGTTGGGCAACAAGCTGATCGATGCCGCCGGTGTGGAAGCTTTGGCGAAACTGCCCGCCAGGGAAGTGCTTTTGGGTCAGGTGGCTGGTGCCATGCAGGCCCCGTTGTCTGCCTTTGCTGGCGTTTGCGCCGGTATGTTGCGTCAATTGGTCACCGTTGTGGACAAGGTGCGGGAACAAAAAGCAACCGCCTAACCGTCCTCTCTGTATTCTCAACTTATATGTTTCCGGCCTAGAGGGCCAAAATCAAAAAATTGTTTAAAAATTTTAAGGAGGATATATATCTATGTCTAAAGTTACGGAAATCCTGGATGCGGTTAAAGAAATGACCGTTTTGGAATTGGCTGAATTGGTTAAAGCTTTTGAAGAAGAATTTGGCGTATCCGCCGCCGCCCCCGTGGCCGTTGCCGCTGCCCCCGTGGCTGCTGCCGCCGCTGATGCTGCTGAAGAAAAGACCGACTTTAACGTCATTTTGGCCAATTTTGGCGCCAACAAAGTCGCCGTCATTAAAGTTGTCCGCGAAGTTACCGGCCTGCCGCTGAAAGAAGCCAAAGATTTGGTAGACGGCGCGCCCAAACCCGTTAAAGAAGGCGTTAACAAAGAAGAAGCCGAAGCGATCAAAGCCAAATTGGAAGAAGCCGGCGCTTCTGTGGAATTGAAATAGTAGCCAAAAATATCGCGTGCATTTTGAGACTCCCTAAGGGAAATCAAACGACCGATATACAGAGGGCGAAAGTATACGTTGGTATGCTTTCGCCCTTTTGCCGTCGTGTAGTATATTACGGAAGCAAACGTATATGCGTGTTGGCGCGGCTTCCATCGTTTTTGGCTTCTGGTTTAAGCTGTTTTGGGAACAAAAGATTGTATCTATAGCGTCCACTATAAGGAATTGTTTTTGTGGGTAAACGTTTAACGCTGTGGCGGAAGCGACGGCATGTAGAGCCCGGCGAAGCTGGATCGTCTTGCCCGGCGCATACGTTTTGATCCGGACGAAGCGATTGATGTATTAATTGCCCCGCTGTCATGACGTTTCCAGCCTGATGTATGGTATGGCGTTTCCCCTTAGTCCCAAGATAGCGATGGATCCTGTTCTACCGGTTTGGTTACGCCAGTTCTTCTTTCCTTGCTCAGGCCGCCGCTGAGCGGCGGGGTAGTAGATTGTAAAAAACAAGCGCGAAACAAGGCGTTTTCGCCAAATTTGCGGCGTATTTGATCAATCGCCGTATCACCTTTCGCCAAGCGATCATAGTCATCCTGGATAAACAAGCGCATTTGCCGTATAGGGGTCGTCGTTACTTTGGTAATGGATACGCCCAATTGCCGTAACGGCGTTGCGCCATCCCATAAGCGGTCGAATATCCAACAGGCTTGGCGATAGATTTCTATGGTGCTATCGCTAGGCTGCTCCAGTTGATGTTGCTGTGCAAAATGGCGGAAATCGTTGCTGCGGAGAAACACTCCAACGCAGCTACCGGATTGTTCGTCTTGACGCATACGCATAGCCGCCGTTTCACAAAGAGAAAGTAAAAGATGATGTGCATCTTGGCGGTTGGTGATATCTTTGGCGGTGGTTAGCGAATTGCTATAGCCTTTGTTTAGCGGCGTTTGTTCCGTTAACGTATCTTCACCATAGCCGTTGGCAAAGCGCCATAATACTTCGCCATGTTTATGCAAGGCTTGTCGTAAGCGTTCGGGATTGGCATGGGCCAATTGACCGATGGTAAAAATGCCCATTGCGTGCAGTTTTTGTTCGCTGGCCGCTCCCACCTGAAACATTTTTTTTACCGGCAACGGCCATAATTTGCTAGGAATTTCCGGCGGAAACAGGGTGTGCACCAAATCTGGCTTGGCAAAATCTCCCGCTATTTTGGCTAATATTTTGTTATTGGATAAGCCGATATTGACGGTGAAGCCTAGCTCGTCGCGTATGCGGTTTTTAATTTGATAAGCGGCCTGTAGCGGCGGACCGTATAAACGTTGCGTACCGCTTAAATCAATCCATGCTTCGTCTATAGAATATTGTTCTACAACCGGCGCTACTTCTTTGAGCAGAACGATTAATTTTTGCGAAGCTTGCACATATAGAGAGTAGTCTGGTGGAAAAACTTGCAAATAGGGACATTTTTTTCGCGCTTGATATAATGGTTCGCCAGTTTGTACACCCATCGCTTTTGCTGGCTCACTTTTGGCCAAAACGATGCCATGCCGGGTCTTGCTATCGCCGCCGATGACGGCGGGAATTGTTCTTAAGTCGAGAGTTTCTCCCAGTATTTGTAGGCGGTATACCGCCGTCCAAGAAAGAAAAGCGCTGTTTACATCGACATGAGCGATAATTTTTTGTGAATTCATAAAATGTCCTCATTGACTTATAAAATAATGCGGAATAAAATCCAGCGATGGCTTTTGATTAAATAACGCAATTCAAATACTTTTTCCTGATCCAAAACCATTGCCCGACATAAATATTGCAACCCTTGTATACCGGCATAATGGATTTCTTTGGCGCTAAGGATTTCTTGTATGGATACGGTGTGCAAGTTATGGCGTTCATCTTCGTAACGAAATCGTAAAGGTTGTAAGCCGCCGTCTACATTGTGAAGAGAAAGCATTTGCACCGGTTTGTTTAGGGGCATCATATGCGCCACCTCTTTAGAGATCATGTATAAATATATTATATTTAGAACATATGTTCGTGTCAACAGGAAAAATACGGTTTTTTGCCATAAAGAATCCCCGCCTTTGCTATAGGCAAAGACGGGGTGAAAGGCAAGAACATGTATATGCGGTTTATAATGGTAGTCCGTAAAAAGCGGCAAAATTGTTGTATAAAATATCTTCCAAAAATTGAGGATTCAGATGGAACGATTCCAAGGTATCCAATTCCTGCTGATAATCCCACATGGGGAAATCGGTGCCAAAAAAGATATGGCTGGGATCAAAGGTGGCCAATGCTAGTTTTTCCGCTTCATAACCGCCAAAACCCACGGTGCTACTGGTATCGATGTAGACGTTCTCTAGAGAAGGGAGAACTTCCCTGGCTTCATCCCATTGCATCCAGCCGCCGCAATGGGCGGCGATACAACGCAGTTTGGGGAACATTTTGGCAATTCTGGCCATACGATGGGGTTGGGAATAGGGGTAACGATAATCGCCGGTATGGCTGATCAGAAACATACCCCGTTCGCCCATTTCTTCATAGGCGGGAAACATCGCTTCGTCATCCAAACAAAATTTTTGAAAATCGGGATGCAGTTTAATGCCTTTTACCCCTGCTTGGCTTAATCGTTCTAATTCTTGAGAGAAATCGCTAAAATCTTTATGCAAAGTTCCTACCGGCAACAATCTGGGGTCGGTAGCCGCCGATTTGATGATAAAATCGTTAATGGAACGCACTTGATGGGCGGTGGTAGCGCTGGAAAAAATGACGCAATATTTTACGTTAAATTTTTCTCCCGCCGCCAGCAATTCTTGCAGGCTGCCCTGGTGTTGCATCAGTACGTCGTTATAAAAAACGGAAATGGCTTTGGTGGCTGGCGATACCAATTTAGGCGGAAAAATATGCGTATGTACGTCAATAATTTTCATAAATATAGATATCCTTATCGTAAGCTATAAAAGATTTTCTCAAATAAATATTGTACTACATAGTTTTAAAAATTGCAAGATAAAACCTAGGGAGACGGTTGCCGCAAACTGGAGATAGAAGGCGGCACTGGGGAAAAATATTTCATCGCCGTTTTTTTACTGCAATTCTATTTTGAATATGATAGAATAAATAAATGCAGGGGTAGGCAAGGGGTTGTGCATATGCCGAAATACAAACCAAGCATTTTTCTTGTTTTATATGGATCCGCTAAGGGTAAACGACATATCATCGGTTGGGTCATAGGCCTGGCTTTGGTATTGCTGGCGGTTACAGGTGGCTGGTGGTTGAAACAATATCTTAGTGCCGGTTTGCAGCCTCAATCTTTAACAGCCTGCTATGTCCATGGAGAGCATGTTCGCCTATATTTTCAAGATTTTTCTCCTCAGAACGTCGATTTGCAGGCCGCTGATGGTACGGTCTACCGTTTTAGCATGGATAGCGATGCCTTAAACCATGGTATGACCTGGATTTATTTGCCGGACGGCACATATCGTTTGTTTGGCGATTCTGTGGCTTTACGAGCCGCCCCTGGTTATGAGCAGGAAGGATATAGCTTGACCCGCCAGGGTTGCAATCGCTATTGGCGGCTATACGGTAGCCGGGGCTATTTGTTCTTATCGCTATCCACCGTTGACCAATTGCCGGAAGACGTATATGATATTATTATTGATGCAGGCCATGGCGGGGCGGATAGCGGCGCTATGAACGGTTCCTTGCGAGAAGCGGATTTTAATTTGCAAGCCGCTTTGTATATGGCGGAACTGTTTACGGAGTACGGGCTCAAAGTGGCCTTGACCCGGGATGGAGATTATAGCGTTGGTCAGGAAGGCGTGGCGGCTAGCCAAATAGATCCCTATATTAGCGGCGGACGGGTAGATACCGTGTATGCCAGCGGAGCCAAATATCTAATTTCCAATCATCTTAACGCCTCCACCGATGGACTTTGCCGGGGGTATCAAGTCTATTCCTCCGTGCGTTGTGATAATCGCTGGGCGGAATTGACCGCTGCCGCCTGGCGGCAAGCGGGAATGTTCGCCAATAACGATTTTACCGGTTTGGTGCAGGATGGTACTTATAAGCAATATACCCAGGACGATGTGCAAACCGGTAGCGATTATTATTATATTTTGCGAGAATGTGGCGGTATGGCTACTTCGCCCCGTAAGATGTTGGCTGCGGGAATTCGGGAAGAAAGGGAACTTTTTGCCGGAGCGGAAGCTCTTTTGTTGGAATATTGTTTTATCGATAACGGGCAGGATTTATCCTTTTGGCAGGAAAATTGGCAAGCTTTGGTAAAAGCGGCGGTAGATGCCGCCGTGGAATATTGGCAATTGTGAGGTAAAGGAATATGTTTGCGGAACGGAAAAGAACTTGGTTATGGATGGCGTTTTTGGCTTTGCTTATCGCTGGCGTATGCTCTCCCGAGGCCTCCGCCTCGACCACAAACCAGAACGTTGCGGCCAACGGCGGGACGGCGGTACATGCATACCAAATGCTGGTCAACAAAACCTATCCCCTTAGCGCGGATTTTGTTCCGGAAGATTTGGCGCCCGTTAGCAACTATGCCAAGGGAGCGGTAGGGATTCGTATTTGCCGGCAAGCCGGGGAGGCTTTGGCTATGATGTTAGCGGATATGGAACAAGCCGGTGTGGGCGAAGTGTATGTGAACTCCGCTTATCGCACATATGAAAAGCAAAGTTCTTTATATTCGAATAAAATTGCTTCTTATGTTTCCCAAGGTTATAGCCGTTCGCAGGCTGAGGCATTGGCCGCCCAATGGGTGGCTCCGCCGGGAAAAAGCGAACATCAAACCGGGTTGGTGGTAGATCTTTCTACCGCTTCCTTGGGATATGCCTTAAACAATAGTTTTGCTGAAACCGCTCAAGGCAAATGGTTGAAGGAAAATTGTTGGCGCTATGGTTTTATTCTGCGCTATCCTCAGGATAAAACCGATATTACCGGTTATGCTTGGGAATCCTGGCATTTTCGTTATGTGGGAGCGCCCCATGCCGAATATATCATGAAGCATGGTCTTACTTTGGATGAATATGTCGAGCAGATTCGGCAAAACGGGTATTTGACTTTTGACGCCGCCAACGGTCAAATTTACGCTACCTATTATGGTTGGAGTAGTGAAGCGGAATTGTTTGGCGATTCTCTATTGCAAATTTCCAAAGCCCGTTGCGGTATGGGAGATTATCTGCTAACCACTTTACAGCCAGCAGGGTCGCTGGTGGATATCGTGGGCCATTGGGGAGAAAGTTATATCCGTCAGTTATTGGATACGGGGGTGGTACAAGGTTATACCGATCATACTTTTCGGCCCAATGCTAATATCACCAAAGCGGAATTAACGACCATGCTGGCAAGATTATTGCAATTGCTGCAGGAACCTCAAGACCCGCTGTTATCTCAGGCCGATGCGCCGGTATTTATTGATTGTCAGGAAAGCGATTATTATTATCAGGCGGTTTGGATTTGCTATTCCGCCGGTTTGTTGGACGAAAGCCTATATCTGAATCATGGCGACGGAACGGCTTCCTTTTTGCCTCAAGAGATCATGCGCCGCAAACAAGTTGCGATCATGTTGGCGGGGTTGTTTAGCCGTGAATCGGCAGAACAAGCGAACCAGGAAAACGATTTCCGCGGTGCAGAAATGGATGATATGCTAACGGAAACCATTGCCGATTTGGCTTTTAGCGATTTGGCCGGCCAGGATGAAAAGGTGGTGCGCGCCGTATCCCTGTTGGCGGAGAATGCTATCGTCACCGGCGATACTTTGGGTCGTTTTAATCCGGAATCGACTATAACGCGGGCGGAGATTTGTACTATGTTTAGCCGTATTTTAGCCAAGTTTCATCTGAATGACTCCTTTAACCAGGAGAAAGGGCAAATCGAGAATATAGACGGCGCGCCGGAAGACGTTTCCTCTTCAACCTTGGCATTGGAGTAAAAGATTATGCCGCCTGCCGCAACCAGGCAGGTGGCCTAGCTTATCGCATAGGCAAAGCCGGCAGGGAATTCCCTGCCGGCTTTTATCTTGGCGCCAGCGCCGCTCTAGCAACGGCTGTCCGTAAGAGGGGTTTCCGCAAGCAGTGGCGGAATTAAAGATAGGGCGCTATATCCGTGGTCATTTGTTGCTCCACATGAATCAACTGCTCCGTCAGCCGCCGGGATTGGCCATCTGCCTGCGTATATTGGTTTAAATAGCGGCGCAAAGATTTTACGCCCATATTGCAGCCGTCGGTGATAAGATCGGCTACGGTAGCGTCGCTTTCATCCATGGTCATTTTCATATTGGTTTTTAGCCAAGACATACTTTTGGCTAAAGGATTGGGGTCTTTGCCGCTTTCATCGCATTGATTCAATAAGCGGTGAATTTCACTACCGATTTTCTGATGTTCATCCTTGCTATGGTGTAAAATCTGTTGCAGATGTTCATCCTGTACATGATCAATGACTTCGGCAATGGAATCTACGCCCATTTTTACGCCCGCATTACATTCTTTGAGTAGAGATACGGTATCTTCATTAAATTTTTCCATGTTTTTTAACTCCTTTTGACTCTTATTTTCTCCGTGTAAGAGTAAAATATGCGCAAAAATGAAGGAAGCAGGTTTGCCTTGCTTTGCGAGCAGGGCGCATGAAGATTATCCTATGCGTATCCCATAAGCCAAGCATTTTTTCAAAATGCTATAGAATTTATGGCAAATAAAAAAACATCCTTTACGATAGCCAAAGGTATCGCAAAGGATGCTACATGTACATGGA
The DNA here is from genome assembly GCA_949289995.1 of uncultured Peptococcaceae bacterium. Lineage (GTDB taxonomy): Bacteria > Bacillota > Dehalobacteriia > UBA4068 > UBA4068 > JAILCQ01. The sequence goes on from CASEQE010000083.1 coordinate 11,522, forward strand.
ACGTCGGCTATTACCCTAGCTTTCCATTCTATGCTCAATATATGCAGAAACCGATTTCAAGCTTATCTTTTGCTTGCCGCCAGCACATTGTTGCCTGAAAAATATAGTTGATCGACCTTGGAACATGGATTTTGCTGCGATAAAGCCGTTTTGGCTTGTTGCCGTCTCCTTGGCTGCGGCGTGAGCGCGCTCTGACTTTTGCAAAAAAGTCGGAGCAAGCGATACAAAGCTTGCTCCGACGTGGTATGCCCGATAGGGATCGAACCTACGCTTCCGGCTCCGGAGGCCGGCGCTCTATCCACTGAGCTACGGGCACATTACCAAAGTATTATAGACTATTTCTCCATCAAAGTCAATGGTAAATTCCGTAGCAGAGGGTATTTTTCCGTAGGGCCGCGTTATTCCACCAGATCGGGATGAAAACTTTCCTGCCAGGGCAAGCCCCAAATATTTAGAGCATCCATAAACGGATCGGGGTCGAATTCTTCGATATTATAAACGCCGGGTTTACGCCACGTGCCGTTTAGCACCATCATAGCGCCGATCATTGCTGGTACGCCGGTGGTATAGGCCACAGCTTGAGAACCCACTTCCCGATAGCATTGCTGATGGTCGCATACGTTATATACATAGTAAGCTTTTTCTTGGCCGTCCTTTTTGCCCTGGATGATGCAGCCGATATTGGTTTTGCCTTTGGTACGAGGTCCCAAAGAGGAAGGATCCGGCAATACCGCCTTGAGGAATTGTAGAGGTACGATTTTTTGCCCCTGAAAGTCGATCGGCTCTATGCTGGTCATGCCAACGTTTTCCAGACATTTCAAATGGGTAAGATAGCTTTGACTAAAGGTCATAAAGAAACGGATTCTTTTGATACCGGGCATATGCAAAGCCAGAGATTCCAGCTCCTCATGATGGAGCAAATACATATCTTTAGGGCCGATTTGGGGGAAATTATAAACCCGTTTGATTTCCATTGGCTCCGTTTCCCGCCATGCGCCGTCTTGCCAATAGCTGCCCTTGGCGGAAACCTCGCGAATATTGATTTCCGGATTAAAGTTGGTGGCGAAAGGATAGCCATGATCGCCATCGTTGCAATCCAAAATATCAATATAGTTGATTTCGTCAAAATAATGCTTTAAGGCATAGGCGCAAAAAACGCCGGTAACGCCGGGATCGAAACCGCTGCCCAGTAGTGCGGTAAGACCGGCCTGGGAAAAGCGTTCTTTATAAGCCCATTGCCATTTGTATTCAAATTTGGCCTCGTCTTCCGGTTCATAATTGGCGGTGTCCACATAATGGGCGCCTGTAGTCAAACAGGCATCCATAATTTTCAAGTCTTGATAGGGCAGGGCCAGGTGTAATACCACTTGCGGTTGATAGGTTTCCATCAAGCGGATCAGCGCCGCCGTATCGTTGGCGTCTACCTGGGCGGTGGAAATCGTAGTGGCGGTATGATCCGCCAATTTTTCTTTTAGCGCGTCGCATTTGCTTTTGGTGCGGCTGGCGATACAGATATCGTCAAAAACGGCGCTGTTTTGACAGCATTTATGGATGGCAACGCTGGCCACGCCGCCGCAACCAATGATTAAAGTTTTTCCCATAATATATTCCTCCGGCAAATTTTTTACGGATTGATGTTAAGCGCCAACAGCAATTCCCGCAGCGCTTTACAGGCCGCCATTACGGAAATGCCGCCGCTGTCATAGGGTGGGGATAATTCTGTCAAATCCGCGGCCACAATCCGAGCCTGTGCTGCTACTTGGCAAATTGCACCGGCTAATTGTTGAAAACATACGCCTCCCGCTTCCGGCGTGCCGGTTCCGGGAAATACGGATGGATCCAATACATCCAAATCGCAGGTAAAATATACAGGTAGCCCTTTTAGGCGTTGTAACACCATATCCAGCCCCTGAAAATCTTGGGTTCTTATCCAGGTATGCCCGGCCTGGGCAAAACGGAATTCCTCCCGATCTCCAGAACGAATGGCAAATTGGAAGATACGTCCATCGCCCAATAATTCCCAACAGCGCCGCAGTACGCATGCATGGGACAGAGTAACGCCTAAATATTCCTGACGCAAATCGGCATGGGCGTCGAAATGGATGATATGCAAATCCGGATAGCGACGGGCTGCCGCTTGAATCGCGGCCAAGGTGACCAGATGTTCCCCTCCCAATAACACAGGTAGTTTTCCCTGGTGTAAAATGGTTTCTGTTGCGGTTTCGATAGCTGCCAAAGCGGCCGGTACATCGCCAAAGGGCAAGTCCAGATCACCGCTATCGCAAACCCGCAGATCCAGCAAATCTTTGTCTTGTACAGGGCTATAGCTTTCGATACCCCAGGATTCGTTGCGTATGGCTTGGGGGCCGAAGCGGGCGCCGGGGCGATAGGAGGTGGTGCCATCAAACGGTGCCCCAAATAGAACTATATCGGCCTGATCAAAGGTTTTGTCGCAACCGATAAAACAATTGCTTACGCTATTCAACATCCCGTACCAACTCCTCTACATAGGCCGGCAAGGCGAATGCCCCCCGATGCACTTTGGTGGTATAGTATTTGGTTTGCAAATGCAATTGATTCCAGGCCTGATCATCCAAATCTTTTAAGGGATGATAGTGTTTAGATGCAAAGCCGAAGGTCCAATGCCCCGACGGATAGGTGGGAATATGGGCTTGATAGATACGGCTGATGGGAAAGCTTTGGACGATACGTTTATGGGCTCTTTGCATAGCAATGGCATCGTCCTCATAATAGGGGCTTTCCTGTTGATTGACCATGATGCCGTCGGATTTCAGAGCTTTGTAGCAGCTACCATAGAATTCTTTGGTAAACAGGTTTTCCCCCGGCCCGAAAGGATCCGTGGAATCGACGATAATCAAGTCGTATTCCTCTTCCTTGGCGCGGACATATTTTAATCCGTCTTCATAATGGATATGCACTCTGTTGTCGTCCAGGCCACAGGATACTTGGGGCAAATATTTGCGGCAAACTTCTACTACCAATGGATCGATTTCCACTAGATCAATATGGGCGATACGGGGATAGCGTAGCAATTCCCGCACGGCGCCGCCGTCGCCGCCGCCAATTACCAAAACCCGGCGGATATTTTGATGTACCGCCATGGGTACATGGGAAATCATTTCGTGATAAATAAATTCGTCCTTTTCCGTTAGCATCATCGCCCCATCCAAAGTCAGGAAGCAGCCGAATTGTTCCGATTGAAATACGTCGATACGCTGGTATTCGCTTTGTTGGCTGAACAATTGACGATTGACACGAATGGAAAATTTGACGTTGGCGGTATGCATTTCCGAATACCACAATTCCATAAGGCCGATTCCTTTCTGCCACAGCAGGCATTTGCTATAAAATCGTCAAATAATCGGTTGTCATGTGGAGGGCTGGCGGACAGTTAAGAAACTGTCGTTAAGAATCGCGCAAAACGTTCAATCGGTTGATTTCCGGATCCTCCGGGCCGGTCATAGAACAACCTTTGGCTTTGGCGTAGCGAATATAGTCGAGAATTTCTCCGGTGATTTTTTCTCCCGGAGCCAAAATTGGTATGCCCGGCGGATAACACATAACGAATTCGCTGCATACACGATTGATGGTTTCCGCCAACGGCAGGGAAACTTTTTCCGCATAAAACGCTTGTTGCGGCGTGGCCGTTACCAGCGGTTCAATATATTCTTGGCTTAACAAGCCGGTTTTATCCTTTTGATAGCGGCGACGAATTTCCGCCAGGGCGGACACCAGCCTTTCCACATCCTGCTTCCGGTCGCCGATGGATAAATAGGCGAGGATATTGCCTAAATCGCCAAATTCGATTTGAATATCGTATTCGTCCCGCAGCAAGTCGTATACTTCTATGCCAGCCAGGCCAATATCCAAGGTGTGTATGGAAAGTTTGGTTAAATCAAAATCGAAAACGCTGTCGCCGTTGAGCAAATCTTTTCCAAAGGCGTAGTAACCGGGAATGGTATTGATTTCATCCCGGGCGTATTGTGCCAAAGCGGCTACTTTGGCAAAGGTTTCCCGTCCACGCAGGGCCAGATTACGTCGGGAAATGTCCAGACTGGCCAAAAGCAGATAGGAAGCGCTGGTGGTTTGGGTGAGATTAATGATTTGTCCCACATAACCGGCGCTGACCTGTGGACCTGCTAGCAATATGGAGCTTTGGGTGAGGCTACCGCCGGATTTATGCATACTGATGGCGGCCATATCTGCTCCGGCTTTCATGGCGGCCAAAGGCATATCTGCGCCAAAATAAAAATGGGTACCGTGAGCTTCATCCGCCAACAAAAGCATATTGTGTCTATGGGCCAATTGAACCAGACAGCGCAAATCGGAACAGATGCCGTAGTAGGTAGGATTATTCACCAAAATGGCGGCGGCGTCGGGATGTTTGGCTACAGCCTGTTCCACCTGGCTCACACTCATGCCCAAAGAAATGCCTAAATTATGATCCACGCCGGGGTTTACGTATATAGGCGTGGCGCCGCATAATACCAAAGCATTGATTACGCTGCGATGTACATTGCGGGGAAGAATAATTTTGTCATGTTGTTTGCAGGCGGTCAACACCATGCTTTGCACTGCCGAAGTGGTACCGCCTACCATGAGAAAAGCAGCCTGTGCGCCAAAAGCGGCGGCGGTCAATTCTTCCGCTTCTTTGATTACGGAAATTGGGTGGCAGAGATTATCCAGAGGTTTCATGGAATTGACGTCTACACCGACGCATTGTTCGCCCAAAAATCGACTTAGTTCCGGGTTGCCCCGTCCCCGTTTGTGGCCGGGCACATCAAAAGGAACTACTCGCATTTTGCGGAATTTCTCCAATGCCTCATAAAGCGGAGCCCGAGATTGGTCCAGATTCGTCATCCCCTCGTCTCCTTATGTTAAATTTTGCTTTTCTTAGAAGGATTGAGAAAGGGGAAAATGGCAATTTTAACCATATTGGTTTTGTATTGCGCCTTTTCCCCCAGTATCAATTTAGAAAATTATAGCATGTCCCATAGGGCAAGTCAAGTGCGCAGCTCCAGGCGGCTGCCATTGCGCCCTTTATGGACAATAATTTTGTGGTCAATTCGTTGTTGCAGTTCGCTTACATGAGAAATGATTCCTACCAGTCTTTTGCCGGCGCTTAATTGGGACAATACGGCCAAGGCTTTTTCCAAGGCTTGTTCGTCTAGGGAACCAAAGCCTTCATCAATAAACATAGCGTCCAATTGTATGCCGCCGGCGTATTCTTGGATAATATCCGCCAGGCCTAAAGCCATGGACAAAGCGGCCATAAAGGATTCCCCGCCGGATAAAGTGCGTACATCCCTTTTCTTGCCGGTATAATTATCCCATACATCCAAATCCAAGCCAGTTTGGCTGTTGCCGCTGCTTTCCTGGCGACGCATGAGCATAAATTGACCTTCGCTCATTTGTTGCAATCGGCGATTGGCGCGCTGAATGATACGTTGAAAGTAGGCGCCCTGTATATATCTTTCTAAAGCCAGTTTTGGCCGGTTGGCCAAGCGGCCGCAGGCTGTATCCGCCAGATCTTTGATTTGTGCCCATTGGCGTCCGGTTTGCTGATATTGTTTATATTGTTGTTGCAGTTTTCCCAAGGCGTCTTCATTGATTTTGCGTCGCCCAAAGACCTCCTTTTGTTCTTGCAGCAAGTGCTGATTGGTTTGACGTAAGGCATCGATTTGGTTTTGTAATGAAATCAAATCAGCGGGCTGCAAACCGGCGCAGTTTTGACGCAGATTGTCCAGAAAAGCGGCGGCAGCATTTTTTTGCACCCGGTAATTTTCAATATCTTGGCGGATTTTTTCTGCCTGTTCTTCGATAGCCAAAGCCTGATGAAATTCGGATTCATCGGCAAAGCCATGTTGTTGCAGAGCGGCGGAAAAATTTTCCCGTTCCATTGCCGCCTGCCGTTGGGCCTGTTCCAAAGAGGTTTGTTTTTCTTCCTGGCGCAACTGCAGACGCTGGCATTGTTGCTGAAGCTGTTGCCAATCTTGTTGCGCTTGTTCCAGGGCTTTTTCCAGCAGGCTTAGGTTATTTTCTTTTTCTTCCAGCGCCTTTTCCGCCTGAATTGCGGTATGAAATTGTAAATCTGCACCATAGGTGGCCAGCTCTTGAATTTTGGCTTCCGCCATAGCGGCAACTTCGGTTTTTAAACGATTTTGTTCTTCATATTGATTTTGCAACTGCCGGTATTGTTGATCCGTCTTTTCTTGTTGATCCAGGTATTGTTGCCGCTGTTGTTGCAGGTTTTGCAAATTTTCATATTGTTTTTGGGACAAAACCAAAGCTTGTCGGCTTTGCTGTTGCCGTTCTTGGCTGATTGTGGCTAGATCCGCAATGGCAATCTGTTGATTTTCTCCTGCCAGTTTGCGGATTTGTTCTTCCATCTGGGCGATTTCTCCCTGAATACGCTGGGCTTGAGCTGCCAAATCATAGCAAACATCCCGGGCCGTATCGCTGTCTGCCCGAGCCTGTTCTACCTGATTTTTATCCGAGGATTCCGGATGAAATGGCGCCGGCTGCGGATGCGCGGTGGAACCGCACACCGGGCAGGGTTGGCCAGGCTGCAAATTTTTTGCCAGTAAACCAGCTTGCATCTGCAAAAACAGGGATAAACGCCGGGTGTATATTTCCTGCAATTGCCGAAATGTTTCCCATTGTTGGCGATACCGGGTTTCTATATCGGCTAATTGTTGACTTTTTTCATTGTATAGAGTAATTTGCCGGTTTAATTCTTGTAATTGTGCCAATTCCTGTTGCTGGTTATGAATATGGATTTGCAATTGGCTAATGGCAGCCGTTTGCTCCGGCAGCGCGGCCAAAGCCTGATGAATTTGTTGCTGTTGATCTGCCAAAGTTTGAATTTGTTTGGCAGAGGCTGCTGCTGTCTGTTCCAGACGATGCAATTGTGTTTCTGCCTGTTTTTGTTCCCGGAGCAAATCATCTTGTCGTTGATAACGAGGCATATCTCGGCGCAATGCGGCAATATCCTGGCGCAAACTTTGAATTTGGCCGCTTTCTTCCAATTGTTGGCATTGTTCCTGCGCAGCGAGTAAGCGGGGAACCAGTTCTTTTTGTTGTTGTTGGCTGGCGGCAATTTCTTTTTCCAAGGTTTGTACTGCTGTAGCGGCATTGCCGCTCAATTGGGCAAGGGGCTGCAATTGCCGGGCTTTATCATACCATTGCAGTTTGCGGTATTTTTCCTTGTAACCGTCTCTTTGCTGCAGTAAATTAGTATAATTTGCTTCTGCTTGAGCCAACTGTTGCAGGCGGCGATTGATTTCCGCCGCTTCTGCTAATTCTTTTGTTAAACGACGATTGTTTTGTTCGGTTTTTGTCATCTGACTTTGCAAATTATGTTCTTGTATTAGATCTTGTTGCACCATTTCCTCTATATAAGGTAATATTTCCGGCAGTTTTTCAATATTGGGCTGCTGATTTTTCCATTGGTCAAGGAGGTCGGACAAAGGGGTTTGAGGAAGAGGCTGCAAATTTCCCAAGGTTTGATGAATCAGCATTTTTTGTTGCCGCCAGTTGTTTTCTTCCGTGGCGGCGGCATTTTTTAATTCTTCCTGAAGTTGTTGATAGAGTTTTGTGTCAAAAATATGGCGAAAAATATTGCTGCGTTCTTCTGTTTTGGCTTGAATCAGCCGCAGAAAATCCCCTTGGGCGATCATAGCGATTTGGCAAAACTGATTTAGATTCAAACCGATGATTTTTTCTACAATTTCATTTACCGGTTTGATACCGCTGATTACCCTGCCGTCTTCATAAGTAAATATAGCGTCTGCTTTTTGCGTTACCAAGCCTTGTCCTTTTTTCTTGGGGCGGCTATATTCCGGCTGGCGGCGGATTTGATAGGTTTGTCCGCGATAACAAAAGCGCAATTCAGCAAAAGTTTCCTGTTCCGGCGGAGCAAAATCGCTGCGCAACATGCGCGGTTCTCGGCGTCCGCCGCTGGAAGCTCCGTATAAGGCAAAGCAAATGCCGTCAAAAATGGTAGTCTTGCCTGCGCCGGTTTCTCCGGTTACCAAAAACAATCCGCCGGCGCCGAAACGGCTAAAGTCAATTTCCGTTATGCCGGGAAAGGGGCCGAAAGCGCCAAGTTTTAAGCTTAAGGGCCGCATCAATCGTGTTCCTCCACTTGTTGTAAAATTTTGTGAAACAGGTTTTTCTGTTCCTGGCTGAGGGGCTGTCCATGTTGCAGCAAATAGAAACTGTTAAATAAAGCCACTGGATCCCGCAGTTCTTCATCCAAATCTTCTTCCGGTAGCATATCCGTTTCCTCAGTTAACGCGGGAAAATCCAGACGCAACAGATTGGGATAGCGGGAGCGCAGCAATGCCAATGGATCACCATGTTCCGGGCGTTCCGTAAGTATCACGCGGATATAATCCATGCGTTCCGTTGCGTTTAGCGGCGCCTGCATCAAAGCCTGCAAAGGACCTTTTAACTGCCGTAAATCCCGGGAAGGGGTTAAAGGCAGGCATTGAATATTGGTTTGTCCCTTGGCTGCCAGATCTACCATTACCAAGCTTTTTTCGTGATCGGTTTCCGAAAAGGAGTATTTCAATGGTGATCCGGCATAACGGATTTGCGGCCGGCTTACGCTTTGCGGACGATGCAAATGCCCCAAGGCTACATAATCGAAAGCCGCCAGCACGGCGGCATTCACTTCATCCAAACCGCCTACGTTGATGGTTTCTGAGTCGGATCTTTGTGGCGAATCCCCGCCGCCGGTAACAAATTGATGGGCCAATAATACTCGCCGGTAGTCGTTTGCCGGTAGCGTTTCCAAGGCGGCTGCCACTGCTTGGCTATAATCCTCAATGGACTTGTGGGGAAAAAATGGGCGTGCTTGCGCCGGTTTGATAAATGGCAGCAGTATGAATTCTACCGTACCATAATCGTCTTGGAATTGCCATATACCGGGTTTGCCGTTGAAGATACCTTGGGGTATCACTTGATGTTTGGCCATAATTCGTCCGCCAAAGGACAGCCGTTCCGGGGAATCGTGATTGCCGGCAATCAGCAATACTGGCAACGCTTCTTCGCAGCAGGCGGTAAGAAAATCATCCAGTAGACTGATTGCATCGGCTGGCGGTGATGGCTTGTCGTAAACATCACCGGTGATCAATAAAGCGTCCGGCCGGTATTCCTTGGCCAGAGCAAGAATTTGTTGTAGAATATGGTATTGTTCTTCCAACATACTTTGTTCATAAATTTTTTTGCCTAGATGAAGATCGGCGGTATGAAAAAAACGCATATTGTTCCTGCTTTCTTAATCGTTTCCTTGTTTATGCTTATGCTTCGGCAAACGGTCAATGGATATCCCCATCTGCCGGCGTATGAGTTTGTTCCGGGCCGTCTATGGGGATGATACGGCCGTCATCCAACATATACAAATAAGCTTCTTTTACCGGTTGCCGCCATAGTCTTTCGATGGCCAGACGATAGAGGTGGATTTGCCGCCGGTATTGCTCTATCAATTGCTGATCGTTTTTATGCCGGCCGCCGCTTTTATAATCGATAAGAATCCAGCCGTCGTTTTCCCAAAAAGCCGCATCCAATACTCCCTGAACCAAAATGTGTTCCGTGGATTGGGGCAGCCGCTCTTCGGTTTCCAAGGTCATGGTAAAGGGAATTTCCCGGCGAAGAAGCGGCGAAGCGCATAAACGTTTTCCTAAAGGGCTGTGAATAAAGCCGTTGATGGTTTCTACATCTTGGGTGGTAATTTCTCCTGTCTCAATTTGGTTGTTTTGTTTCAAATAAGCAATTTGCGGCGCTACGGGTTGTTGAAAATCCAATTGTTGCAGTAACAAATGCAGGGCGCTGCCTCTGGCCGCGGCTTGCGCCGGCTCCAAGGGGGATGAGGAGGCGTCTCCCGTAGCCACAAGCAACAGGGCGGGGCTTTGCGCTTCTTGATTGAGCCGGCTTACCGTCCATTTGGCAGGATAGTTGCAAACGGAACCATAAGGGTAACGAAAAGCTAGAGCTTGCGCTACTTGTTCCGCCAGCGGGGGATCGACGGGAGGCAGTTGCCAAGGCGCGGCGGCCTCGTCTATAGACGAGGGGGCAAAATTGGCCGCCGGCCGTATCTGGATTTGCCAGGCTCCCGGGCCGGGCAGGACGTGAGAGTAGCCGATGCGGCGGCGCCAAGCTGCTCCATCCGGGTGGCGCAACAATGCCCGGGCAAACCATTCCGCCGGCCTTTTTGCGCTATAGACGATAGACGGCGGCAATATCTCCTCCTCCGTCATATCCCGGCTCCACTTGGTCAATTCCTGCCAAGGATTGCGTAAAGCGGCGCATAGAATCAGCCGTTCCTTTGCCCGGGTTAAGGCTACGTAAAAAATACGCAGTTCTTCCGCTACTTCGTCTTGTTTTTGCCGCAAAGCCACGCTTTGATAGGCCAGACCTAGATATTTACGCCGATTTTGTCTTTGGCAGATCTTGGGGCCAAGCCCCAAATCTTTATGCCAGATTACGTCGCTTTTGTCTGCGCCGTGAAAGCTGCTACCCAGACCCGCTACGAATACCACGGGAAATTCTAATCCTTTGCTATGATGAATGCTCATAATCCGTACCGCCGAGGGGGCTTGACCATAGACCACCGGTATTTCGCCGCCCTGCTGCCGCAATTGCTCCATCCAGATGAGAAAGCGGTATAAGCCGCCGTAGCGATCGCTTTTTTCATAAGCGCAGGCTTGGGCATAGATAGCGTCCAGTCGGGCTTGACGGCGGGCGCCGTCGGCTAAAGCGCCAGCCAGCCGGTACATACCGGTGTCTTGCCATAAATGCCGTATCAGCAAAGATACCGGTTCCTGACCGGATCGCTGGCGCCAGCCTTGCAGACGTTGGAGAAAATCCCGGCAGCGTCGCCCAGTTTCGCCGGGAACGTCCTGTTGGCATAGCAAAGCTTGATACAAATCGCCGTCTTTTTCCTGGCGGATTTCCAGCAATTGTTCCGGCGTGAAAGCAAATAGGGGAGAACGCAAAACTGCCGCTAAAGGCAAATCTTGTCGTGGATTATCTATGATTTGTAGTAAGGAAAGAAATAAGGCCGTCTCCGGCGTATCTAAAATGTTTTCCGGCATATCTGTGCGGGCCGGTATCCCCAAGCGATTTAATTGTTCCGCCAAAGGCGCCGCTTTGTTTTTGGCGGAACGTAATAAGATGGCAATATCGTCATAATCGTATTGTTCTTGATTATGCAAATCGTGGATACGGCAGGCGATAAAACGAGCTTCCGCTTGCAGAGCGGAAATCTCATCTTCTTTTTCCCGCTGTTGCTCCGTTTCCGCATCGTTTTCCGTTTCCGCATCGTCAAGTTCTTCGTCGTTTAAAGCTAAGAGCATAAATTCCGGGGCCAAACCAGATTCTTCACGCCCCGCTTTTAGCGCCGCCGCCTGGTCATAATCCAGTTCCGCTACTGTCTTGCTCATCAATTGACCAAAGATATAATTGATTCCATGGATAATCGAGGCGACGCTGCGATAATTGCGATTTAAATCGATTCTTAAGCCTCCTTCCGCTTGACCGTATGCAGTATACTTGGCTAGAAACAGATGGGGCTCGGCCAGGCGGAAGCGATAAATGCTTTGTTTGACGTCGCCTACGGCAAAACAATTGTCGCCTTTTTGTAACAAAAGGAGGATTTGTTCTTGTACGGCGTTAATATCCTGATATTCGTCGATTAATACCTGATCAAAGCTTTGCCGTAGTTCGGCGGCAATATCTTCTTGTTGCAGCAGAGCATAGGCAAAATGTTCCATGTCGCTGAAATCCAGACAGTTGCGGCGTCGTTTTTCTTCGGCCAAACTTTGAGCGAAGCCTTCCGTTACCTTGACCAAGCTTTGCATCAATTGGCCTGCCCGATTTAAATCCTGGATTTGTATATCCACATCTGGTTCGGCAAATTGTTTTTGCAGCTTTTTCAGCGTATCTTTGGCTTTATTTCGGCAGCTTTTGATTTCCTGGCGCATATCTTGCCATTGGTCTTTTTTACCGCCCCGCCAGATTTGCGGCGTATATGCGGCCAAGAGTTGTAAGCGACGGTCCAGGCTCAGGCGGGGATCGGCCAATTCCTGCAATAGCTCTCGCTCCGCCTGCAAGCTTTCATACCAGTTTGTTGGTAGCCGCAGCTGCAATTCTTCTAGGGAAAACAGCGGCAATTCCATGTGTATGGCGGCTTGGGCGGCTTGAGATGTTATATATTGATTCAAATAGCTGGCAAAGGGAAAATCGTCCAGTTTGTTTCCCCATAGGGCTGCAGCTTGGCGTAACCATTGTTGCGGATGCGGCTGGGAGCGGCTAAAAGCGTATAATTCGCCGATGATCTGTGCTAGCGCGGCGTCATCTCGATTACCGCCATAATCGTCAGCCAATTGACAGATCATATCGTCATTTTTTTCATAACATGCCGCCAAAAAGTTTTCCAGCGTTTGCCGTTGTAGCACGGACATTTCGTTTTCTTTGGCGATACGGAAACCGCCGTCTAGATGTAGCCGGTAGTAGTAACGGCGTAGCAGATTTAAGCAAAAAGAATGGATGGTGCTGATTGGCGCCTGAGGCAATTGATGCAATTCCCGCAACAAATGGCGATCATTGGGACGCAGCCGCACTTGTTGGGTTAGCGCCGTTTCGATTTTTCGCCGCATATCCGTGGCCGCCGCATTGGTAAAGGTTAAGACCAAAGTCCTTTGCAGAGAACCGGGATGGTCTGTCCGGCATACCAGGCGTATCAATCTTTCCACCAAGACGCTGGTTTTGCCACTGCCTGCACCGGCTGCTACCAGTAAATTTATTCCTTGGGTTTCGATGGCCGCCGTTTGTTCCGCCGAAAAACGATAATCGCTCACCGATCGTCCTCCTTTTGTTGCTTTTTCTGTTCTTCCGCCAATTTTTGCCATAGTCGTTTGGCGCTTAGTTGTTCTTCCCCATGAACCGGCGCAAATTCTCTGTCCAAACCGCATGCTTGTCGCTGATCGCATAAATCGCAAGCGACCCGGCTAGCCCAGCGGCGGGGACGGGCTGCGATCAAGCCTTGATACATTTGTTCGGCCGTTTCCATCAGCAATCGTTTTAAATGCTGGAATAATAAGCGCAATTGTTCTTCGCTGATGCCCGAGGAATTGGCGTAAAAGCCGCTTTTGGCAGAATATGCAACTTTGATCAGACGGGAATATCCGTCGATTTCCCGATCTGCCAACAAAACCGCTTCTTCATTTTTTACGGTTAATCCATTCAGGTGCATGTCCGGCGGCTGATCGCCGTCAGCGCCGCCGTCAAAATCGTCGCGTACCGGCGCGTAATATATTCCGGCAGCCGCGGCCTCTTGGTCGGTAAAATAGAAACTATTGGTTAGCACCGTTTGCAAATATACCAGCAATTGTAATCGTATGCCATTAAAAATATCCAGTGGCGTAATATTGGCCTGGCCGGTTTTATAATCTACAATGCGAAACCAGGTTTTGTTTAGCCCTTTGGCCATATCTACCCGGTCGATTTGGCCGTACAGTTTTAATTGCTTTCCATGGGGCAAATCGATTACTAGCGCCGGTAGTCCTTGCCTATCGTCGCCAAAAGGCAGTTCGAAAGCCGCCGGTATAAATTCCCCGCCTTGAATGTTTCGGGCCGCTAACAGGAAGGAGGCGCTTAACGCCTGGCAAAAGCGACGGGAAATATAGCGATACCGGGAAGAACTGGCGAGAATACCCGAAAGAAAATCCGGGGCGTAGCGCTGGAAAGCTTCTTCGCTTAGGGCTTGGGCCAAGGGTTCGTCCACCTGGCGCCAATTCAGTTTGCGCCGTTGCAGGATACGTCCCATTTCCGCCAGGGACTGATGAAACAGTTCGCCCCGGTCGGCGGCGGTAATTTGATATTGCAGACGGGGCTTGAGTCCTAGCGTATAGCCGGCAAAAAAGGCGAAGGGACAGGAACGGAATTTTTCCAGACGGGATACGCTGGCGCCGATATGCGCGCCATAAAGTTTGCGGCTGACGCTGGGCGCAAGGTTGCCCGACTGGGCCTGAAAGTTCAGGCCCTGCTGGATTTGCCCTAATTCCGGCGCCATATGAGGATTTTTTTCATACCAGCGATATGCTTCGTACCAGAAGGAGGCTATATTTTGCCCTTGGGCCGCTAGGGATAGCTGTTTCGCCAGGGCGGCGGCATCTAAGCCGCCGCCGCAAAGTTGCCGCCAACTGGCTAGATCGTCCAGATTTTCCGTCAGTAGATCCGGGAATAAGGCTTGCAGCTTATGGATAAGCGGGGAGGGAAGGCAAGCCGCTCCATCTTCATTTTTTTGGATATAGCTGATATAGAGGCGTTTGCCACAGCGGGTAAAGGCCAAATAGGCCAAAAAATTTTCCGCCAACTGGCGCTGTCGCCCATCTGGAGCCAGCAGAATATGGGCTTGGGCCAATCGTTTACGTTCCATAATGCTAAACAGCCCGTCTTCTTCTATCTTTTTCGGCAAGGCGCCATCGTTGACGTTGAGCACAAACGCCGCCTGTACAGGCGGATGTACGCTGCGTTCCAAGGAGGAAACGAACACCTGATCCAATCCGGGGGGGGTTAAAGAAACGGTCAGATTCTGCCAGGCTCCATCTAACAGCGATATGGCTTCTTCTGGCTGCAGCGGCGTTTCCGCCAACAGGGCGGCGGATTCGCTTAATGACTGTTGCAAGCTAGACCATGCTTGCCGGTGAATTTGGCTTTGACTGCCGTCTCCTTGTCGTGCCGTTTGCTCCGCCCACATTTCCAAGGTTTCGGCTACGCCGGTTTGACGCAACAGCGTAAGCAATTGGTCGCAGATTTGTTCTCCGGTAGCCTGTTTGCCCAGGGCCGTGCAGAACTGCTGCAAATTTTGGTAGCCTTGCCGTCTCCATTCGTCGATTTGTTGCAGCGAAACGCCCCATTGCTCCAGGCCTCTTACGCCGGTCCATGGCCCTTCTTGCCGCCAATGCCAAAGTTGTATGCCGTTGGCCAAACAGTAGTTTTCTAAAATATCGCATTGTTCTAGGGGTAAAGGAGAAAGGGGATTTTTTAAATAACGAAATATCTGATCTTGTCGCGGTTGATAAGCCCAAACCGCCAAGGCGGCGCGGCAAAATTCAACCAGCGGATGGTAGAAAAGACTTTTGCGGCTATCGATAAAATAAGGAATAGCCATTTCGTCAAAAATTTGCGGTAATAATTGTTCATATGGTTCCAAAGAACGAAGAATTACCGCCATATCTCGATAGCGCAAGCCTTCTTCTCGGGTAAGACGAATGATTTCCCGGCCAACCGCGGCGATTTCCTGCCGGCGGCTGGCTGCTTGGCCTAAACGGATTTGTTGCGGCGCCTGCCCGCAGGGCAATGCCGGGGAACAAGGTCGATTGGGATTGGCCAGGGCCCGCTCCCAAGCGCCAATTTCGTTGCCGGGGGCAAAACGGCCCTGTCCCGGCGACAGCAAGGCCGGCGGATTTTCCGCGACTCCGTTTTGTTCCGCCAGACGGCGTATTTGGCTATAGCAATGCCACGGGGGATAAAAGATTTGTTCTTCGCCGAGAGGAGTTAAGGCTTCTCCAGCGTCCAAAGGCAAGGTTATGGTTACGGAAGCGGCCCGGGTTTGCCAGGCGGCGATCACGGTTAGTTCTTTGGGGGTAAATTGATAATAGCCGTCGATAAAAATATCGGCTTCCGCTAAAAAATTTTTTTCTTGAACGGCTTCGGCTAAAAGGTCTAAAGCTTGGGGGTAGCTACCGTATCCTTCCGACAAAGCCTGCAAATAATCTTCGTACAATAAGGCGATATCCTGTAATTTATCGCCAAAACGGCTGTTCCAGGCTATAGGTTGTGGCGTTTGGGCAACTTGTAACAATTGTTGGGGGCTTATATTATAAATATGGAATTCTTCCAGCGCCGAGCGTAAATTGCTGAGGAAACCATTTTGCAAGTAAGCGGAATGGAAGGTAGTTAATTCTTGCCGCCGCTTGCGAATCAGTTTTTTTAGCAATAGGCTTTTGCCGCAATCGCTGAGATTGGGAGGCAAAGATAGGTTGAGGCTTTGGGCGGCTTTCAGGCATAGCCGTTGAAAACTGGCAACTTCTGCGCCGCTGAAACCACCTCCTGGGCAACGTTCAGCCAGTTTGCGTTCATATATAAAAGTCGCCTGTTCCGGAACAATCAGCACTTGCGGCCGGCCCATCGGCTCCGCAGTCAGCGCCTGGGCAATCCGGTTCAGGCAATAATCGGTTTTACCGGTTCCTGCCGGTCCGAGAATCATTTTTAACGCCATACGATTCGTCCTCCGCATCATGGACGGCCGGTTTTTCCCGTGCAGGGGGGGCCGGCCAAAACTCGATCAAGCAGCTTTTGCGGGGATTGGGCAAATACCAACCTACGCCCGCTTTTTTAGGAAACGGCGGGCCAGGTATGGTATGTTGCCGGTATATTCTTCCGGTATTTTTAACATACGCCTTATGAAACTGGCGGCTTCGTTCAAATCTTTCCGTGGTTGCCCAAAATCATGGCTCAGCTGCCGGTATTGCAAGCGATAGCAAATTTCCTGTAGCGGTGCGGCGATAAAACAGCCGTTATGACAAGAATAGCCCGGCCAGGAGGTATGTAGAAGTTCCGCCGCCTGCCGGCGCAAATGATCGACGGCTACCGGACATGTATCTACCGCCACCACCTGACGGTAAAAACCGGCTAGATACAGGCTGGTTATCCCGGGGCCGCAACCGATATCCAAAACCGTATCCGTGGGCAGAATGTCTTGCCGTAAATATGGACCGAAGGGTTGATGGGGATAGTCCAGGACGGCGCAAGCCCGTTCATATTGTTCAATGGATTCCGCCGTCCAAAAGCATGTTTGTTGCCCAATATATGGACACTATCTCTCCTTTTGTGCTGGAAATATCATTTGATCCCAGGGAAAATCCATTAAATTATAAAGATATACATCAGCCGCTTCTTGAATTTGTGTTTTTTGCTTGTCATTGGACGCATCTTCTATGGCAATAATGGGAAATCCGGCCTGCTTTGCGGTATAGATGGCATGATAAGCATCTTCAAATACCGGCGTTTCTTCTTTGCTTGTACCAAGAGCAGCCAAGGCTTTTTCATATATATAGGGTTCATTTTTATCTTTTCCCGCTTCGCGGCAACAAATTGTATAGTCAAAGTAATGCAGAATTTTTAGCTTTCGTAAAATTGGCTCTAGTAATAGCCGGTCTGTAGCAGTAGCTAG
The DNA here is from genome assembly GCA_949289995.1 of uncultured Peptococcaceae bacterium. Classification (GTDB taxonomy): domain Bacteria; phylum Bacillota; class Dehalobacteriia; order UBA4068; family UBA4068; genus JAILCQ01. The sequence continues at coordinate 28,785 of CASEQE010000083.1, forward strand.
AGCCATTTTTACGCCTTGACGCTGCAAACCGGTCAATAATTCTGCAGCGCCAGGCTTGAGTTCAACTTTTTCCCGATAAGCCCATTCCATTACGGCATAAATATCGCGAACGATTTGTCGCGGTGGTTTGGCTACGCCAAAGATCTCGTGAAACATACGAGCCGTTTGTTCTACGCTGCGGCTACGCACCAATTCGCTGTAATTGTCCGGAGGTGTGATGCCCAAATTGGTTAAGTATAATTTACCGGCATTGCGCCAATAGTACATGGAATCGATTAAGGTTCCATCCATATCAAAAATTGCCCCGCTAATGTTCATCCTTGCGCTCTCCGCTAGATTATTTTGCTATTTTTTCATTATCGTTTCCCAGCCTTGCCCGCTAAATTATGGCAGGCGGCTTCGTATAGGGAAAATCTCATCATGAAAATCTCATAATATAGTATAATTCGCGCCGGAAAGGGCTTTCGCCTTTTGTCGCGATTATTTTTTATCATGAAAATCAAGAAAAAGGACGGCAGTTATGGGCCGTCCTTAGGACTTTATCCGGTTTTATGTATGCGGTTTTGTAACTTTGTTTTTGGTCTCTATAATACGCAAAAGCGTCAATAACTATCTCGTTTGCCCTGAATAGCGACAACTCGGCGTATGGTACGGATATTGGCCGGCGTATCTACGCCGTTTAATTCGCCGATACGCACGATACTTCCGTTAATCGCGCCAATTTCTGTAAAACGGCCCCGTTGTACATCGTTGAGCATAGAAGAACGATAGGCGGCGGAAGAACGGCAAGCATCCAAAACCGCAGCCCAGATTTCACCATAATCCAACGGTACGCCGGCTTTTTGCGCTACTGTAACGCCTTCTACGGTTAATTCTACCATATCGCGGACAATATCGGGATCTTTGGGTAAAGCGCCGTTGTTGACTTTATGGATGGCGGATAAAGGGCCAAGCACGGAATCGATAATCAATTTTTTCCAACGTAGCGGCTCAATATCCGTAGTAGCGCCGGCGGGTAGATTGCAATTGTTAAACAATCGGGCTTGATCCATAGCTTGCTGCAAAGATTCTTTGAGCAGCGGCGCCACGATTGTTAAGCCGCTGGCGGTATGTTGGATTTCGCCGGCAGATAATTCATAGCCGCTATGGTAGGTCATACCCAGGCAAATTTTATTTTTGGCAATGCGGCGGCATAGTTCTTCCTCGTTGCCCAACCCGTTTTGCAGGGAAACCACCATGGTTTTATCGCCTATCGTTTGGGCAATATCCCGGGCGGCTCTAGCGGTATGATATGCCTTTACCAAAACGATAAGCAAATCCGCTGGCGGCGCTTCTTCCAGAGAAGGGTATACCGGAACCATAACGTGCTGGTCGTTACCATCCATTTCCCGAATGACGATCCCGTCCGTGCCGATTTTTTCCAGCTTTTGGCTATCGATATCGTAAAGGCCCACGTCTGCTCCGGCGTCTTTCATCTTCGCCGCAAAATAGCAACCCATGGAACCAGCGCCAATAATGATCGTTTTCATCCGTACCTTGCTCCTTTTGGCGGTTTTGTTAATAAAGTTTGCGGGCTTCGTCTTCTTCCATGGGGGAAGAGTGATGGTCTTGCGGAAAAGCGCCGCTTTTGACTTCTGCGGCAAAATTAGCTATGGCTTGACCAATCGTATTGGCTAAGTTGGCATATTGTTTGACATAATGAGGCGGTTGCTCCAAAGATATGCCTAACATTTGCTGATAATACAGCAGTTGTCCATCGCAATATCCGCCGGAACCGATGCCTATTACCGGAATATCCACTTTTTCGCTAATCAATTTGCCCACTTCAGCCGTAGCCCATTCCAGCAATATAGCAAAAACGCCGGCCTCTTCTAAGGCTTGCGCCGCTTCAACCAATTGCCAAGCTGCGCTTTCATCCCGACCTTGGGGCATATCTTCCTGCCACAGACAGGCGGTTTGAGGCAAACGGCCGATATGCCCCATCACCGGTATGCCTCGCCGGGTAAAAGCTGCCGCCAAAGGGGCGATTTCGCTGCCGCCTTCCAGCTTTACTCCGTCGGCGCCTTGTTGAATTAAAGTTAAGGCGTTTTTTAGCGCTTCTTCCGTATTGGATAGATAGGAGCCGAAAGGCATGGCCGCCACCAGCATGGCTTGCTGACAGCCTCGATCCACCGCTTTCAAATGATGCAACATATCTTCCATGGTCACCGGGATTACCGTTTCATATCCTAATACGGTAGGGCCCAAAATATCGCTGACCAGGATAATATCCACGCCGGCTCGATCCGCCAAAACGGCAGAGGGATAATCGTGGGCGGTTAACATCACCAGTTTTTCTCCAGCCAACATTTTCCGGTTTAAATCGGCAATGCCGGTTTTGGTTTTTAACATATTTGCAACTCCTTTTATTTGGCTGCAGCGTTTAGGGGCGCCGGCGGCTCCCCGTGGCCGCTCGGCCAAGCAAAACGGCTATCTTTGCCGGATTTCCACTTGACCTTTTTTGCAGCATTTATCTCCTTCGTAGCAAATCCCCTGACTTTCGCAGGTAGGACCGGCCTGGGCAAATAAGGCGGGCGCAGCTTTTTGCGCCTCTTGCCGCATTAGATGGGCCATGTGCCGGATTTCCCATTGCGCCCGGTTGCAACAACGCAACTGGAAAAAGTTTAACAGACTGCGGGCGTTCATGGTCATGATCAAATTGGTAGCGGTGGCGTTGGGCAAAATATAACGAGCATCTTCCGCCGCTATCCCTTGATCCAGAAAATGGCGGTATAATGCATCAATTTTATCCATCAGCTGCCGGTATTCTTGCTCCGCCTGTGGGGAACGGCTAATACTGGGCGGAACGATATAGGAAAAGTGGTTTTCCTTTACATATCTTTGGGATTTTTGACTATAAGAGGCCAGTCGGTGCCGAACCAACTGATGGGAGAGGGCGCGGCTGACCCCATCGATGGCAAAGGTAAAGGAAGCGTGTTCAAAAGGGGAAAAGTGGCCCATTTGCCGCAAACGGCTGATGAAAGCCGCTGCATCTTGTTGCTGAAAAGCGGCGGCGATTTCTTCGCCGCTTTGGGAGGAATAACATAAGCGGGCGGCGGCGGCTACCACTTGTTCCGGATTGGGCGTATGGGTTAACAATTGTACGTGCATAAAGGCCTCGAATTTCTTTATTCTGTAAATAAATAAGCCAACAATTCTTGTAGGCGCTGTTCCTGACCGGATAGATGTAGCCAACCGATTAAAGCTTCCAAGCCGGTGGCGCGGCGGTAAACCGCGGCGCTGGCATGGGGCGGCTGGTGTCCGCTTTTGGCATTACGTCCATGGCGAAATACTTCCCGTTCTTGATCGCTCAGACGGCATTCGATTTCCCCATATAGACGGCTTTGCCGCTCCGCATTCACATATTGCACGGCGGCTTTATGCAAATCTCCAACTTTGGCCATACCATGATCCACCAAATAGCGGCGGACGGTCAATTCATAAACGCAATCGCCGATATAGGCCAAAGCCAGAGGCGGCATTTGCTTTAATTCGTCTTCCGTATAGCGTTTCATCCTTTTTTCCAGCGAGCGCCTTGGGGCGTATCTTCGATAACGATATTTAACGTTTTCAACCCGTCGCGAATGGCGTCGGCCGTAGCCCAATCCTTCTTGGCCCGGGCGTTTTGGCGAATCTCTAAAATTAGATTCATTAGTTGTTCTTCCAAACCGCCGTTGTCGGCGACAGGTTCAATAATGACCGCCAAGACGCTATCCAAATCGTTAAATAAGTTTTGCGCCGCGGCCACATCATCTTTGGTAACTTGATTTTGTGCCAAATAGGCGTTTAATTCATGGCAAAAATTGAATACGGCGGAAAAGGCCAGCGCCGTGTTAAAATCGTCATCCATGGCATCGATAAAAGCCTGCTTGGCGCTGTCGATTTGCTTTTGGATATGGCAGGGGCCTTCTATCGCCCGTTTGGCTGCATCTTGCAGCAAAAAGTAGCTGTTGCGGATTCTTTCCAAGCTTTTGGCGGCGGCGGCCAGTTTATCGTCGGCGAAGTCGATGGGGCTACGATAATGGGTCGCCAGCAGATAATAGCGCACGACGTCTCCGGGGAATTTTTGCAGAATATCTCGTAACAAGAAGAAATTGCCCAGAGATTTACTCATCTTTTCTTCATTCACGGTAATAAAACCGTTATGCAACCAATATTTGGCAAAATTACCGCCGGCAGCTTTGCTTTGGGCGATTTCATTT
>CASEQE010000084.1 GCA_949289995.1 uncultured Peptococcaceae bacterium
TTATTTAAAGATTTTACCAAAAAAACCCTTTTTATCCTCTCCATCGTCTTTACTGCCATCCGCAAATTTACGCAGCAAGTCTTTTTGTTCTTCGCTTAAATGGGTAGGCGTAACCACTTTCACTTTCACATGTTGATCGCCGCGGCCATATCCCCGCAATTTTGGGAAACCTCTTCCCCGCAAGCGGAATGTGGTGCCGGTTTGCGTACCTTCTGGAATCGTCAACTTCACTTTGCCGTCTAAGGTAGGCACATCCACCTCGGCTCCTAAAGCGGCCTGGGCAAAATTCAAAGGAAAATCACACAACACATTATCTTCTTGACGTCTAAAATACTTATGAGGCTTTACCGTCACATAGATAAACAAATCTCCTGCTGGTCCGCCGTTAATACCGCCTTCCCCTTCGCCAGCCATGCGCAAACGGGAGCCGGTATCTACGCCGGCAGGGACTTTCACCTTAAGCGTTCTGGTTTGTTTCGTCCGGCCGCTACCGCCGCAATCTGGACAAGGCTCCTTAATCACGCTACCAGAACCGTTACATGCCGGGCAGGAACGCACCGTTTGAAACTGTCCAAAAGCCGTAGCTTGATTGATACGCACTTTACCGGTGCCGCCGCATTGCGCGCACTTTTGTCGGCTAGTACCAGGCGCCGCGCCGCTACCATGGCATTTCTTGCAGCTTTCCATGCGTCCAATCGTAATATCCTTTTCCACGCCTTTAGCGGCTTCTTCAAAAGCAATGGACAAATCTACACGCATATCCGCCCCTTGGCGAGGCGCGCTAGGGTCGCTAGCCTGGCTAAATCCACCGCCAAAAAAGGTCTCAAATATATCACCCATGGAACCAAAACCGCCACCAAAACCACCGAATCCACCGCCGCCAAATCCGCCGCCAGCGCCAAATCCGCCAAAACCGCCGGCGCCGGGGTCATTATGACCAAACTGATCATATCTGGCGCGGTTTTGTTCATCCGACAAAACGTCGTAGGCTTCCTGCACTTCTTTAAACTTTTCTTCAGCGGTTTTACTATCTGGATTCAAATCCGGATGATATTGTTTTGCAAGTTTTTTATACGCTTTTTTTATCTCATCGGCGCTGGCATTACGGCCAACCCCCAATACTTCGTAATAATCTCGTTTTTGAGCCATATAAACCTCGCTCTAAAATGTACTGTCGGCGCGTACTTATATCCGCTATCCACCGGTCGCTTCTCAAAAAACATGGATGATATATATAAACGTCTTTACGCGCCTTTATATTCTATTCTTATAAGCTAAAAACCGTGCTAAATTGCCCCAAGTTTTGGCATATGCAGGCGGGATAATCAACCCCGCCTGCATACCTGCACCAACAAACGCTGTTTTGCCTCTGGCTAAAACCGTTATTTTCCTTCGTCCTTCACTTCATAGTCGGCGTCATAAATCGTACCGTCATCGCCATCATTGGAAGTTTGATAGCCTTCGCCGCTAAAACTGCCATCCTGTTGCGCCTGTTCCGCTGCTTGCTGTTGCGCGGCAGCCTCACCGTAAATTCGTTCCGTAGCTTTATACAACGTGTCGGACAACGCCTTGGTTTTCGTTTCAATCAAGTCGCTATCGTCGCCGGCCAAGGCATCGGACAATTCTTTCTTAGCCGCTTCAATCGCCGCTTTTTCATCGTCGTTGATTTTGCCTTCCAAATCTTTCAGCGAACGATCCACTTGATACAACAATCCGTCGCCTTGATTGCGGATTTCCACGTTTTTCTTGCGTTTTTCATCTTCTTCCCTGAATTTATCGGCATCCGCCATCATTCTATCAATTTCTTCGTCGGTTAAACCGGAAGATGCGGTAATGGTTACGCTTTGTTGTTTGCCAGTACCCAAATCTTTGGCGCTTACATGCACGATACCGTTGGCATCGATATCGAACCGCACTTCAATTTGAGGGATACCTCTAGGAGCAGGGGCAATACCAGTCAAATTGAATCTACCCAACGTTTTGTTATCGCTGGCCATCTGACGCTCGCCTTGCAGTACATGAATTTCCACAGAAGGTTGATTGTCGGAAGCGGTAGAGAAAATCTGGCTTTTACCCGTAGGAATCGTGGTATTCCGGTCGATAATACGGGTAAACACACCGCCCAAGGTTTCAATGCCCAGAGACAAAGGCGTAACGTCCAACAACAATACGTCTTTTACTTCTTTATTCAAGATACCACCTTGGATAGCCGCGCCCAAAGCCACGCATTCATCGGGGTTGATACCTTTATGCGGTTCTTTGTTAATAATCTTACGAATCTCATCCTGCACTGCTGGGATACGGGTGGAACCACCTACCAATAATACTTTATCAATATCGGCAGCCGTCATACCCGCGTCTTTCAAAGCCTGCCGGGTAGGACCCATGGTTTTTTCAACCAAATCGGCGGTCAGTTCATTAAATTTTGCTCTTGTCAACGTCACGTCCAAATGCTTGGGACCTTCGCTGGTAGCCGTAATAAACGGCAGATTGATATTGGAAGTCATCATGCCAGAAAGTTCGCATTTGGCCTTTTCCGCCGCTTCCCGCAATCTTTGCATAGCCATTTTATCGCTAGAAAGATCTATGCCTTCTTTTTGTTTAAAATCTTGGACTAAATAATCCACGATACGTTTATCAAAATCATCGCCCCCCAAGAAATTGTTACCAGAGGTGGCTTTTACTTGGAAAACGCCGTCATCCAATTCCAAAATAGAAACGTCGAAGGTGCCGCCGCCTAGATCGAACACCAATACGGTTTGTTCTTCTCCTTTATCCAAGCCGTAAGCTAATGCTGCCGCGGTGGGTTCGTTGATAATACGCAATACTTCCAAACCGGCTATTTTTCCGGCGTCTTTCGTGGCCTGACGTTGGGAATCGGAGAAATAGGCCGGAACGGTAATAACCGCTTGCGTAACCGGTTCTCCCAAGTAAGCTTCCGCATCGCTTTTTAGTTTTTGTAAAATAAACGCGGAAATTTCCGGCGGTTGATAGCTTTTTCCGCCCAAATTAATACTAACCCTCTTACCCATTTGGCGTTTAATCGAGCTTACAGTATTATCCGGGTTTGTAACCGCTTGTCTTTTGGCCACTTGACCAATTAAACGTTCCCCATTGGCAAAAGCCACCACGGAAGGCGTCGTACGGGAACCTTCCGGATTGGGGATCACAACCGCCTCGCCGCCTTCCATAACGGCAACGCAAGAATTTGTAGTTCCTAAATCAATACCAATAACTTTACCCATAGTAAATATCCTCCCTTAAAAATCCGTCGTATATTTTATTTTTATTTTAAAGTCCGCCGTATCAACGCCAAAAGCTTTGCATATCAAACGGCGCTAATTTTAACAAACATAATTTAACTTAACTTCCTACTTGCACCATACTGGCCCGTAATAACTTACCGTTGAGCATATAGCCCTTTTGGATTTCCATAACCACTTTGCCACGATTCTCTTCTCCTGCATCCGTCTGCATGACGGCTTCATGAATATTTGGATCAAAATCCTCACCCAAAGCTTCAATTAGGGTTAAACCGCTTTGTTCCAATACGCTCTGAAGCTGCTTTTGGATCAATGCCACGCCTTCTTTATCAGGCGAATCGCCCATAGCGGCCACCGCCCGCTGGAAATTATCCAATACGGGGAGCAAGGAAGCCATCAGATTGGCGGCGGCATTTTTAATCTGTTCTTCGCTTTCCCGGGCTTTGCGCCGGCGGAAATTATCAAAATCGGCCTGTAAGCGAACAAATTTTTGTTCCAACTCCTGTTTTTCCTCATTTAGGCGGCACATATTCTTATTTAATTCGCTAATTTGATTTTGTAACTCTTTTTCTTCCGTAGCAGCGGTAGCTTCTTCATTTAACTCTTGCGCCCCCTCTTGATCCGCGGTTGACGAGGCGGCGTTTATGCCGCTTTCTTCCGGCGCTTCAGGATGATCTTCCGCCGGACAGGTTTCGCCGGTATGCAGCGTTTCCGTATTCTGTTGCTGAAAATCGGCATCCGCTGCCGCTTTCTTTTGTCCGCAAGCGCTTCCTTTCTTACCTTTGTTTTTACCCGTGTTTTCCGCCATCGATTAATCAATCTCCTTTTTATTTTTATCCAAAACCGCCGTCAATTCTTTGGCGATAAATTCCATTAAAGAAACGGTATGGCTATAACTCATTCTCGTCGGGCCTAATACGCCGATCGATCCGGCACGTTGTCCGTTAATAAAATAATTGGCGATCACCATGGAGCAGTCACGAATCTGAGAATCGGCCAATTCTTCGCCGATTGCCACGGTCAAGTTTTCTTCGCCTCCGGCATCTAACAATTTTTGTACTTTGCCTTCGGTTTCCAATAATTCAAACAAATTTTTTAATTTTTCAATATCACGAAATTCCGGATGGGCTAGCATATTGGTGGCGCCGTTAATAACCACCCGTCTGCCGTCCTGAGGATGAAACAATTTGCGAAGCAATTGGACGGTTTGTTCTAAAATTTTTTCCCGCACGCCCAACTCATGCAATTGTTGCTGTAGAAAAGTATAGCTCAGTTTCTGCATATCCATGCCCAAAGCCAAGCGATTTAATTCTTCCTCCAGCCGCGTCATTTCCCCTTCGTCGATATCAAAAGGCAAATCCACAATTTTATGCCGCAAGATACCGGTAGAGGCCAACATAATTACCAATACTTGTCGTTCGTGAATCGGCACCAGCTGCAATTTTACCAATTTGCCTCGAGCCTGTTCCGGTAGGGCAATCATCGCTGGATAACTGGTTAAACGAGAAATTACGTTACAAAAGCCACGCAAAAACTCGTCAAACTCCATAACGCTGCCAGCCAAAGCATCTTTAATGGCTTTTTCTTCTTCTTTGGTAGGTCGCGCCTTTTCCATCAAATTATCCACATAGAAACGATATCCTTTGTCAGAAGGCACTCGCCCGGCGGAGGTATGGGGCTGTTCGATATATCCTTCTTCTTCCAAATCGCTCATTTCATTGCGAATGGTAGCTGGAGATACGCCCAAACCATACTTTTTTGCCACGGCGCGGGAACCTACCGGCTCAGCATTGGCAATATAATCCTCAATGATGGCATTGAGAACTCGCTTTTTTCGCTCGTCCATACGCCGCTCCTTTCTTAGTAGCACTCTCTCTTGTTGAGTGCTAATATTAGAGTAAACCTCTTTTCCAGTTTTGTCAAGGGGTTTAGTCAAAAATAATCAAAAGGTCAGGTTTTTTCTTTTTTTTCAAACCCCAAAATAAGGAGCAAGCATAATGCCTGCTAAAGCATATCTTAAAAAACAAATAAAAAAACGGGCCGCAGCTTATACTACAGATTCATGCCATTGCAGTATAAAATCGGCCCTGTTTTATTTATCAAAATTCCTATTAAAACAACGGCAATTGCCCACAATGATTCATAATTGCCTGCGTTGGCAACGGCGCGCCCTTATTAAGCGCTTTCAGCACTTGGCTTGTAGTGGCGCCGGCGGAAAACGCAGCCATAGCGGTACAGACGCAGCCATCCACTTTTGCTAAATCCTGGGCCACCAATCGTGCATCTACCTTTTTATTGTGTTCTGCCAACGCTTTGGTACGAGCCTGACGCACATCCTCGCCGGGACTAAATTGGCGTCCTGGCAACCGTTGCTGATTGCGGGAACCCAAAAACGACGTCATTCCTTTTGCAGCGGCCTGTTGCTGAAACGCCGTTTCTATATCATCCTGCACCATACCGTCGATTAAAGCTTCTTCCATACCGCCTGCCTTAGCCAATTTCTGCCAATACTGCCATGCCTCTTCCACGATTTCTTGGGTAAGCCGTTCTAAATAATAAGCGCCGCCCCAAGGATCCGGTGGTAAGTCAACCGCCATTTTTTTCCACAACGGCTGGCAAGTCAAAAGGCACAAATCCTTTTTGCCGCGCTCTGCCGGCAATTGTATTAGACCGGCGCCGCCGGCAATAGCCGCGGCGGTGCGCCACATCTGAAGCATCCATACTTGCTCCGGTTCCTGTGAAGATTGATAAAAATCAGACTCTGCAGTAGACAAATCCAAGCATTGCGATTGTTCATTGCCGCCATATCCCCGCATCAACTTCGCCCACAACATTCTTGCCGCCCGTAATTTGGCTACGTCTTCCCCAAAATGACCGCTCATTACCACTTCCCAACGAAATTGTTTGGCAATATCATCAATAGCCATATCTCGAGCCAATAAACCGTCTACATATTCCATAGAACTAGCCGCCAAACAAGCCAATTCCTGCGCGGCTGAGGCGCCGCCATTATGATATACGGAACCGCGAAGCAATATGCAACGTATTTTTGGCATACTCATCACCTGCCAACGCATAGTGGCCGCCCATTGATCTAAATAACAATCCAAATCGGCGTATGCATTGCCATTTTTTGCATATTCTCCCAAAGGATCGTTGCCAGCACATCCCCAATAGCGTTTTCCATCGTTGGCGCTTTGCAATGATTGCAATTTTAACAGAGATAAAACGGGAATAGACGTAGCGCCAGTATAAATATGCAAAGCATGATCGCGCAACGAAATGCCGTCAAAAAGTTGCGACATATCCTCTACGGTTTCCAAATACAAGCCGGCGCTTATATCCAAAGCTATGGCGTCGGCTCCCAAAGCAATGGTTTGCTTTAATGCTTGATTCGCCAAATGAGGTAAAACCTCACCCGTTCCCTGGGCGATACGCCAGGGATTCGCTAAATAACCAGCAGCGTTGGCGCCCCGGCGCCGGTCCCCCAATCCCGGATAACCGACATGTGTTGGAGCGGAAAATTCATCGCCAAAGCGCGCCAAATCTGGACAGGCCGCCGCCTTATTGACTTTGAGCAACTCTTCCGTCGCTTGTTTCATCCATAACTCCCTATCGCCAGCAGCAAAATTGGCCCATGGATCTGCAAAAAACGCCTGTTTATCCATATATATTCTACCCTTTCACATCTCTTGCTCAATTTTCAAATACTGCCAAAGTAACGATTAAGCTTGCACGCTTGCCTTAATCATCATAAATCTATATCCCCTGAATAGCAAGGGAAAAATATAGTAGCGGCAGAGGCGTGACCATGATTGTCAAAAGCTTTAAACACCGCATAAAGCGGACGTCCTGGCAAAAGTGAAACGTGCGGCATTTGCCCATAAGCGCTGTATGCTGCCGCACGTTTTAGCTTCTATTGTGTAGTCCCTAGCTTGTGCACTTTCATTTTTGCCGTCAGCCCCGTCTGAGCAAAATCCAGTTGCTGCTGGAAAATTCTAAACCTGTGCTTGATCTAATAGTTTACAACGCGCTAAAATACAAACTCAACCCATTAACGATCCCTTCAGCCAACTGCTGCCGGAAAGAATCTGTGGCCAATAATTGCGCCTCCGTGGCATTGGATAGAAACGCGGTTTCCACCAAAGCGGCAGGCATAGTCGAAGCCCGTAACACGGCAAAATTGGATTCATACATACCGTAGTCCTTTCTGCCTGCCGACTGCAACAAAGCAGTTTGCAAAGATTGCGCCAACAATAACACTTTTTGCCGGTCATACGCCGCGTCTCCCGAGGGAGCATAATACCAAACGGACGTACCCGATACCGCCTGATTGGTGGAAGAATTACAATGAATGGATACCAAAACATCCGCGCCAATCATATTAGCTGGATAAGCGCGATCGCCTAATGTTAAATCTGTGGTTTCGCCTCTGCTCAACACCACTGTCGCCCCTCTAGCTTCTAGCAAAGCCTGGGCTTTCAAAGCGATATCTAAAGTAACGTCTTTTTCCAATAAACCCGACGCAGAAGTAGCGCCTGGATCTGGTTCGCCATAGGCGCTAATCGCTCCATGGCCGGGATCTAGGTAAATCAGTTTACCTACCAAAGGACTTAAACCCAATTCAATAGTCAGCACCCGTTCATCTGCAGAAATGGTCAAACCGTAATACATAATACTAGAGCAAACAACGTTTAACTGATTTTGCAAAGAACCATTTATTGAAAATTGAAAAGTGTCATCTTGAGGCAAATCTCCTTTGATTGTCATATCGGTAGAGATACACATATCTTGATTATCGCCGCTAACCGTATAACTAATCATCGTGTCGCCCGTTAAGGTAAGCCGATAGCCATAATCGGTTTTCGTATAGGTAAGCGTCACATTTCCTTGGGAAACCGTACCGGCAAAAGCAGGCGCCTGGGCAGGCTGCATAACGGAGACGGAAGTTTCCCCTTGAGCAAAAGCGACATATTGACCGTCAACCCAACCGTTTAATCCGTCGGCCGTTTTAATTTGATACCAACCGTCCACCGATTGATAAACGGTAATTTGGTCATCCTGGTATAATTTACTGATAATTTCCGCCGAGGTAGAACCGCTAGCACGCAAATTTAATACGCTGGTATCAACATAAGCGGTAGTTGAAGCCCCGGTACCGCTACCGGTTTGCCCGCTAGCGGTCTGCCCGCTGCCAGAGCCGGATCCGTCCGTAACAGTAGAATCGTTTACGATGTTGACCAGCCATTTGGCAATATATGCGTCGGCATCCCCATAATCGATTTGATACCAATAGCCGCTTTCGCCTAACACTTGAAAATCCGTATTCGCTGCCGCCGTAGCCAACACAGTATAGTCCAAACCCGGTCCGCTACGAATATTTAGCATTTCTTTTGTGGTCACCTGTTGCGGCAAATCATTATTTGTACTGGTCGCCAGATATGTAGCGGAAATCCAGGCGGGGTCGCCGCCGGAATAACGGATTTGATACCACCCGTCTTCTTCATTAACCACCTGATAAGCGGTATTTTTGGCAGCTATGCCAATTACATCAAAATTGGTACCGGCGCCTTGGCGAATATTCACGCCAGATCCGGTAACTACGCCGATAACTTCCGCAAAAGCGGGAAGGCTAAATACAAAAATTATGGCAATCGCAGCCAATATTTGTCCAGTAATTATTATTTTTTTTCTAATGGAGACCACATCCTTTGCTAAAATACCAGATTACAAATATTCGGCAAAAAAATTATTTTTCCTCCATAAAAAACAGGCGAAACAGAGCCAAAGCCCTGTTTCGCCTATTGAAAAATAAAATTAGTTGCTATGATGGTTGCATTGTTGATCCGTTTGCTGATTGGAATAGCCTGTGGAAGGTTGATTGGATTGACGTTTGCTCTGTTGATTGGTCTGTTGATCCACATGTTGATTAGACTGATTGGAATGTTGGTTGTTTTTGTTGTTAGAACTATTTTTACTCATGGCGTGTCCTCCTATATTTTGAATACGCTGGCCTGTTATCCTGGCCTTGACATTATTCTGTCCCCAGAAGCCGAAAATATACTTTCTGACGTTAAAAAAAAGCGGAATTTCCAGGACAACAGCGGCATATCCTTTAGCAAGTAAACCAAGCGGGAGGATTACATATATATGAAAAAAATATTTGTCCCTTTGCTTTTTTTAACCATATTTTGTTTATTTTGTAGCGGCTGTGGTATGATGGATCAATTAAAAACCTGGAAAGAAGACAATAACATCAACAATCCAGATGGATCCTCACAATTTCAGGTACAGGATCAGCTGAATCCCGGCGAAGAAAATACCCCAAGTGAAGAAGGTCAGGATAATGGGCAAACGGTTGCCAACGGCCAGCAGTCGCCTATAGAAAACACAGTCGAAGGAGAAGAAGCGGCGGATGAAGATACGCAACAAGGCGAAAACGATACCAATACCAAAGAAGTCGTTCTATATTTTGCCAGCGCCGATGGAGCTTCGTTGGAAGCGGAGTTACGTAGCGTCAACGCCGGCGCCGGCATCGCCAGGGCGGCCATCAATGAATTGATCGCCGGTCCCAGCAGTGAGAACTTATATCCCACCATACCGGCGGCAACCATTTTGGAAGACATCAATATCACGTCAGACGGCTTGTGTATTGTCGATTTTTCACCAGAACTGATTGAGGATCACCCTGGCGGTTCCTTAGCGGAGCAATTGACCGTATATTCTATCGTCAATACGTTAAGTCAATTTGATAGCGTCGACAAAGTGCAAATATTGGTTGGCGGACAGGTGGTGGACACCTTGGCAGGCCATTGCGATATTACCGAAGCCATGGCTCGATACGATGATATCATTAAATAAACGGCTGGCAAAAGCGAAAAGCGAGCCGGAACCGGCTCGCTTTTCGCCCTCTTTTATTTATGGTATGCAAATCTACGCTATTTATGTAAACAAAGTATTCCATATATTGTATGCAGCATATATTAGATATACTTTCCTTCGTTTTCTAAAGCATATTGGGCATATTGTTTGCGATAAGCTTTAATTTGCCCACCATATTTATTACCTGGGTTGTTTTGGAAATTAAACATAGGCGCGTTATAATCGATCAGCGCCAATTCCATGGGAATAATAGCATCATGGGGCAATTCTAAAAAAGCGCCCTGAAAATGCGAAGTCATCCATTGGCTAAGCGTCTGTTCGCCCTGGACATCCAATTTATAATTGTTATAGCGGTCGTTATCCGTAGGATCGCTGCAACGAGGAATCGGATGCAAATTCAACGAGGTCCCCAATAATGCGGCCAAGGAACGGCGAATGGTAGAGGTGCCGGTAGAACCAGGCAAAAAATGGCGGGAACTATTAAATTTAGAGCGTCCAACATACACGATTTTTACTTCCGGCTCTTCCCATAAAGCGCCTCCCAGTTCCTTTCCTTTATAAGTTAAAATATATACGCCTTTTTGACTATCCATTTTCGCCAAAAAAGCATCGTTAATAGGCTCCAGCCGGGACAGCAAGTCTTCCGTCGTTGCCCGGCAAATCTCCCATGTAATATTTTCTTCCGTTTTCAAGAATATCATCTCCATCACTTCAAAATTTTGGTTGTTCAGCCTAGACAATAGTCAAAGCGCGCCACTCTAGATTGAAAAAGCCGTTTAAGAATACATATTATCTTTTAACACGCCAATAAACGGTAA
Source organism: uncultured Peptococcaceae bacterium (assembly GCA_949289995.1). GTDB lineage: Bacteria > Bacillota > Dehalobacteriia > UBA4068 > UBA4068 > JAILCQ01. Next base: position 10,964 of record CASEQE010000084.1, read on the forward strand.
ATGGCGATATTTGTCGGCAAAATCCAATCCGTATCCTACCACAAAAACATCCGGCACTTCAAAACCGCAATAATCTACTGGTATCTCAATTTGCCGTCGGGAAGGTTTACTCAATAAAGTACAAAGTTTCAAGGATAGCGGACCACGCAATTGCAACATTTGCAAAACTTTGCTTAACGTAATTCCCGTATCTACGATATCCTCAACCACCAATACATGTTTATCCTTAATATCAATAAAGGTATCTTTAGTGATGCGCACGTTACCGCTGCTGCTTACGCCTTTGCCATAACTAGCAGCAGCTAAAAAATCGATCACCAACGGCACATCCAATTGTTTAATGAGTTCGCTCATAAACAATATAGAACCGCGCAAAACGCCGATCACCACCAGGTCGTCGGTTAAAGAAGCGTAATCTTTATTGATCTGACATGCCAATTGAGAGATACGATGTTCAATTTGTTCCTGGGTCAACAGGATAGATTTTAAACTATTATGCACATGCTCCGACCACAAACTCACCTTAACGCTCAACTCCTTATATTATTTGTATTCTTGACATAGAAATAAATACCTGCTCATAGCTGTTGTGAAACTTTGAAAACCACATAGGATCAGGAGGCATACAATGAAAATAGCCGAGAAAAAAAATCTATTCTTAATGCTGCTTGGGGCCGTGGCAATTCTTCTGGCTGCGTTTTTTATTTTCCAACAAATGCATAGTAAAGCGGACTTAGATTCGGTCAATACTGCTTTAGCCCAGTTGGAACAGGAAAATAGTTATCGTTTTAACAGCGTAGCCAAGGTCACGGCGGAAGACAAACAACGCGAATATTATCTCTTAAACGGCGAAATTTCTGGCCAAAACCGGCATATTGTGGGTCAAGTTTTGGGAACGAACTTGGAAATCTATTATATTGATGGTAATTTCTGGCAAAAAAGTGGATCGGATGGGGCCTTTCGGCAAATCGATGCCGGAGAATTAGAACAGGCGCTTGCTTTTGCCGCCGAATTAGAACCAGCCGCCATGTTGGATTTCGACCAAGTGCAGGGCTGGAATTTTGAAGGTACGGAAGAAGTCAACGGTATGGTCTGCCGTAAAGTCTCCATAACGCAAGCCCAAGCTGGCGGCTGGATAGGACAATATTTTGATCAGGTATCCTATGTATTCTGGCTAGAGCGAGGCGCAGATAGGATTTGCCAGGCTACGGTACAGGCTACCTCCTATAGCGGCAATATCGGTTTAAGCGTTAGCCTATGCTTTAGCGATTATGACAAAACCATCAGCATTGCGCCTCCCCAATAATATCGCTAATTTTCGCTACGCCATGGGTATCCAGCCATTGCGTCAAATCCGCAAGGATATCCGGAGCGGCCAACGGATTATGAAAAGCGGCGGCGCCGATTTGGAAAGCGCTAGCGCCAGCCAACATAAATTCTATTGCATCCATCGCGTTGCATATTCCCCCCATACCAATAATGGGGATAGACACAGCCCGATAGGTTTGCCAAACCATGCGTAAGGCCACCGGCTTTAAAGCTGGACCAGACAAGCCGCCGGTAATATTCGCCAAAAAGGGGCGCCGCTTTTCTATATCGATCGTCATGCCCATCAGCGTATTGATCAAGGATACACAATCGGCGCCGGCCGCTTCCACAGCCTTCGCAATTTCTCCAATATCCGTTACATTGGGGGACAGCTTAACGATCACCGGCAAAGAAGTAGCTTGCCGGACTAATGTTGTAATTCTGGCAGCTGTTGCAGGTTGCGTACCGAAAGCCATACCGCCATTCTTTACATTGGGACAAGAAATATTCACTTCCAAGGCGGCGATACCGGGAACCGAATCCAATCGTTCTGCTAAGAGTCGATAATCGTCCTCTTGATGGCCGGCGATATTCACCACCACAGCCGTATCAAATTGGCGTAAAAAAGGCATTTCTTCTTCTATAACTTTTTCTACGCCAGGATTTTGCAAACCGACGCTATTCAATAAGCCGCCGGCGGTCTCCATAATACGAGGCGGCGGATTACCCAATCTAGGTTCCAAAGTCGTACCTTTAACGCAAATACCGCCCAAAATAGATAAATCGAAAAGTTGAGCCAGTTCCCGACCATAACCGCAAGTTCCGGAAGCGGTTAACAGAGGGTTTTTCAATTGTATGCCGGCAAATTGCAATCGCAAATCTACCATTACCAAAACACCTCCTCCCCGTTAAAAACCGGACCGTCCTTACAAATGCGCTTATAGACAACATGACCGTCCGGCTCCCGCACGGAACAAATGCAACCCATGCATACTCCATAACCGCAACCCATATTTTCCTCTAAAGAAACCTGACAACGAATCTGATGCTTCCGCGATAAATGAACGACTTTTTCCATCATTTTCATCGGTCCGCATGCGTATACCATATCATAGCGAATATCGTCTGGATAAATATCGGTGGCTAAACCTTTGTAACCGGCGCTTCCATCAATCGTAGCATATATGACCGAACCATAATCGGCAAACTCATCGGCACAAGACAAATAATCTTTGCTGCGCGCACCTAAAATCACATCCACTTTTACCCGGCGATAAAACAATTCCCGCGCCAATGGTAATAAGGTAGCTACGCCGCTGCCGCCGCCCATAATCAAAGCCCGACGGCAACTCTCCTCCACTTTCCAACTATTTCCCAAAGGGCCCAGCAAGTCAATTTCCATGTTTTCCCGCAACTTCGTCAACAACTTAGTGCCCCGGCCTAACACCAAATAAATAATACGGATAAAACCACTCTTGGGATCGATAATGTTAATACCCATCGGTCGCTTAAGAAACGGATCGTAACTATCCGCCGCCGTAACCATCATAAACTGCCCCGGCTGAGCCTGGGCGGCAATTTGCGGCGCATGCAACCCCAATTGCCAATAATCTGGCCGAATTTGCTTATTGGATAAAACGGTGGCTTTTTCTAGAAGCATCCTCACCCCTCCTTGCTTATGCCGTAGTCTGAAGCAATAAGCCGTCCGACAGACCGCCTGCAGAAACCATAATACGTTTCAGTGAAAAACGCTGAAAGACGCCTAGCGCAATCCATAATCCCTGCACGATAATTTCTCCCCTTTGGGCAAGCAAAGGAGAAAAGGCGCAACGTTGCGCCGTAGACAACGGCGACAAAACCCGCAATAACTCCATCACCTCACTAGCGGCTAATGCGTATCCCTGCACAGCCTGCCTGGTATAGCAGCTTAAGCCCAGTAACAGCGCGGCTGCCGTAGTAAAAGTACCTCCTACCCCGACAATCGTTTCCGGCAAATCGCTTACGACAGAAAAACGTTCCCGTATGATCTCATTGATCTTTTCTTGATCCCAACCGCAACTTTTGGCACGCATAGCCCCCAACCGGCTGCTTATTGTTTGCAATTTTCCCTCTTGGATAAAAATAATTTCCGTAGAACCACCGCCAATATCTACCACCGGCAATTGCGTTCCCGGGGGAAAATCAAATAATGCGCCTCGATAAGATGCAAACGCTTCTTCATCACCGCTTAATACTCTAACCGGCCAACCGCATACGGCGGCGATTCTTTGTTGTAAAACCCAACCGTTAGCAGCATCGCGCATCGCCGAGGTACCTACCGCTACAGGCATCCCCGCTCCCATCTGGTCAAGAATTTGTCGATATTCCAGACAGACTTTCAATGTGTCCGCCATGCTGGATTCTGTTAAAATACCCTCCTTTAACCCTTGACCCAAACGGGTGGTACGAACTTGCTGATCGACAATACGCCAACCTGTGCCTTGCGGCTGTGCCAGCAACATTTGTACCGTATTGGAACCAATGTCAACAATTCCTTTCATATAGATCCTTTCTCTATATCCTTTCTTTACGCGCCATATACCGAAATCGATTGGAATCATAAAAAAATAGCATCCCCATGGATGCTATTTTAACGGCCCTTACGGCCTTCTTGATGTCTCTTTAATGTAATTAGTTTTTCATTGCTATCTTTCATAAAATGCGCCAATTTATCTTCAAAGCTGGCGTTTGCATTTTGAGAAGCAGAAACTCGCCGAGGCGTTTCCTCGGCTACTGCTTGTTTAATTGACAAAGCAATCTTTGTTCCTTCAATACTAAGGATTTTAACCCGTACCGTATCGTTTTCATTTAGACAATCTTTGATATCTTTTACATAGGTTCTAGCAATTTCAGAAATATGAACCAAACCGGTTGTGCCATTCGGTAATAAAACAAATGCACCAAAATTTGTTATGCCGGATACTTTGCCTTCCACAATACTGCCTATCGTAAAATCCATATCTTTATTTGTCCTTCCGTAATCGCCGTTATCGGATTGTATAACCGTTTTGCGGAAAAAAATAAACTTTATGAGAATAAAAGCCGCTCAAGCTACGTTCCCATAAAGTATAAAATTTCCCATCGTATTTGTCAATATTTTTTTGCACCTTACTCCGCGTCATTCGGCTGCGACCCCATGCTTTCTTCCGTCGTTTCATCCTCTTCCTTGCCGCCATCCATGACGATATCTTCCACCTTGACGGTGCTGACCCGGATTTCCCCTGGTTTCACCATGCCCAAATTTTCTCTAGCCAATCTCTCCACATAAGAATCGTTATACAACAATTCTTTTTTATCCAAAACCGCTTGATACTCTGATTCCGCCAAAGCCAATTCTTCTTCATACTGTTCCAATTGATCTAGCATAGACAAATAGCTCTGGTACTGTTGGCATAACTTAACCAACAATAAAACAGCCACCAACACGCCCAGCAGGCGAAACCAGGAAAAACGTTTTCTTTTTTTATTCGTAGTTTTAGCATTCATGATCTTCTTCCTCATCCATAGCGGATAGTTCTAAAACGTCTCCCGGTATCACGATAACCGTCTCATAACCTTTTGCGCGGGCTCGATTATACAGCGTTGCCACTGTGTTTGCGGAGATATGCAAGCGTTTGCCGATTTCAGCAGCGGAAACCCCCATTTCCTTCAGGGTTACGACTTGTTTCTCCCTAAAACTAAGCTTTTCCGCCCCTCTTATTTCGATTTTCATAAGCCTTTTACCTTTTTTGTAAAAAAATCTTTAAAATCTTCCCGTTCATCTACGTTGAAAAAGGGGCTTACCAATCGCTTTCATTTCATGGCTGTGTAGTTATTATACCACATAATAACTACAAATCAAGTACAAAATATCTAATTTATAATGAAAATTACTTATATAGATGAAGCCGAAAACGCTTAGGGTATATCATGACGAGGATTGTCGTTGATTGCCAAAGTATGGGAGGGCTATGCCTGTTCGTCATCGTTGCCATCCATATCTTCGTCTTGCCGGCGCCAAAAATAGAATTTGCCGCTTAAACGTTGCAGTTCGCCTGTACACCGTTTCCAAACCTGATTCCGACGGCGCAATAGAATAATAAATACCCCTGCCGTCCAAGTTTCGCTTTTTTGTTTCAACGATAAACGATACAATTTATCTATATGCCGATTCGTCTGCTCACTAGCGGCGCCGGCGGGCGCTACTGGCGCCATTTGATACAAGGACGGTTCTTTAGGCTGATCAAAACGTTTTTGCCATATAGTCAATGGACGTTTTAAGGTAAGTCGGTATAAAACGGCTCCCAAGCCAAACCAGACGCCATCCAACAGACGCAAGGAACCGTCGGTGAAACCAAACCATATCACAGCGCTAAAACAAAAAATAACACAGGCAAATATTGCATCGTATTTCCAATGTATTTTACGCTTATTTCGTAAAAATAGCCCGTGATACAGATCATAAGCCAAGGCTACAACCAAGCCTTCAACGATGGCGGCAATCATAATACGGGCTTGGTAGGTAATCAGCAAATCATCCGTCATTATTTCATCAACCGGTTCAAAATCGTTTTGCTTTTATGACGCGCCGTTTTCTCCATTTGACTTTTGCCATAAGCCACGGCGCAAATTTGGCCCTCAATCGCCACCTGTCCTTGATCTAGATTTAGGGCCGCAATCGATAAATCCTCGCCTTCCACGATGATGCCGCCTAATATACCGTTTAATTCAATTCTTTCGCTGTCAAAACTAACGACGTTAGATATGCCATCCACATGCAATTGATTGCGATCTAAAATTCTCAACGTTTGTTTTTGTTCGCCCATATCTAAACCCTCCATTGGCTTTTAACATATCATATGCGCCAATGTAGTCGCCTATGACTATCCGTCATTTTTCCTCTTTATCCTATTCATAACATCAATTGTAGGCCCTATCTGCCTCAAACAAAGCATTCGCTTAACAAATCACAGAAGTTTATAAAATGACATGGTTATTATAAAACAAGCAAAGCAATAAAAAATGCGTTACATTCTCTATGCAAAGAATGTAACGCATTATATTTCATCTAAAGAATGAACGTATTAGCGCGACATGCCTCACGTCGCGCTAATAGGGCGGGTAAACCGGAGAAAAGAGGAAGCTTTAATTCTCGTCATCATCCTCCGCTTCTTCCGCTTCATCTTCTTCGATGCCATTACAATAAACCACCGCATCACAAACGGGGCAGGTTACTTCAATCAAATCATCGTCATAAATAATCGACGAATCAAAGCATACCTGTTCATGGCAATTGGGACATTCCACTTCGACATAATCGTCATCATCGTCATCGCAGCAACAAGACTCGTCTTCATAGAACTCGTCTTCCAAATCGGCAAGATCGCTGTCGATGCTTTCGACATAGTCTTCTAAGTCGGCATGCTCATCTTTCAAAAATTGAATCTGACCGGCAACGTCATCCAGAACTTCAAGAATCTCATCTATGATCTTGCCCTCTTTCGAATCGGCAAGCTCCATTCCTTTGGCTAAGCCTTGCAAATAAGCTACCTTTTGCTGCAAATCTTTCATGGAAAATCCCCCTTTCAAAGGAAAACTACAACAAGCGTCCTATAGTATAACCACCATTGGTTGAACTATCCCCCGAAACCAGGCAAACTTAGCAACGCTCGATATATTCGCCGGTTTTGGTGTTTACTTTAATACGATCGCCCGTATTGATGAAAAACGGCACGCGCACCACGGCGCCGGTTTCCAAAGTTGCCGGTTTATTACCGCCGGAAGCCGTATCACCCTTAATACCAGGTTCGGTATCTATCACTTCCAATTCGACTTGTCCCGGCAAATCCACGCCGATAATCTCGCCTTTAAAGAAAAGGATAGACAAATTCATATTTTCTTTAAGAAAATTCTTAGAATCGGCTATTTGTTCTTCAGACAGCAAACTTTGTTCATAGTTCTCGTTATCCATAAACACATAGTAAGTGCCGTCATGATAGAGGTACTGCATTTCTCTTCTGTCCAGATGGGCTTTGGGTAATTTCTCGCCGGCGTTAAAGGTACGTTCAATCACCGCGCCAGTACGAGTATTGCGCAGTTTGGCGCGGACGAAAGCGGAACCTTTACCAGGCTTTACATGTTGGAAATCAACGACGATATAAGCGTCGCCATCAATTTCTACGGAAACGCCGGTTTTGAAATCATTGGTCGAAATCATAAAAAATACCTCCACATCCAATCTCAAATAACTTTCTTATAAATTATATCATAAGAAAAAAAACTTGCCAAGAAAAATAATTATCCGGGAGTGATAACGCCCGGATAATTACCACTATTTATTTCTTCTAACTTCTTTGATTCTGGCGGCTTTACCGGTAAGGTTACGCAGATAATAGAGTTTTGCGCGGCGTACTTTACCGTGGCGTTTCACGACAATTTTATCAATACGGGGAGAATGGAGCGGGAAAGTACGTTCCACGCCTACGCCGTAAGCCACCCGGCGTACGGTAAAGGTTTCCCGCAAACCGCCGCCTTTGATTTTAATAACCACGCCTTCAAAAACCTGGATTCTTTCCCGGTTACCTTCAATAACCTTAACGTGTACTTGTACGGTATCGCCGGGACGCAGCGCGGGGCGGTCATCTTTCATTTGCTCTTGTTCAATCAGATCGATAACGTTGGTCATGATTTTATCCTCCTAATTCTTAGGCTGTTCAATACCAGAGCACGGCAGAGGACCAGCCAATAAACACGCAAATTATTATACCATGTATATTTTCCCAAAGCAAGCGTTTTTTTAGCTAACCTTGCTCGCAGCCCACATTTTCTCCAATAGAATCATATCGCTTTTTCCGGCTTTTCCCTATTTTTCCGCCGGGGAAAAACTGCTATAATAGTAAGGATTTAATAATTTCTTAAACCAAAACCCTATACGTTTTTAAATAATGATATGCTATGCTATATATAGCAAGGGAGGAAATATCATGGCCAATATTCTGATCTGCGATGACGAAAAAGATATTGTTAGCGCTTTAAAAATATATTTAAATGCCGAAGGATATACGACTTTTGCCGCCTATACCGGGGAAGAAGCCCTGCAAATTATCGAGAAGCAACCGATACATTTGGTACTGATGGACATTATGATGCCGGGAATGGACGGCGTGACCGCCACGGCCAAACTACGGGAAAGCAGCAATGTGCCGGTAATCCTGCTAACCGCCAAAGGCGAAGATACCGACAAAGTATTGGGTTTGAACATCGGCGCCGATGACTACGTCACAAAACCATTCAATCCGGTAGAACTGCTGGCTAGAGTAAAATCCCAGCTACGTCGTTATATGCAATTGGGCGGAGCGGCGGCTAACGAAAACGTGTTAACCAGCGGCAACATCCATTTAAACGACGAAAGTAAAATGGTAACCGTAGACGGAGAACCAGTCAATTTAACCCCATTGGAATATAATATTCTTAAATTATTGATGGAAAACCAGGGAAAAGTTTTTTCTTCGGCGCAAATCTATGCCAAGGTCTGGAATAGCGACGCTTTTGGCGCCGATGGTACGGTAGCCGTACATATTCGTCATCTGCGTGAAAAAATTGAAATTGATCCGGCCAACCCCCGTTATCTAAAAGTAGTATGGGGACAGGGATATAAGCTAGAAAAAGGAGATTGATCCCAATGTCGAAACTCGTAGATAATCTTTGCGCCAAAATATCCGCTTTATTTTTGTTGTTACTGCTGTTCGCTATATGCATAGCCGGCATGCTAACTACGCTATATTTGTATGAAGAAAACTACTATAATCTCAATCAATTTAATTTTTACGCCAGTCAAAGTTGCCGTCAATTGAATCGCGAGTACGCCGTTTATGCTTTCGAGGACTACTTCTTATACGAACAAGCGGAAGACAAAAGCCAATGGGATACTTATCAAACGGCCTACGTACATGACCTATTGAATCCGGAAACTAGCAATTTTTTATTCGACGTGGTCAATGAGCAAAAAGAAATTGTGTTTTCCACCTATGATGAAAATGCGACATACGGTATTACCGTTGCCTGCGGCACATATGAAAGCGACGGAGAACAGTTTACAATAATCGCCCATATTCGTTCGCCGTTGCTTCCTGGCGATGACTATTATCAAACCGCCTATTGGCTGGAAAAAGTATTCAACAATCGCTACTTGATTCTTTGGTGCAGCTGCATCGGCCTGCTGCTATGTCTAGCGCTTTTTATCTTTTTGCTCACCGCCGCCGGGCACAAGCGAAACGTCAGTGGCATTAGCCTAAATTGGCAGGATAAAATTCCTTACGACCTCTATTTATGTCTCGCCGTTTGGTTGGAATGGATGCTTCTCCGCATATTACCTTACTATGGCGGACACTCCTTATGGAGCACCATCGTAGGTGTCACATTAATTGCCACCGCTATGATGTCCGTCATGGCAGCTGCTTTGCTCACCACAGCTACTCGATTAAAGAGCGGCGTTTTAGTGCGAAATACAATTATATATCGCATACTGCATTTTATATGGTTCTTGCTACGAAAGGGCGCGCGCTCCCTTGGTATCATGTTTGGTTCTTTGCCGGTAACCGGCAAATGGTTGCTTACCACGATTCTGCTCTTTTTCGCGAATTTCTTGCTTTTTTTGGGCGTTTTCCATCATCGAAACAACGGCTTATGGCTTTTCTTATTGTTGGTGATGTATCTGTGCATACTTCGTTTTGGCAGTATAATCACTATACAAATGCACCGCCTGTTCGATTACTGCTGGCGTCTCGCGCAAGGAGAGGGGGAAGAACAATTAGACGTAAGCGGTATGTACGCCCCCTTGCGGCGCCATGGTGAAAACCTGAATAATATCGGCAAAGGTATCAGCGCCGCTGTCGAATCCAGCCTCAAAAGCGAGCGCCTAAAAACGGAATTAATAACCAACGTCTCCCATGATATCAAAACGCCTTTAACTTCCATTATTAATTATATAGATCTGCTCAAAAAGGAACCGCAAACCAGCCAAAAAACTACGGAATATTTAGCCGTGTTGGAAAGGCAATCGGCCAAATTGAAAAAACTAACCGAGGACTTGATCGAAGCTTCCAAAGCCTCTACCGGCAATATAAAAGTACAGCTAAGACGTACCAATGTAAACGAATTGTTACAGCAAACCATAGCCGAATATCAGGATAGATTCGCCGCCGCACATTTGGAAACGGTAATCAGCAGCAACCAAGACGAGATATTTATTCCTGCCGACGGACGGTTGCTATGGCGAGTAATCGATAATTTGTTAAATAACGTATGTAAATATTCCCTATCCCATACCCGCGTTTATTTTCAAGTCACCAGTCTACAGCAAAAAGTATATATCAGCATTAAGAATATTTCTCGTGAACCGCTAAATATCTCAGCCGACGAATTGATGGAGCGTTTTGTACGAGGCGATGCCTCGCGCAACAGCGAAGGCAGCGGGTTGGGTTTATCCATAGCCCGTAGTTTAACCGAGCTGCAGCATGGAAGCCTTCACTTGGAAATCGACGGCGACCTATTTAAAGCCCAGCTGGTCTTCGACCAAGCAGCCAATTGGACGGAAGACGCCGCCACCCAAAATTTAGAAGAAACGCTTCGTCCGCCTAATCCGCAATAAAATCGTCTTCTACCTACCGCCGATACCGACAAAGGCGGTTCTGCCACCTGTCTTTCCGCAGAACCGCCTTTTTCTATTGGTAATAGAACCGTCTCATCCATCATTGATATTTCTGCGCTAGTTTTCGCGCAACATATACGCCGCTGGCGCTAGCTTGGGATAAAGAATGGGTAACACCGGATCCGTCGCCCAGAAAATATAGTCCCTTGACTTTTGTTTGCAAATCCCCATCTACTTCCACCTGGGAATTATAAAACTTTACTTCCACGCCATAAAGCAAAGTATCTTCGTTGGCTGTGCCAGGGGCGATTTTATCCAAAGCATAAATCATTTCGATAATATTATCCAACTGCCGTTTTGGAATTACCAAACTAAGGTCTCCCGGCGTGGCCTGCAAGGTAGGGCGAGTGAAACATTTTGCCATTCTTCTTTCGCTACTACGGCGCCCTTTAACCAAATCGCCAAATCGCTGCAACAAAACTCCGCCGCCCAACATATTGCTTAAACGGGCTACATGCTCCCCATAGCCGTTGCTATCGGTAAAAGGCTCTGTCAATTTATTGGAAACCAATAACGCAAAGTTGGTATTCTCCGTATGTAAAGAAGGATCGGCATAACTATGCCCATTCACGGTGACGATACCATTGGTATTTTCCGCCACCACTTCGCCATAAGGATTCATACAAAAGGTGCGTACCATATCGTTATATTTATCGGTTTTATAGACGATTTTGCTTTCATACACCTCGTCGGTAATATGTTTAAAAATCTCTGCCGGCAATTCCACTCTCACGCCGATATCCACGCGATTGCTTTTCATGCCAATCCCCATTTTGCCGCATATATCCGACATCCAGCGGGAACCGGAACGCCCGCAGGCCAAAAGCAAATCTTGACATTGCACCGTTTCTCCCGTTTCTATATGAACGGCAAAACCGCCTTGCGGCAAAAGTTCAATATCCCGCACCGGTGAACGGAAACGAATTTCCAGCCGATTCTTGGTAATATCGTACATATGACGCAAAATATCCATATTGCGATCCGTGCCCAAGTGGCGAACTTTGGCTTCCAACAAATGCAAATTATGGCGCAAACATTCCGTCTTTAAATGGCTAGAACCGGTGGAATATAGTTTTGCTTCCGCGCCGCCTAAATCACATAAGACGGAATCCACATACTCCATCAATTCCATGGCCGCCTCTACGCCAACATATTCATGAAAATTGCCGCCAAAATTGGTAGTGATATTATATTTTCCATCGGAAAGCGTACCAGAACCGCCATAGCCGTTCATAATATGGCATGGATTACATTTTATACAATTTTTGCTTTTTTTAGCTTTAATTGGACAAATCCGATCCTCCAAAGGCCAACCTTTATCCAATAACAATATTTTGGCGTGATTTTTTCTTCGCGTTAATTCATAAGAGGCAAAGACGCCGGAGGCGCCAGCGCCGACGATCACAATATCATACTTTTCCATTCCATTTTATCCCTCGTTTATTGATTTTGATTCACAGTCCACAGACGATATAGGCCGCAATAGAATAGCGGTCAATTCTTCAACGCTATCGGCAACGATTTTTGCTCCGGCCTGCCGTAAGCAATCGCCGCTTACCGCGCCCCAAGACACGCCGACAAAAGCGATCCCCGCAGCATTGGCGCAGCGCAAATCGAACAGGCTATCGCCAATGAACAGCGTGGTTTCCGGCGTCGCCAATAATAATTCCATGGCTTTTAAGGCTGGCCCCGGACCTGGTTTACAGCCGCAACCGCTATCGGCGGTAACCACCGCCTCAAACATCTCTTCCCCGCCTAAATATGTCAAACTCTCCAAAGCGGCGGCCCGGCGTTTAGAGGTTGCCACCGCTAGGCGACAGCCATGTGCGCGTAGCGTATCCAGCATTTGCCGTATTCCAGGAAAAGGCAGCGGTTTTTGCGCGGAAGCTTTATAATGTACTTGATATAAATCCACATACTCCTGTCCCCTGCCCGGCCCCAGTAAAACTTCGCCGGTTTGTAATAAAGGGTAGCCGATATAAGAGATGATTTTTTGCCTGTCCGGTTCTATACCTGCCTGTTGTAAAGCTTTACTTTGCGCTTCGATAATTAAAGGCAAGCTATTGGTTAATGTGCCATCTAAATCGAAAATTAAATTATTCATCTATTCTTTTCCTCATCGCCGCGCTTAAAGCGGCGTAATATACTTCTTTTAACGAGGCCTGCGACGCATCTGCCGCTTGTTTTACCGATTCATATTCGGGCGCCAACGTGTTACCAGCATGTTTTACCACCACCGGTCCATATTCCGTTTCCACCGTAAAAATATTTCGCGGCAATTTCCAGCGTTTTTCCCGACGGCAACGTAAACCGATTGAGGTGGTATGCCGTAACAATAAGTCCCTTGCCTCGTTTTGTCGTTGCGGGTCAACCAGCAATATAATCTGCCAGGCAGGACGGCCTTTTTTCATCAAAATCGGCGTAAAACTCAAATCCAAAACGCCGATCTCAGCCGCCTTATCCCACAGCCCCGCCAATAATTCGCCGCTACAATCATCAACGTTGGCGGTCAACACCGCCACTTCGTCCGCCAACAGCCCTTCATCCGAATCGTTTTCCTCCCGCCCCAAAACCGCATACAAAATATTGGCTATAGGAAAATCCTTTGCCCCGGCACCACAGCCTGCAGCCTGGAGCGTAAACGCTGGAGGTGGCGTTTGCTCCGCCGCCAAAGCCGACAACAAAGCGGCTCCGGTAGGCGTAATCAATTCTCCTTCCCAGGATACTACTTCAAATTGATAACCCGTCAATAAATGACGTACCGCCGGCGCCGGCACTGGCAAACGGCCATGAGCGGCTTGCACGCTACCACGACTCCAAGGCAACGGGCCGATATAGGTTTTATCTATATCCAGCAAGTCCACGGCCAAAGCTACTCCGCCAATATCCACCAGCGAATCCACTGCGCCAACTTCATGAAAATGCACCTGTTCCGGCGAACATCCATGAGCTTTTGCTTCAGCCTGCGCCAAGCAGGCAAAAGCCCGCAACGCAATATCTCGGGCACGTTCCGGCCAGGCCGCCGTTTGCAACATTTCCCGAATTTGCCGGTAATCTCGAGGATGATCTTCTTCATAATCTACCTGAAATCGCTTGGCAGACAAACCGTTTTTCATAGCTGAGAAAAACCGTCCTTGCCAACAAGCCAAAGGCAAAAGGCGCAAATCCGCTTCTATTTTTTCCCAACTAGCCCCTAAATCCACCAGCGCGGCTACCAACATATCCCCAGCGATACCCGTAGGGGCATCTAAACATAGCATATTTCCCATATCTTATCTCCATTAACCTATATGCTGCGAGCTATACGTCCATACTGCCGCTGCGCAACCCTTGCGCATCCACCGTAATATAACGAAACCCCAATTGCCGCAAGTCTTCAATCATCTCTTGTTCTTGAATCAATTGCGGCAGCATTTCCTTGGGCGCTTCGATACGAGCAATATCGCCGTGAACCCGCAAGCGCAACGGCGTAAAGCCATAACCGGCAATAATTTTCTCTCCCGCTTCCACTAGACGTAAATTTTCCACAGTCAACGGTTGATCATAAGGAAAACGACTAGCCAAACAGGGAGAAGCGGGACGATTCCAATTAGGTAGACGCCAATGACGAGCCAAAAGACGAATATCCGCTTTATGAAAACCCGCCGCCGCCAAAGGGTGCAAAACGCCAACTTGCTCCGCCGCAAAATTGCCCGGTCGATAAACCGTCAAATCGTCGCAATTGACTCCATCTGCCAACGCCGCCATACCCGCAGCCTCTGCCTGCCGCTGCAACAGTCGGTACAAGTAGCTTTTGCAAAAATAACAACGGCGGCGGCCATTAGCCGCCACCTCCGGCATTTGCAAAGGATCGGCCTCCACCACCTGATAGGGCCAGCCTTGTTTTTGGGCCAAAGCAACCGCTTGGCGGCGATCTTCCGCCCCGTTTAGCGGCATGTCAAAATACGTCAACAATACCTTTGAGCCCAAAATGCGCCACGCCGCCTCCGCAAGCAAGGCGCTATCCACGCCTCCGGAATATGCCAGAAGTAAACCTCCCTGGCCTTGCTCCCACAGAAAAGCCGATAAAAGCGGCCACTTTTCCTCTAAAACGACTCGTTCACAACTCTTGTTCATTTATCCAACCGATATTTTCTCTAGTTACAGTACTCTATTTACGGGAACCTGCGGAGAAAGCGGCATACTAACATCTCTTCCCTCCGGGAAATACTTCAGCACTTCGCCTTCTACCAAAATTTGTACCGCATCAATCCCATCGATGGCGCAAAAGCTATAAACGATGGAATCCAAAAGCATGTTTTCCAGAGAAGCGCCACCGCCGTATTCTAAGATTTCCTGTGAAAAATCTACATATAGAACTTGATCAACCAAGTCCATCTCCAACACTTGTACCCCCGGACTGAACACGGACGACAGAGAACTGCCTTCCGGTGGACCAGCCGTCAGTTTTTCCGCCACCGCTTGCGCAATATGCAAAGCCTCATAGATCTCCGCATCTTGATCCCCCACATCTTCAGCACCGATGGCCCCCTCAATAAAGAATGTCAACGGCGTCAAATACATTCCGTTTTGCTCCGGCAAATAGTAAACCACCGCCTGATACTCTTCGGTATCCGGAACATCCTCGATTGGGTTCACATATATATCGCCAAACGGCATATCGTCGGTTAAACCATAAAAGTCTTCCAAAACATAACCACGCACCATAATCGTCAACGTATATTCATCGGCAATCGGTAACACGGTGGCTAAAATCGCCTGTATGGCCAAAGCGGCGTCTTCTTCCGTCATGGAAGTAAACTCCTCGGTGAAATCTACCACGACCGTTTGACCCAAGCCATAAACGTCCAACAATTTTGTTTCTTGGGGCAAAACCGGACTTAAGCCCGGCGTGGTGGGACCGGCCAATAGTTTTTCCAATGCCACCTTCGCCACTTCCTTAGTAGCGTTGATGCTTAAATCCACTGGCACCAAATACCGTTTATCCTCGCTGGCAAAATAAACGGTAACGCTGGTTATGTCGGTATCTTCTAATAATACGGTACGCTGCGGCACCGTATCGTCTTTTGTAGGCTGGCCAGCGTTTCCTCCCCGAGAGATCAAATATGCAGCCAAAACGATAATAATGATAATAGAAACGATATATATAATTTTTTTCATACTTTTTAGCCTTTCGGTGTAAAATAAGTGATAAAAGGACGGAAAATACCACAATCTATTCTTAGTTCGCACATTTTTTACGTCTATACTATGATAAGAAAAAGTTTACAAAAGTTCTACCAAAAACCTAATAAATTCATTTCCTCAAAAAGGTTTCAAAATCCTCCTTTTCCTCATAACTTTAGCCGATATTTATCTTTAAAAAGAGGAAGCTAACAATAAAAATAGAATATTTTTATTTATTACAGCGGGGACTTTTTCTCTCGATCCCCCTGTTTTTATCTGGCAATCAAAGTGGAGAAAAGAAGATGAACGACTGCGATCTGTTTCGAAAACGTCTGCCGGAAACGGTGGATATGCTTTATCCCAGTTTAGAACAGGCTTTAATACGCTTGATAGCCTTTCCAACGCTGGAAAACCCGCCTGCCCCTGGGCAACCTTTTGGACGGCCTCTGGCCGAAGCTTTAGACTATTGTTTGCAGTTGGCTGCCAGCTGGGGATTCGCCGTCTATAATATAGACGGCTACTGTGGCGTAATCGACTGGCCGCGGGAAAATAGCTCCCTGTCGCAACAAGCCGGGGTAGGCGTTTTGGGGCATATCGACGTAGTACCGGCTGCAACGGCGGATTGGCGCTATCATCCTTGGCAAGCCGTAATACATGAAGGCAATCTGTACGGCAGGGGCGCGACGGACGACAAGGGCCCCACTTTGGCTTGCCTATTTGCAATGAAAGCCCTAGCCGATATGGGGCTGCGCCCACCGCAAACCATACGTCTAATCATCGGCTTGGATGAAGAAAACGGTTTTCGCTGCATACAACGTTATTTACAGGATTATCCGCCGCCAAAAATGGGTTTTGTACCAGATGCGCGTTTCCCTTTGGTATGCGGTGAAAAAGGAATCATCCATTGGCGGTTTACAGCCCATTGGCCAGACAACCATGCCGCCAAGCCCCGTTTGCTCTCTGTAGATGGCGGCGAAGCCTCGAATATCATTCCAGCTAAAGCCCAAGCTCGTTTCGTTTCCTCTCCTCATACCCAGGAAATGTTGGCAGCAGCCGTCAACGCCCATGGGCTAAAAGACCGTTTTTCCCTGACGGAGGATGGCCAGGAAACGATCTTAACTGCTTTTGGTCAAGCCGCACACGCCTCCTTGCCGGAACGGGGCATCAACGCCGTTGCCTTGTTGCTATCCGCTTTGGCCACGGTAGATTTTTCTCCTAGCGGCGCCAAACAGTTTATTACCAAAGCAGCACGTCTGTACGCTGATGACAAATATGGCGCATCCCTAGGCATACAGGACGGTGACTCCATTTGTCCCCTCACCGCTGCGCCTACGCTTTTGCATATCGACGGAGACGGCGCTTCGATTACTACCGATTGTCGTTTTCCGGTGTCACAAAACTCGCAGCATTATTGGCTCAAACTACAACAAATCGCTAAAACCGAGTTGATGGACATCCAAGATTTTGCCGCCAAAGAACCGATGTATGTGTCGGAAGACGCCCCTTTAGCGCAAACTTTACTTGCCATTTATCGCCGCCACACTGGAGATGATAGCCCTGCGTTGATTATTGGCGGCGGAACTTTTGCCCGCACGATGGAAAACTTTTTAGCCTTTGGCCCGGAATCTTGCCGCACAGATTTCCACGTTCACCAAAACGATGAATTTATCCCCTGCGCTTTACTTCGCCAATTGTCGCTTATCTATGGGGAAGCGATCTGGGAATTGGCAAATTTGTAAATAGCTGCAAAGGAGTTTTAGCTTATGGAACAATTATTAATCGGCTTGGCCGTCGGCGCCGTCATTTTGACTTTGGCTATCGTTACTTTTTGCCGCTTGGGTAAAAACCGTGGTAACAACCTGGCCGACGAAGATAGGCAAATGGCCTTAATTCTAAATAGCGGTGACGAAACGTTAATCAACCTTTATCAAAACGCGGAAACGGCGGAAGAAAAAGCCGCTATCATCGATTTTGTTTGCCAAAACAATACTTCAAGCAACGATGAAGTACAACCGCCTCCTACTCAAGAAACGCCGGCAAAAACCAAGCGTTCCCTGCTGGATAGAATGCTTTTTAAAGAAGTTGCGGTGGATGAAGCCAATGATGAAGACGATAAGGAAAACGCTCGCGCAATAGACGAGACCATGGTAAGCGGCAACGAAAACGAAACGGAGGAATCCCAACCCGACCTGTTCCAAGAACAAACTCCAAAGCTTAGCCGCAAACAACGAAGAGAACAAAAACGTTTGGCAAAACGCCAAGCCAAAGAATCTGGCGGTACCGAAACGTTAACGGAAACAACGCCGGAAACCGCCACGGAAACAGCGGAACCAAGCCAAACCCAACCCCTACCGGTTAACGCTATGGCCGATGACACGGTAACGGAAACAACGCCGGAAACCGCCACGGAAACAGCGGAACCAAGCCAAGCCCAACCCCTACCGGTTAACGCTATGGCCGATGACACGGTAACGGAAACAATGCCGGAAACCGCCACGGAAACAGCGGAACCAAGCCAAGCCCAATCCCTACCGGTTAACGCTATGGCCGATGACACGGTAACGGAAACAATGCCGGAAACCGCCACGGAAACAGCGGAACCAAGCCAAGCCTACCATACATATCATGCATATGCGAAAGCAACTCCCATATATGCCGGCATGGAAACACCACAACAAACGATGGCCCCCGCGGCAATGCATGAGGGCTGTACGCTTCACCGGCAAATTTGGCTAAAGGACATCGACGCCGCTGAGGCTGCAGATAGTCGCCCCGCTCAAGAGGCAACCTCGACTATACCTATTGAGGAAAAAACTAGCGAACCGGAGAAGCTGGATGCCACTTATACCTATCAACCGCCAACCGCCAAAGATTTGGGCTTGGATTTGCCTTACGGCATCATAGACGAAGCCATGGAACCTATAGACGTTACAACGAACATGGAGAACAAGCATATTTTCCCGGCAATAGGGGAAAAACATATTGACGGCGAAACCAATTCACCACAAAACGATCAAAACAGCGCGCAAAATCGTTGGGAACGCTTTGCAGAAGAAATGGCCGCCAGCCAAAGTCACAGCGGCGTCGCTTCCAGCGACGATATTATGGATGAAATTCTACGCAAAGTGGCTGAATTGGAAAAAAGATTAACTGGAGATATGCGTTCCGATGAGGACATGCGCAAACGTCAAGAAAACTAATGGAAACTTATCTCTGTTTGCATGATTTTTACCATACATCAACGATCAGCGTATTCCGCATCAAGAACCGGGGCCGGTAGGCTCCGGTTCCTATATGGATGAAATAGGAGGTGTGCATATGAGTGGCAAAAAACTGCCTCAAAGAGGCGAAATTCCAGTTAAGTACAAATGGGATATTGAAAAAATTTATAAAAATGATCAGGACTGGCAAGCAGATTGCGATATTGTTCGTCAAAAACTGCAAGAGGTTAGTCAGTATCAAGGCAAACTGGATCAGGGTGTAGATATCTTTTATAAATTTCTATCGTATCAAGACGAACTTTCCATGCTATTGGAAAAGGTATACGTCTATGCAGCCATGCGTCGTGATGAAGACAATGCAGTGGCAAAATATCAGGAAATGTACAATTCTGTGGAGACTTTGGCGGTAAGTGCCAATGCAGCTTTTTCTTTTTTTGCCCCGGAACTTTTATCTTTGCCGGAAGAAAAACTGGAAAGCTATTTACAGGATGCACGTATTGCCCTGTATCGCCGGGCGATTGAAGATATTACTCGAATGAAAAAGCATACCTTATCTCCCAATGAAGAAATGCTATTGGCGCAAACCGGTGAAATGGCCTCATCCTTTGATACAATTTACAGTATGTTATCCGATGCCGATTTGCAATTTCCCGAGATAACCAATGAAAACGGCGATCAGGAACAACTTAGTCATGGCAACTTTATTCGCTTTTTACAATCCCCGCAGCGCAACGTGCGCCAACAGGCTTTTGATGCCATGTATGATACGTTTGGAAATTTTAGCAATACGATTGGCGCCATTTATACGGCTTCTGTGAAAAAAGATGTTTTCTATGCCCGCTGCCGCAAATATGAAGATGCTCTTTCTGCCTCTTTGGATGGCGATAATATTCCTCGTCAGGTTTATCTGCAATTAATCGATACTGTACGCAAACATCAACCAGATTTAGCCAAATATTTGGAAATCCGCCGTCGGGTTTTAGGGCTGGATGTATTGCATATGTACGATTTATATACTCCCTTGCTGCCTGATTTAAATAAAAAATATGATTACCAACAAGCAAAACAAATTGTGCTCCAAGCGCTGCGTCCCTTGGGTTCAGAGTACACGCAGCAGCTTCACAAAGGATTGGAAAGCGGTTGGGTAGATGTTTATGAAAACAAAGGTAAAACTTCCGGCGCCTATTCCTCCGGTTGTTATGCCACAGAACCATATATTCTTTTAAACTATCAGGATAATTTAAATGGTGTATTTACCCTGGCTCATGAAGCCGGCCACTCCATGCATTCCTGGTATAGCCATACCCATCAACCTTATGTATATAGCAGCTATCGCATATTTGTGGCAGAAGTGGCTAGTACTGTAAACGAAAATTTACTGATTGAGTATATGTTGGATCATTCTCCAGATGAACCCACCCGTTTGGCACTGCTGAATCATTTTCTGGAAGAATTCCGCGCCACCGTGTTTCGGCAAACGATGTTTGCTGAGTTCGAATGGAAAACCCATCAATTAACGGAGCAAGGGCAATCCTTAAGCAGCCAAAGCTTAAATGATATATATTATCAGCTTAACCAAGATTATTTTGGCGACGGCATAGAAATTGATCGTAAAATCGCCAGGGAATGGATGCGTATTCCCCACTTTTATCGTGCTTTCTACGTTTATAAATATGCCACTGGATTCTCTGCCGCTTGCGCATTAGCCCAAGGTTTGCTGGATAAAAATCCCCATGTGGCCAATGAAAACCGGCAAAAATATTTGCGTTTTCTAAGCGGCGGTTGCAGCGCTGATCCCATTGATTTGTTAAAGGATGCTGGAGTGGATATGACAAAAGCGGAGCCTTTGGAAGCCGCCATGTCTTTATTCCAACAAAGATTAGAACAACTGGCGAAAGGATTACAATGAACGGCGAAGATAGAGAGAAACAATATATTTGCGGCAAAAACGTAGTTTTGGAAGCTTTAAAAAGTGGGCGGCCATTAATTCGCATCATAATTGCCGATGACTTAGATCGTCACGTAGCTGGACAAATTATGCGTCTGGCTGGCGAAGCCAATATTCCTTATAGACAAGTTGATAAAAAACAACTGGCAAATATTGCCGGAGAGAATACCCGCGGCGTAGTCGCCGAAGCGGCTGCCTGTGATTATGTTGAATTAGCAGATATTCTGGAAACATCTGCAAAACAATCATCCCCACCTATGCTGATTTTATTAGATGATATTGAAGACCCGCATAATTTGGGAGCTATTTTACGCACCGCACTGGCCGCCGGCGCTGCCGGTGCGGTGGTACCAAAGCGCAATGCTGCGCCGCTAAATACCACCGTATTGCGAACTTCTGCCGGAGCAGTCAACTATCTACCGGTCGCTCGGGTAAGCAATCTGACACAAACCATTGAGTACCTGAAAAAAGAAGGATTTTGGATCATCGGCGCAGATATGCAGGGGCAAAATTTATGGCAAGTGGATATGAGCGGTCCCATCGCTTTGGTATTAGGTAGCGAAGGCAAAGGATTGTCTCCTCTAGTACGCAAGCATTGCGATTTTATTGCCAGCATTCCCATGCAAGGTCAAGTGGGTTCACTCAACGTCTCCGCCGCCGCCGCAATTCTTTTATACGAAGCGGTACGGAAACGAGGTGAACATCAGTGAGCAATGCAGCAATTTTAACCCAGGAACAAGACCGGCGTCAACGGCAAACGCTGATTGCCTCAATATTGTACATCGCGTTGATTATTTATGCCAATTTAGGTTCCCTGCGAGTCATTACCATTGGCACCCTTGCCGTAGACGGCGGCGCCCTGCTCTACCCTTTTACCTTTACAATGCGGGATGTTTTACATAAAAAAGCCGGGCAAAGCATCACCCAATTGGTCATTCTGTTGTCAGCCGTGGTTAATTTGGCCCTTTTTGCTTTCGTGTGGTTAGTTACCCTTTTCCCAGCCGATCCTTCCGCTGGCGATCAAAGCGCCTATGCCCAGGTATTAAATCCCGGTTTTCGCTTGGTCATCGGCTCTATTGCCGCGGCAACCTTAGCGGAATGGATTGATACCAAAATTTATGCTAAAGTACGCCGCCATTTCGGTGAAAAAAAACAATGGTTAAGGGTATTGGCCTCCAATGCCATTTCCATTCCCATTGATACGCTGGTATTTTTGGCAATCGCTTTTTATGGACGTTACGATATGTCGGTTTTAATTAGCATGTTTTGGATGAATTTACTAATCAAATATTTTGTATCCACTCTATCTTTTGGCAGCGTTTATCTGGTTAAAGATGATCGGGATTAAAGGCGAACCACGATATAAAAACAAAAAGCAACTTTTTAAACATAAAGCCGCTTACCAGTGGTATATTCTTTCCACATGGTAAGCGGCTTTATCGTTATTATCTAGCTATCCATTCCCCACGCTTAAACAGCTTTGTAGCCTTTTTCTTTAATGGTTTCCACCATGGTTTGCAAGAAATCTACGCAATCGCTGTTGATGGCATAATGGGCATGAGCAAAAATCGGGGCATCCGGATCGTTATTAACGGCAACCACTGTTTCCGCAGCAATACCTGCCAAATGTTGGATCGCGCCGGAAATACCGCAGGCGATATACAGGCGAGGTGCTACCGTTTTACCCGTTTGTCCAACCTGATGGGCATAGCCATACCATCCCAAATCCACCAACGGGCGGGTAACCGCTACTGCTCCCCCTAATAAGTCGGCCAGTTGTTCAGCCAAAGCAATATTCTTCGCAGAACCAATTCCCTTACCAACCGCAACAATAATATCCGCATCGGCAATATTTACGTCTTCGCCAGCCACAGTCGAAGATTTCAAGGTTTCCACTAATATATCTTTTGGCAATTGTACATTTTCAACAATGATTTCGCCTTTACGGGATTCGTCGGCAGCCAAAGGCGCAAACACTTTTGGACGTACAGTAGCCATTTGCGGACGATGTTTGGGGCAAATAATCGTAGCCATTAAGTTGCCGCCAAATGCAGGGCGGGTTTGTTGCAATAAATGGTTTTCCGTATCCGCTGCTAAAATAGTGCAATCGGCAGTTAGTCCTGTACGCAAACGAGCAGCCACACGAGGAGCCATGGAACGACCAAAACCTGTAGCACCCAACAAAATAATTTCTGGATGATATTTTTGCACCAATTCACAAATCACGCCGGTATAGGCAATATCATTTAATTGTTGCAAACCGGGATTTACAGCAGCCAACACTTTGTCAGCCCCCCGGGCAATCAATTCCGGTGCAAAGTCTTTAATTCCTTCATCGCCTAAAATCAAAGCGGTAACATCGGTATGCAGCTCATCCGCCAATTTGCGTGCCTGGCCCAACAACTCCGGACCAACACCCCGCAGAGTACCGTTGGCAATTTCGCAGAACACCCAAATACCATGCCACATGCTTAAATCAACGGTTTTTTCCTCGTCCTTAGTCAGTTCAATCGCCTCAAAAGGGCAAGCCTCCACACAGGAACCGCATAATGTACAAGTATCGCCAATTTCCGCCACTCCATCATCGTTTAAAGCTATGGCGCCGAAAGGACAAGCGGAAACGCAGGTTTCACAACCGGTGCAGACATCGGTCAAAACTTTAATGGAAGCCATATTAACCCTCCTTTTCGATAATATTATGTTCGCTCAAACGGCTAAGTAAGGCATCCGTTTGCTGATTGACGGTACCGGTCAACCATTCATTATCAATCGCCAAATTGGGAATAAAGGTACGCACGACCTGAGTGGGAGAACCGGCCAAGCCCAATAATTCCGGTGCAACATCCAAGTCAGACACAGTATATGTGGTAACAGGCGCATCATAGGTATCTAAAATTCCCTGCATAGAAGGCAATCCAGGCACATTGATTTCTTTATTTACGGTAATCAAAGCCGGCAAATGCAGTTTTATTTCCTGATAACCATCATCGGTCAGTTTACGGCATACCATTTCTTTTTCATCAATACGAATAATTTCTGCTACATCGGTAACATGGGGAATAGACAACATTTCCGCAAGCATCGGACCAACTTGTGCCGTATCTCCATCGGTAGCCATTTTACCGCAAATAATCAATTGTCCACCGCCAATTTTCTGAATACCACCAGCCAAAGCATAAGCGGTAGCCAAAGTATCCGCACCGGCAAATCCCCGGTCGCTAAGTAGATACGCCTCATCTATACCCAAAGCCATGGAATCCCGCAAAATCTCTTTTACGGCAGGAATTCCCATGCTGACTGCAGCCGTCTGCCAACCTAATTTTTTCTTTAGGCGAATTGCTTCTTCGATAGCATAAGTATCAAAAGGATTGGTAATAGATTCAATGCCCTCGCGAATAATGGTGTTGGTAACAGGATCCAAACGCACTTCATTGGTGGCGGGAACCTGCTTAATGCAAACTATTATTTTCATACGATCACCGCCTTATCTTTAACTAATAATATTGCCGGGAGAGAGCAGGTTTTTCGGATCCATGGTCTTTTTAAAGGCTCTCAGTTTAGCCATATTTTCTTCACCGTACATAATCAAAGCCAATTCCCGTTTGATCTTACCAGCGCCATGCTCTGCCGTGATGGTGCCGCCCATTTTGCTGACTTCCTTGGCCCATTCTTTAAAGATGGCGTGTCCCTGTTCAAATTCAGCTTTATTGCGAGCCATAATATTGGGATGGAAATGGTTTTCACCGGAATGCCCGAAAATAACCCAATGTAAATTGGTTTTTTCCAAGGTGCTTTTATACAGATGATACAATTTTTCAAAATCTTTATCTTCCACGGACATATCGGTGGAAAGCAAGGTAATACAAGGTTCGTTCTTTTTATTTTCATCAACCAGCATGTCGATGGTTTCGGGAACGGTGTGACGGAAAAAGATCAATTTTTCCAATTCCCGGGCATCTTTAGCTACCCAAGTACGTTTCAAATCCCCGCCACAAGCGACAACCACCTGCGCCAATTCTTTCAAAATCGGCAGGAAAGTATTGGGATCGGCATCATTAAATTCAGTATAAACGGCGCAATTAAAGTTTTCCGGAATTTCCAACAATTGGCTAAAAGCGGCGGTGACTTCTTTTTGTTTCAGCACCATTTCCAAAGCGTTTTTATTGAAAAACTCCAACGAAGCAGGTTTATGCTTAAACAGCGGCACGCCGGGAATTTCTTCCCCTCTAACCGCACGGATAAATTTCAACCCCGCATCGTCGCTGGGCAAAAAGGTCGTAGCGCCCCACATGATTTTCGGGGCGGGCATCAAAGAAATTTCCAACTCGGTAATAATTCCCAAAGTGCC
Organism: uncultured Peptococcaceae bacterium; assembly: GCA_949289995.1. GTDB lineage: Bacteria > Bacillota > Dehalobacteriia > UBA4068 > UBA4068 > JAILCQ01. The sequence continues at coordinate 36,682 of CASEQE010000084.1, forward strand.
CTGGGAACCCATAAACAAATCAACCAAATCCATATCGTCACGGAAATAGAAACCGGCATCTTTGGTATGTGGGGTATCAAAATCAGGCAAACGGCCAACAAATTCTCCGCCGCCTTCCAAGGGCAAAACAAAATCCCGGCCGTGGGCTTTATGCACGCCCCTTTGCAACACGGTAACAGAACCGTCGGCCAGAACTACGCGTAATGCATGAATATGAACTCTAGTGGAACCATATAGGAAAGAACGGGCGCCAGAAGCGTTGCAGGCGGCCATACCGCCGATACTCGCTGTAGTTTCCGTGGGATCTGGGGAAAAGAATAATTCACCCGGTTTGATTTTACTAAGAGTGTCAATGGATTCCTGAGACCAACCGGCAATATCGAAAGCCTTGTTTTCCAAAGCTTTACGAACCTGGGAAAGGAGCACGCCAGCCTGCACGGTAAGATAATAGCAATCTTTATCCTGGTCATAGCGCATACCGGTTATTTTGGTCATCCGGCTAAGGTTCAACACATGTCCGCCCAAGGGGCTAGCTCCGCCAGCTAAACCGGTACGGGCGCCCTGAATATTGATGGCAATATTGTGTTCAAAACAGTATTTAACAACTTCTACCACTTCTTCCTCTGTTTTGACAAAAGAAATGGTGTCCGCATAGCCCATCGTACGGGACTCGTCGCGGAGGTAATCGCTGTAATCTTCGGTTAAGGGTCGTATTAGATTCATAAGCCGCTCCTTTCAGCATAGAATTTTTTCCCGTTGCTCTAAAAATTTTACCAAACTATTTTGTCTATTTTAGCCTATTGTTATATTAGCACAAACTTGCTATAATAACAAATATCTATTTTATCTGTTTATATATATAAATTTTATATTGAAAAGGCGGAACATCGATGAATTTAAAACAATTGACGTATTTTATGGCAGCGGCCGAACAGCACAATATTACCGGAGCAGCCAAAAAACTCCATATGGCCCAACCTCCTCTTAGCCGGCAATTAACTTTATTAGAGGAAGAATTGGCGGTTACCTTGTTTAAAAGAAGTAATAAAGGTATTGATCTCACCCCTGCCGGTCAGCTTCTATATGAAAAATCCGTCGTTTTATTCAAAGATATTGCCGAAATGATGGAAATGGTGCGAGAAACCGATTCCGGCATCAGAGGGGTAATCAATATAGGTACATTTTTCTCCGATGTTCCCTTTTTCATCGACAAAATGCGCTATATTCGAGAACACTATCCATTAATTCAATTCAAAATTCATCATGGCACACCTATTGATCTTGTGGATGCTTTGGAGCAAAACGAGGTAGACTTACTGTTTATGCGCACCCCAACCTGCGATTTACGAGGTTTTCATTCTGTTTTGCTGGAAGCGGATCCGCTGGAATTGGTTATGCACAAAGATTTGGATCCCCAACCTGATCAAAGCGAAATTGATATTTTGACACTAAAAGGGATTCCCATGTGCATGTTACGCAGTGGCAAATATTGGGGATATAACGAATATTTGGTCAACGAATGCGAACGTCACGGATTTTCTCCTACTATAGTCTGTCAATGCACAGATAGTTCTATCGTTATGCAATTGGTACAACTAAAAATGGGCTTGAGTTATCAACCGCGCAGTATTGTTTCCGTTTTGAATATTAAAGACGTATATTCCAAGCCGATTAAAAACTTTGAGATGAAAACCTATCCTTCCTTGATTTGGAATAGTCATATGTATCTTTCGCGCAGCGTAAAGCTATTTTTATCTTTGTTTGATATTAAAAGTATCGATGGATAAAACGATTGCTTGATGCAACGCGAAATTTATCACCAACATTATAGTTACCGCGAAAGAAGTAGATGAAAATGGATATATTCGTGGTTTTTTCAAAGATTTTTGTTTTATTTCTGCTTATTATAATTGGTTTTATCGCCGGCAAACTCAAAATCATGGACGAGGAAATGAATGGCAAATTTTCTCGTCTGATTTTGACTATTTCCTTGCCCGCCTATGTAATTAATGCCGTTCTCCAAGCTGAACACACCACCACCGCGCAACAAATTTTGCAAGTTTTTTTAATTTCTTTTTTATTTTATGCATTTAACGCGCTTATTGCATGGTTTGTACCATTTCTTTTAGGTGCGCCCAAAGCTGAACGCGGCATGTACCGTTTTATGGCGCTGTTTTCTAATTCCGGTTTTATGGGGTTTCCCATTACCCAATCGGTTTTGGGTAATACCGCCTTGCTTTATGCATCGGTATATAATGTTCCCAGCGCTTTACTGGTATTTTCCTTGGGATTATACTTAGTAGTAGGCAATAATGATAAAGTTAAGATAAATTACCGGATTTTTTTTAACCCCGGTATTGTGGCTGCCGTTCTATCCATGGTAATCTATCTAATGGATATTTCTTTTCCGGCCGTAGTGGAAGAAACCTTAGAGCTAACCGGACAGATGATGATTCCCGGGGCGATGATGGTATTAGGCGCCTCTTTAGCTACTTTACCTTTAAAAGGAATTTTTGGCGACTGGCGGGTATACGTATTCTGCCTGATTCGTTTAATTGCCATCCCTTACATAACCTGGCTGGTATTTGGTCTTTTTGTGGACGATCCATTAATGCTTGGAATGATTGTCTTGATTTCTGCCATGCCTGTGGCTAACAATGCCACATTGTTTGCCGCCCGCTATCATGACCGGGAAGCCTTGGATTTATCTTCCAAAGGCGTATTTATCTCCACAGTACTTTCGGTATTTACCATTCCCTTGATGGTATACCTTCTATTGCTATGAAACAACCGTTGTATATTGTAACCTGATAAGGAGGCATAAAAATGAATATTGCAATTGGCTGCGATCACGCTGGCTATTTTGCTAAAGAAACTCTGAAAGAATATTTGCAAAGCAAAGGTTATAGCGTAACAGATATGGGCTGCTTTAGTGAAGAAAGCGTTCATTATCCCGTATACGGCAAAGCGGTTGCCATGGCAGTCAGCCAGGGAAAAGCCGACAAAGGCATATTGATTTGTGGAACCGGTATCGGCATGAGCATTGTTGCCAATAAAATTCCCGGCATTCGCGCCGCGCTTTGCCATGATACCTTTACTGCCAAAGCCAGCCGGGAACATAACGATGCCAATATTTTGGTGATGGGCGCCCGGGTGTTAAACCCTGAACAGATGAAATTAATTGTTGAAGTATGGTTAGATAGTACATTTGCCGGTGGCAGACATAGCCAAAGACTGGAAATGATTCGGGAATTGGATGAAAATAGGAGGTAACCCATGCGCCAAAGTTGGGATGAATATTTTATGGCCATAGCCCATATGGTAAAAACTCGTTCCACCTGCCTGCGCCGGCAGGTAGGCGCGGTTGCGGTTTCTCCGGAAAAACGAATTTTGGGTACCGGCTACAATGGTTCCCTGCCCGGCACACCCCATTGTGACGTTACCGGCTGTCTTCGGGATCAGCTGGGTATTCCTTCCGGCCAACGCCAAGAATTGTGCCGGGCGCAACATGCGGAAGCCAACGTCTGCAACTTCGCGGCTCGTTATGGCTTGCCCTTGGCGGGAGCTACCATGTATGTTACCGCCCGCCCCTGCACCACCTGTATTAAAGCCATGGTAACCAGCGGCATAGTTAAGGTAGTGTTTGATAGTGATTATCCAGACGACCTGGCTTGCAGTCTGGCCAAAGAAGCGGGCATGGAATTGGTAAAATTCACAAAGGAGCAACCATGAAAATACTATCGGTATTTGGCACCAGGCCGGAAGCTATAAAAATGGCTCCGTTGATTAAACAATTGGAAAAAACAGAAGGACTCGAAAGTATTGTCGTAGTTACCGCGCAACACCGGCAAATGCTGGATCAAGTTATGCAATTGTTTTCTTTAAAAGCGGATTATGACTTTGACTTAATGCGCCATGGACAAACTGTATCTTCTATTACTCAGGAAGTTTTGCACAAAATGGATCCGATTTTAGAACAAGAACAGCCGGATTTGGTTTTGGTACACGGCGATACTACAACCACTTTTGCGGCCGCTTTGGCAGCTTTCTATCGGCAAATTCCTATCGGTCATGTAGAAGCAGGATTGCGCAGTGGAAATAAATTTGCCCCGTTTCCAGAAGAAATCAACCGCAAGCTGACAGATGCGATGGCCGACTGGTTTTTTGCTCCCACGCCGACGGCAGCCAACCACCTAAAAGAAGAAAATATTTCCGAAGATCGGATTTTTATTACCGGCAATACGGTAATCGACGCTCTGCTACAGGTTACCGCTATGCCAGAACAAGAATATCCTTGGCTGCAACATCTTGAAGGACGACGTCTTTTGACTTTAACCTGCCATCGCCGGGAAAATTGGGGGGAACCTATGCGTCAAATTTTTGCCGCTATACGCCAGGTTTTGCTAGAAAGACCAGATTGTCATCTGATTTTTCCCGCCCATTTGAATCCATTGGTACAAAAACAGGCCAAAGAAGCTTTTGGTGATTTAGAACAAGTACAAATCATCGCTCCTCTGGATTATCAACCTTTTGCAATTTTAATGAAAAATAGCAATGCAATCATAACCGACAGTGGTGGACTGCAAGAAGAAGCCCCTGCTTTGGGAAAGCCGGTACTGGTTCTGCGCCAAGTCACCGAAAGACCAGAAGCCATTGCAGCCGGTACAGCAGATTTAGCTGGAGTAACCTATGAAAGTGTATATACAAAACTAAGCCAATTATTGGATGACGAAGCATTATACCGGCGTATGTCCCATGCAGCGAACCCCTATGGAGATGGACATGCAGCAGAAAAAATTTGCAACATTATTTGTAACAATATTGTTCCAATACTATCAACCAAATCACCCCAATAAAAAAACAGCATAAACTTTTGGCTGCATATTGGCAAAAATCATTATTTGTTGTATTGAACCATATAATTTTCTGATTATTTCGACAATTTATACTTTTTTTATAGTGCCAATATGTCAAAAAAAGTAAGATGATTCCGGATACAAAAAGCAGGAACTATGATCAGAACAGAGAACCTTAAAATGTCGGATTTCTTCGGATTAAAAATTATTTTATCTTTAACCTCATTGGTGTTACAGCAGCGTTTTTGACTACTGTATCTTCTACAACGAGGAATCTTCTTGCCTTCTGGCAAACCTAAAAATGAGGTGAAGGCATTGACATATGTGATCGGCGCGGCAGCCGGCGCCGTTTTTGGCGCGGCAGCTGGGTTCATCAAATATTTTGTGCTCTGGCGGCCTATCGCCAAAGGCGTAAGAACCTGCGATACCAAACATGTATATGCCAATATGGCTATCAGCATGCTCATAAATGTAGCGGTTCTGTTAACCGTATATTTTGTGCGCCATATATGGCCATATTCATTCGAAGCGACAATTATCGCCGCAGCGTTAGGCCTAAGTTTAGCGGGCAAGCTCTTTCCTTTAAAAGCGGCGCTTGTCCAAGGAACGACGGCAGCCAAACCGGACGCCGCTGAAAATGATCAGTTGGGGGTGGAATAGCAAGATGGAAGAACATGGCGGAGCGCTATTTTATATCGGCAGTTTTGGCGTTACCAGTGTAATGACAACCATGCTAGGCATCACCCTACTTTTGGGTTTGGTGTGCTGGCTGGGCACACGGCGTATGAAGGAGCGCCCCAGCGGTCTGCAAAACATATTGGAAAAAGTGGTGGAATTGCTGGATAATTTTATCAGCGATATTATGGGTAAGGATTTATGCCGCCGTTGTTTTCCCTTTTTGGCCAGCCTTTTCATTTTTATCGTTATATCCAATTACAGCGGTTTACTACCCTTTGCCGGCAAAATTCCTGGTTTGGCCGCGCCAACTTCCAGTTTATCCGTTACAGCCGCTCTGGCATTATGTACGTTTTGTTATACCCATTACATGGGCGTGCGCAGCAATGGTTTATTGGGCTATACCAAACACTTTATTTCCCCCTATGCATTTCTGCTGCCATTATTATTGATGGACGAATTGGTACGTCCGGTTTCGCTTGCCCTCCGTCTTTATGGCAATATATTTGGCGAGGAAGAAGTCACCGCGCAAATATTCAATATGGTTCCATTTTTGGCTCCTTTGGTAATGAACGCGTTGTCTTTGCTAATGGGTTTTGTGCAGGCTATGGTGTTCGTGTTGCTATCCAGCATTTATATTAGCGGCGCCGCCGGTTCCGGCCATTAACAACAGTTTCAGTTTTGGTTTCAACGTTTACGTTTTTCATACGTTCATTGCAGTAAGAACCTAGGGAAAGGAGGATTCCTCATGGAAGGATTGATCGCGATCGCCGCAGCTATCGCTATTTCTATTTCCACTATCGGCCCGGCTCTTGGACAAGGCAATACCGCTGCCAAAGCTATGGAAGGTATGGCGCGTCAGCCCGAAGCCAGCGGCGCTATCCGCACCTCCATGATCTTGGCCTTGGCGTTTATGGAAGCTTTGACGATTTACGGCTTGCTTATCGCCATCATGATTATAGGCAAGATCTGAAAACGCGGTTTATGTTTGTTTCTATCCCGGGATGGCGTTCCCGTCGTCCCGGGACAATCGTTTTGTGGAGGAGGTTATTCCTTTGACTCTGGAATTACCGTCGATTATCGCCGCAATATTTAACTTTGCGCTTTTGGTTTTCCTGTTAACCAAATTTTTATATAAACCCACTTTGAAAATGCTGGACGAACGCAAAGCCGGCATTAATAAAGCTCTGGATGACGCAGAAGCAGCCCGCAAAGAAGTGGCCGCTACCAACGATACCATTCGTGCTAATTTATTGGAAGCCAAGAAAAACGCACAAACTATCATTGATGATGCGCAAAAACAGGGCGAACAAGTAAAGAATGAAATTATTCAAGCGGCTAAAGTACAATCTCAAGCTTTAACTGATCAAGCACGCATAAAAATTGAACAAGAAAAAGAGCAAGCCATCGTTGAGTTGAAAAATCAATTGGCGGAGCTTACCGTAATGTTAGCTGAAAAAGTATTGGCAGGCGGACTTACCGAACAACAGCAAAAGCGGTTGATGGATAAGTTTATTAAAGAAGTAGGAGAATTGCCATGATTATCGAAGCCATTGCCCATCGTTATGCCAAAGCGATTTATGCGGCGGCGGCGGAAATCGATAAGACAGAGGAAACTTATCAGCAATTATCTGATTTTGTCTCCTTGATTGACGAAAATGAAGATCTCCGCCAGGCTTTTATGGGCAAAAGTATTGTTGCCGGCGTAAAGAAAGCGATCGTCAACGATATTTTTTCTGGTCAAACGCCACAACTGGCGCAGAATCTGATATTTGTCTTAATTGATAAAAATCGGGAAAATATTTTACCCTCTGTGGTTTCTTTATACCGCCTTTATCAACGACAAGCATTGGGATGGCAGGATGCAGAGTTGTTTAGCGCCTCTCCTCTAACCCAAGATCAAACAAAAGCTTTAGCCGCCTCGTTAAAGCAAAGTCTGGGTAAACAAATTCAATTTACGACCCATATTGACGAAAGTTTAATCGCCGGATGCAAAGTTATCATCGACGATGTAGTAATAGATGGCAGCGTATCGCATCAATTGCAAACGTTGCGCCAGCAATTAGCGAAATAATGGGGTGAAACAATGAGCATAAGACCGGAAGAAATCAGCGCGATTTTAAAACGGCAGATTGAGAACTATCAAGCGACTGCAGATATTTATGAAACCGGCACGGTTATTCAGGTGGGTGACGGTATCGCTCATATTTATGGTCTAAACAACGCCATGAGCAATGAGCTTTTGGAGTTTGCCGATGGAACAAAAGGTATGGCTTTAAACTTGGAAGAAGATTCCATTGGTTGTGTTGTTTTGGGTGAATGCCGCAATATTCATGAAGGCGACATTGTCAAACGTACCGGGCGCGTAGTGGAAGTCCCGGTAGGCAAAGGTCTTCTGGGACGGGTTGTCAATTCCTTGGGCGAAGCTTTAGATGGTGGTGAACCAATTGTTGCGGAAGCTACCCGGCCTATTGAGAATAAAGCTCCTGGGGTAATTTACCGGCAACAAGTCAACACACCTTTGCAAACTGGTCTCAAGGCCATCGATTCCTTGGTGCCTATTGGCCGCGGCCAGCGGGAGTTGATTATTGGCGATCGACAAACCGGTAAAACCGCTGTAGCCATCGATGCAATCATTAACCAAAAAGGCCAGGATGTTATTTGCATATATGTCGCAATTGGACAAAAGGCTTCTACCGTAGCTTCAGTAGTACAAAAATTAAAACAATACGGCGCTATGGATTATACCATCGTCGTTTCCGCAGTGGCTTCTGAACCGGCGCCTCTGTTATATATTGCCCCTTATGCCGGCGCTGCAATAGGCGAACATTTTATGCACCAAGGCAAAGATGTGCTGATCGTATACGATGATTTAAGCAAGCAAGCTGCTGCATACCGCGAACTGTCCTTGCTGTTGCGGCGTCCGCCGGGACGTGAGGCTTATCCCGGCGACGTATTCTACCTCCATTCCCGTCTTTTGGAGCGTGCAGCGCGTTTATCCGATGCGGAAGGCGGCGGCAGTATGACTGCATTGCCAATTATTGAAACGCAAGCCGGCGATATTTCCGCTTATATCCCCACCAATGTTATTTCTATCACCGACGGCCAGATTTTCTTGGAAACCGACTTATTTAATAGCGGTTTTCGTCCTGCTATCAACATTGGTCTTTCGGTATCCCGGGTTGGCGGCACAGCGCAAATTAAAGCTATGAAACAAGTTGCCGGTTCTTTGCGCTTGGATTTGGCGCAATACCGGGAATTAGCAGCATTTTCCCAGTTTGGATCAGATTTGGATGCTACCACCCGCGCCACCTTGGATCGTGGCGCCCGGATGATGGAAATTCTCAAGCAGGATCAATATGCACCAATGCCGGTAGAAGAACAAGTTTTATCTCTGTTTTTTGCTACACGCAATCATGCAAAAGATATCGAGGTAAACCAGGTAGTGGAAGCGGAACAAGCTTTATTAACCTATTTCCGTACAAATCATCGGGATTTGCTGGATAGAATTAAACAGGAGAAGAAGCTTTCAGACGATCTAAGCGCAAAACTGGAGCAAGCTATTGGTGAATTTAAGGAAAGCTATTTGCCTGCCTCTTCCAGCGAAAAATAATGGTTCTTTTAGCCAAACATGGATTGCGGCTAATGGGCATGCAGCAAGCTTGACCAACAAGGGAGAATCAGCAAATGACAAATGCGCGGGATATTAAAAGACGAATCAAAAGCGTACAAAGCACACAGCAAATCACCAAAGCCATGAAAATGATATCCGCAGCTAAACTGCGCAAATCCCAGGCTAGTGTACAAGCTGTGCGGCCTTTTACTGCCAAAATTGAACAGATTATCCGCGATATTGGCACTAGCGGCATTACGCACCCCTATCTTTGTCCACGCCCGGATGTCAAAAAGGTCTGTTATGTAGTAATTGGTAGCGACCGAGGACAATGCGGCGGTTTTAACGCCAACTTGCACCGTTTTCTGGATCATATTTTGGCTCAGGAAAAACGGCCATTTTGTCTCATTGTTTTGGGACGCAGAGCCAGAGAATATTGTAAAAGGCAACATTATCCGATCCTGGAAAAATTTACGGAAATTGGCGATAATCCTGCCTATTCCCAAGGACAAGAATTGGCGCGCATCATTACAGCTGGCTATGATACCAAGGAATATGACCAGGTGATTATGGTGTACAGCCAATTCAAAAGCGCAATGAGTCAATCGCCTACGCAAAAGCAATTGTTGCCTGTGGACTATTCGTCTATGGAAAACGAAAATGACGGTACGGAGTTTATTTACGAACCCAATGGCGAAGCAATTTTGGACGTAGTGGTTCCTCAATATGTGGAAATTGATGTTTTTTGCGCTTTACAGGAAGCAAAAGCTTCGGAACACGGTGCAAGAATGACAGCCATGAGCGCCGCTACCGACAACGCCAATGAAATGATTGGTTCGCTTACCTTGTCCTTAAACCGGGCAAGACAGGCGGCAATCACTACAGAAATATCCGAAATTGTTGGCGGCGCGGCCGCTTTAAGCTAACGCTAGGGCCATTCATCCGCCCCGACAGCCGCAATGGCGGTAAAACATGAAAGGGAGGTCACACCATTGGCAAGTGGTAAAATCAAACAAATCATCGGCGCCGTGGTAGACGTGGAATTTCCGGCGGGCCAGCTACCGGAAATTTATAACGCAGTGCAGGTAAAGCATACCACCGAAACAGGCGAACAGATGCTCACCATGGAAACAATGCAACATTTAGGCAACAATAGCGTCCGCTGTGTTGCTTTGTCCTCGACTGACGGTTTACAACGGGGCATGGAAGCAATAGATACCGGCGGCCCCATCCAAGTTCCTGTGGGACGGGGTACGCTTGGCAGAATGGTTGATGTGGTGGGTCAACCGATTGATGGGGCTGGCCCAATTAAAACAGATCAATATTTGCCCATTCACCGCCCTGCTCCCAGTTTTGATCAACTGGAGCCTTCTACGGAAATTTTGGAAACCGGCATTAAAGTGGTAGACCTATTGGCTCCCTATGCAAAAGGCGGTAAAATCGGTTTGTTTGGCGGCGCTGGCGTGGGCAAAACCGTTCTGATTATGGAATTGATCCGCAACGTAGCCTATGAGCACGGTGGTTTTTCTGTATTTGCCGGTGTTGGTGAACGTACCCGTGAGGGTAACGACCTGTGGAATGAAATGAATGAATCCGGTGTTATCTCCAAAACCGCCATGGTATTTGGCCAAATGAATGAGCCACCGGGCGCTCGCTTGCGGGTAGGTCTGACCGGTTTGACCATTGCTGAAAATTTCCGCGACAGTGAAGGTCAGGACGTATTATTATTTATTGATAATATTTTCCGTTTTACCCAAGCTGGCTCCGAAGTCTCCGCCTTGCTGGGACGTATGCCTTCTGCCGTTGGCTATCAGCCTACATTGGCCACAGAAATGGGTGCCTTACAGGAGCGTATTACTTCTACAAAATCTGGCTCCATTACCTCGGTGCAAGCCATTTATGTGCCTGCGGACGATTTAACAGACCCGGCTCCTGCCACTACTTTTGCCCATTTGGATGCCACAACGGTTTTATCCCGTTCCATCGTGGAACTGGGTATTTATCCGGCTGTCGATCCTTTGGATTCCACCTCCCGCACCTTAGATCCAAAAATTATTGGCAACGAACATTATCAGGTGGCCAGATCGGTACAACGCATTTTACAAAGATATAAAGAATTGCAGGATATTATCGCCATCATGGGCATTGATGAATTAGGCGAAGATGATAAAATTTTGGTCGCCAGGGCAAGAAAAATTCAACGTTTTCTTTCCCAACCTTTCCATGTGGCCGAACATTTTACCAATATGCCTGGCAAATATGTGCGTTTGACTGATACCATCCGCAGCTTTAAAGAATTGGTTGCCGGTAAATATGATCATTTACCGGAGCAAGCTTTTATGATGGTAGGCAGCATTGAAGAAGCGGTTGCCAAAGCAGAAACCCTGTAGAAGGGTAAGGTGATAGAATGACCGACCCAGATAAAATTTATGTGGAAATCGTAACCCCTGATAAAGAAGTATTTCGTGCAATGGTAGAAAGTCTAAATGTGCCTACGGCTAGCGGCATGACCGGCGTTCTAGCAGATCACGCTCCGTTAATAACCGTTATTTCCATAGGTGTTCTGGAATATAAAACTTCCACAAAATCCGGTAAAATTGCCGTTGGTAACGGGTTTATGGAAGTAAAAAACAACGAAGCGCTGATTTTAGTAAAATGTGCTGAGTTGGCTGAAGATATTGATGAAGCTCGTGCCAAAGCTGCCCTGGCCCGGGCAAAACAAAGATTGGAAGCCAAAGAAGCCAATTTGGATAAAACTAGGGCTGAAGCCGCTTTAGCCAGAGCCACAGCAAGATTAAAAGCAATAGGCAAATAAAATACAACGTCTACGTAGGCAGGATAAGCACATTATTTTGCCTGCGTATTCGCTTTTTACAAAGAAGCCTACTTACTACGTTTACGAAACGATATTAGCTATTTTCCGGCATAAAGTGCTAACACACACACTCATAATAAGCTTCACCTTTTTGCTATGTTTTGACCTATGTTGTAAACAAGTAGTGGCGAAAAACAAAAAGGCACATAAGGTCTTCGAACTGAATGATATACATGCGCGCGGCTCATGCTGTCCCTAGGATGAAAGGATGGGAAATTTTATGCTCAAAAAAACAGGTCTATTTATTTTTTTGCTTATCGCTCTGACTCTCTTACTTGTTTCCCCTACTTTAGCCGCATACAGCGACGTCCCGGTCGATAGTTGGGCAGCCGCCTCTATCCAATCAGCCGCTACTTACGATTTGATGCAAGGCCAAGGAGAAAATTTATTTGGCTATGGCCAATCCTTAACCAAAGCGGAATTTGCAACCATGTTAACCAATATGTTCCACTGGCCTACCAGCCTCCCCAATCAACCTTCTTTTAGCGACGTAACAAGCGATGCCTGGTACTATCCCTACATTGAAACGGCGGCGGCTAACGACGTTTTGGATGCTGGCGGCGCTTTTCACCCTGATCAACCCATTAGCCGGGAAGAAATGGCGATTATGTTTGTACGCGCCTTAGGCTTAAAAGAAGCGGCTAAACAAAACGTTAGTCTGCCTTTTACCGACGTCGTTTCCAATCAAGGCTACATCGGCGTGGCTTATGACATCGGTATGATTAACGGCATCAGCGATACCAGCTTTTCTCCCAACGCCTCTGCCAAAAGAGAAGAAGCCGCCGCTATGCTAGTGCGCATATATGAAAAATACTATGGCGACGAACAATTTCTCCATGGTTTCTATGCCATTTCTTCTTACGCACAAAAAGATCTGGCCGCACAAATGGATGCCGTAACCTATATGTGGAGTACCATGATCCTTGATGACAGCGGTGCATGGCTGAATACCAGCAATACCAAAGCCAGCAGCACATTTGTAGTGCCACAAGGCTATGAAGACATCGTTACCTATTTGCAAAAAGCCGGTGTAAAAATGCATTTAGGCGTATATATGTCCGACCAAGCGGAAGAATTGTTGCTTTCTACCGCTTACCGGCAACAGGCCGTCGAAGCGATTATAGAGGAAGTCAGCGTTACCTATCAAACACTTGGTAGCAACCCTTATTCCGGCGTTACCATAGATTTTGAAGGTCTACAGGGCGAGGCTGTACGCCAGGGATTTACCAGCTTTTTAACGGACTTACAGGCGGGCCTGTCGCAATTGAACAAAACGTTGTATGTAGCTGTGCAACCCAAATTGGCGGAAGGTTCTTATTTTGACGGCTTTGACTATCGAGCTATTGGCGATCTAGCTGACAAAGTAATCGTTATGGCTCACGATTATCAGCCGGCAAATCTTAACGGCATGATCGGCACAACTTGGCAGAAAAATGCGGCGCTAACGCCGATTGCAGATGTATACTACTCGCTAAAAGCAGCCGTAGATCCTGTAAGTGGCGTCCGTGATGCCAATAAAGTCGTACTAGCCGTTAGCTTTACCGCCGTCGGTTGGCCGATTGACAATCAAGGTAAAGTTAGCTCAGGCACGCCGAAAACTTTGTCTATCACTCAAGTCGGAGAAATACTAAACGCCGGCGCCACCAGCAGCTTTTCTCTAGCCTATCAAAATCCCTATTTAACATATACGGATAAAACCACTGGAGAAATCGTTTATTTATGGTTTGAAAACCAACGCAGTATTAATGAAAAAACGGCTATTGCCCGATTGTTGGGAATTAACGGCGTTTCTATTTGGCGCATTGGCAATATTCCCAATAACGACGCTTACACCGTCGATATTCATCAACTATAATCATTAAGGGGTTGTATCTTTGAGCGAACAAGTAACTAGATTAACCTATAAAGATAAAGAAATTCTGCTTATTGCCACCGCCCATGTGTCTAAAGATAGCGTCGAATTGGTTAAGGAAACAATTGATGCGGAACGACCCAACAGTATCTGTATCGAATTGGACGAAGCCAGATATCAAAGTATCAAGAATCCCAAAGAATGGGAAAATACCGACGTAGTAAAAGTGATTAAAGAAAAAAAAGTTGCCTTTATGCTCATTAACTTGGCGCTAAGCTCGTATCAAAAACGCATTGCCCAAAAACTGCATACGGCAGTTGGCCAAGAGATGATGCAAGGTATTCTTTGCGCCGAAGAAACTGGAGCCAATTTAATCTTAGCCGACCGTAGCATCCAGGTTACTTTTTTGCGTATATGGCGCAAAATCGGCTTTCGAGATAAATGTAAATTGCTTTTTAATCTCATTTTTGGTGAAAACGGTGAAGAACAAATTTCCGACGAATATTTGCAAGAATTATTGCAAAAAGATATGTTGGAATCGGTGTTGGCAGAACTCAAACAGGAATTTCCTCAAATTGGCGATATTTTGGTGAGCGAACGCGATCAACACTTGGCGGAAAAAATTAAAAATGCCCCTGGTCCTAAAATTGTAGCAATTTTAGGAGCAGCACATGTGCCAGGCGTATGCAAAGAAATTGAGAAAGATCATGATTTGCAAGAATTAACGACCATTCCGCCCAAAAAATCCACCGGTAAAATTATCGGTTGGCTAATCCCCGCCTTGATCGTGGCGTTGATCGTATATGGTTTCTTTCTCAACCCGCAAATTGGTTGGCAACAAATCAAATCTTGGATTCTTTGGAACGGCGGTTTGGCCGCCCTATTTACGCTAATGTCCTTAGGACATCCGCTAACCATTTTAACCTCCCTTGCAGTAGCGCCCATCTCCTCTTTGAACCCCGTCTTGGCCTGCGGCTGGCTTGCCGGCCTAACCGAAGCTGCGATTCGCAAGCCTACCGTAAAAGACGTCAATAATATTCCAGAGGATATCTTTCATATCAAAGGATTTTTCCGTAATCGTTTTTTGCGTATATTGCTTATTGTAATTATGGCCAATATCGGTAGCAGCATAGGTACCGTAATCGCCGGCTTGGATATTATAGCCAAAGTATTTTGAGCTCCCCCTATCCCCTATGCCATCATGGCAGCGTAATAAAATCCATTTGTAATATTAACGCCATCCTGGGTTTCCGCTATCCATATCCGCTATCCATATCCGATAACCTAGCCGCCAAAACACCGGTAGAACAAACCATATATCTGGCAATCTTTTATTGCCAGTATGAAGCCGCTAGGTTAAATGGCTCTATCCTATCCGTACCGTATTGTATTCTTTTTATTATCATGTTATAATATATTAAACTTGATATTTTTACGCTAGATCAATCCGTTAATAATCAAACATGGGAAAAGAGCCGGATACTCTTTTCCCATGTTCTGTGCGTGCGACAGCGTGGCAGGGCTGGTGGGATCGGTCGCCTTACCAGCCCTGACCGGAAAAAACTTTTTGATACGCCTTTCATAAAGGAGGCGCTTTTTTATTTGTACTTAGCGATTGCTTTTTCCAGTTCAGCAAAGAGTACATCATGCTCGGGGATAATGGAGGACCATTTTAATTCGCCATCAATATACATACTAGGCAAATGTTTAACGCCGACTTTTTTGCAACGAGCAATATTTTCCTTATATAGATATTTATATTCTATAACATCGATGGCGTCGCCAAAATGGGCTTTGGCATCACATGCCGCCGCATACATATATGTACAGGCAGCGCAGGAAGCGGAATCTAGGGTGAAAACTTCCAAAAACGGCTTATTTCGTTTGCTATAATCCGGCAATTCTACTTCAATATCCTCATCAATGGCCTCGTAATTTTTCAACATTTCTCGCACTTGCTCTGGCTCATGTATAGTCTGCACCACGCCGACAGTATTTTCAATAGGAATATCATAGGGCATGTCGCAGCCTGGGGCAATAATTAAATTGTGATGATCCAAGGTATCTAACATCTCTAACGTATATTTCATATTGTCCTGCTGCGTACCAAAAAGCATAACCGAGGTCAAGGGAATATTGCCAGATAACACAATATTATAGGCATCGGTAATTTGTTTTGCTTGCGCCATATCCACATTTTCATCCACGGCAATGCAATCGGGATAGGAATGACACATGGCTTCAATATTACGCGTAGCATCGCCACAAACAAAAAATGCGGAAAAAATATTTTGATTACGGATTTCATTAAACAAATCCGTGTAATAATCCAACAAAAACGTATTAAAATGCTTAGCAGAGATTTGAGAAAGCACAGGGTCCACTGCGCCTACCACATCCACACCGGCATCAATATAAATATGCGCCATTCGCTTATTAACTTCCGTACAATACCCCAACAATTCTTTGGCAAATGTCGGATCCCGAAACATATCCCGAAAGAAGCTAGTGCCGCGCAGATGAGATGCCTAAGTTAGCGGTCCAGTGATCAACCCCAACAATGCGGTATGCGCTCCCACATCATGTTTCAGACGTCTTACCATATCCACCGCTAATGGAATACGCCCGTCTTCTTCCGTGGGTAACGTATCCAAGGAAGGTATTTTTTTCTTACTTTCCTCCTCTAATGGGTGACTAATCACCGAAGGTGGCGCATCGTCTGCCCATTTCAATTGGCAACCCAAAATTTCTGCTTCCATTTGCAAATCAAATAGAACCACTTGACCGTCAGGTCGGTATATACGATTCACTTCCATTAAAGCTGCATAGCATTTTTCGCCATCCAACAAAATTTCTTTGGCAGTGTACCCGGCTAATTTTGCCGCATGTATGCCCGCATAGGGTATCCAAGCGACCCGGGGTACGTCATGATGGCGATAGGTTTCCAACAAAATTTCTTTTCCGTTCATATACTATGCCTCCCATCTACTAAAAAGCCATAGCGCCCATAAATTTATCCTGAAATCCCTCCGTTTGTGCCAATTCCACATGCTGGATGGTCGCTATTTCCTGCATAATACGTTCCCGTTCCATCCGGGAGAGTAATGCCATAGCCGCTCCGGCGCCGGCAGAATTGCCCAAGGAGACAATATGCTCCAGGGGAACCGGTGGCAGCAAGCCGATCGCCACTGCGCTTTCTTTTTTAATATAATTACCAAAAGCGCCAGCCACATAAAGCTTATCTAAGTCAGACAGCTTTTTACCAGCTCTTTCCAACAAAATCTGTATTCCGCTGGCGATTGCCCCTTTGCCCAATTGCACTTCCCGAATATCTTTCTGCGTAATTACGACCTCTTGTCCATTTTCTCCTTGCCACAAGACAAATACTGGCATTTGATTCCGTGTTTCCAAACGTTTGATTAACGTTTCAGGTATACCCTTTGCTGCCGCTGCGCTAGGCAATGCCAAACGACCGTTTTTCTCCACCAATCCACTAGTAATCAATGCTGCCATTCCGTCAATTAATCCCGAACCGCATATGCCTCTAGGCTTGCCCCCGCCAATAACTTGCAGCACAATATCATCCTGCTCCAAAGCAACACCTTCAATCGCTCCCTCCGCCGCCCGCATACCATGATAAATTGCCGCTCCCTCAAAAGCGGGACCAGCGGCGGTAGAACAAGCCCATGCCTCTTGACCATCCGCCAGCACCAGTTCGCCATTGGTACCCATATCAATAAACAAATTTAACGATTGACGCCACAGCAAACGACTGGTCAATAAACCGGCAACAATATCCGATCCAACATGGCCTGCTATATTTGGTAAAACCGTGATTTCGGCATCTGGATATATACAGAGCCCCAATTCCCTTGCCAAACGACGTTGGCAGCCATAGAAAGCTGGGGTAAAAGGCGACTCCGCTAAAGTCTGCGGCGAGGCAGCCAAAAACAAATGGCTCATGGTGGTATTGCCAACCACTACCGCTTCCCGCACCTCCGTTAAAGAGAAACGGCTGCGTTCAGCCATCATCTTTAACATGTCATTACAGCAATCCACCACTTTGCTCTGCATAATATATAAATTTTCCCTTTTCTCTCCACAAAAATTAATCCGACTGATAACATCAGCACCATAAACGCTTTGTGGATTGGTGGCAGCCTCAATATCCACCAAACGTCCGTTGTCCATTTGCCATACCATCGCCACTACCGTAGTGGTACCGATATCAAAGGCAGCCCCTAAACCGCCACAACGGCCGTCATCCTGAAAATCATCGGGAATAAACAGCAAATTTTTTTTTCTTTGATCGGCATTGGCCAATTGGGGTAAGAGCACTCGCAAATGATCGTTAACCGTGATGCGGCATGCTAAACGCCATCCTTCCGCCAATTCCTTGGCACTGAACATTTTACGTTCCGCGGCATCCGGCTCCCCGGCATCGCCGCCAATAATTTGTACCCGACAGCAACCGCAGCGCCCTAAGCCTTTGCAGGAACCGTCGATTACGATACCGGCAGCACTAATCAAATGCAATAAGTTTTCTCCGACCTTCCCTTCGTGCACAGTTTGATTAGGCAAAAATGTTACTCGCATGTTTTTCCCCCTTGCTGTTTGCCAAAGCGTAATTCTAGCGATTGCTTACGATAGATCAGAAATAGCCCTACGCAACTGTTAAAAGGACGTATCAGGCCTCCCTCCGCTAATTCCACTCCAATCACGCCACCGTCTACCAACTGAAAAAAATTCTTTACCTGGCAGCAGGAAAAACCATAACCAGGCGCTAAAGAAGGCGAAAGTTCCTGGTCGGGAGACAAACGTTGGCCAAAATACTGGCGCAAATATTTAAAAGCCGCCATCATATAAGCGGATACCCAATTGTTTTGTAATAACAACTCTATCGTTGGGCTGCCGTCTTCCGCTTGCCAGGATGGACCAGTGAGCATATAAACGAGAATATCGTCGATCTCCATGCCAGCGTATGCCAGCAAATCCTCAGATACAAAGGAAGTTCCCTCTATTTCCAGCGTATCACCTTGCAGAGCAAACTGGCGAAAACTGCGCCAGGTAAAGCGATATTGCCAATTGCCTGCAGTTTCATTCCGCAAGGCTAATCCTTTTTGCAAAAGAAAAGCTAATCTTTTGGGATTACGGTTAATGCCACATAATTGGCAAAAAGCG